>CAZVOI010000402.1:0-1891 GCA_964628275.1 uncultured Acidobacteriota bacterium | reverse complement strand
AAGATGCCGCCCAACGGCAAGACCGAGGAGCAGAACCAGATCCTGGAGAACCTGGTCAGCCAGGGCTACGACGCGATCGCCGTCAGCGTGATCGCGCCCAAGGACCAGGTCTCGGTGCTGAACAACGCGGCGCAGAAGACGCGGCTGATCATGTTCGACTCGGACGCTTCGGACTCGAAGCGGCTCTTGTACGTCGGCACGATCAACTACGAGGCGGGCAAGAAGCTCGGCGAGCGGATCGTGCAGCTCCTGCCCAAGGGCGGAAAGATGGCGGTGTTCGTGGGCTTCTTCTCGGCCGACAATGCGGCCCAGCGCTTGAAGGGAGTGGCGGACGCGGTTGCGGGCCACGACATCGAGATCGTGGAGAGGCGCGAGGACCAGACCGACCGCGCCAAGGCCCGCTCCAACGTCGAGGACATCCTGAACGCGCGCCCCGACGTGAACCTGGTGTGCGGCCTGTGGTCGTACAACGGGCCCGCGATCGCGGCGGCGCTCGAGGGCACCGGCAAGCGCAACAAGGTGTTGGCGGCGGTGTTCGACGAAGAAGACGGCACGCTCAAGGGGATCAAGGACGGGACGATCGCGGGCACGGTGGTGCAGCATCCGTTCGAGATGGGCTATCGCTCGGCCAGGTGGATGCACCGCCTGGCCACGGACTTCGACAAGGTGCGCGCCGAGATTCCGGCCGGCGGCATCGAGAACACCGGCGTCGAGGTCATCGACAAGGACAACCTCGCCGACTTCGAGAAGCGCCTCGCCCTGTGGAAGAAGTAGCCCGCTCGCGCTGAGTCCCCGCATGACCGCGCCGCCGCTCCTCGAGATGCGCGGGATCACCAAGCGCTTCCCGGGCGTGGTGGCACTCAACGGCGTCTCCCTCCAATTGCGCCGTGGCGAGGTCCTGGCCCTGACCGGCGAGAACGGGGCGGGCAAGTCCACCCTTATCAAGGTACTGGGGGGCGCGTATCCGCCCGACGCGGGAGAGATCCTGCTCGATGGTCGAGGCTTGCGCTTCCAGTCGGTTCGCGACGCCAAAGAGGTCGGCATCGCCCTGATCCATCAAGAGCTGATGTTGGCGCCGAACCTCGACGTGGCCGGCAACGTCTTTCTCGGGAACGAAGACCGCTCTCTGGGCCTGCTCAGCCCGCTCCGGCGCGACGCCATGCAGCGCGCGGCCGCGGAGCTGCTGCTCCGCGTCGGCCTGGCTCACCCTCCCGACACGCCTGTCTCGAGCCTGACCGTGGGCGAGATGCAGATGGTCGAGATCGCCAAGGCGCTGGCGCTCCGGGCGCGCATCATCATCATGGACGAGCCGACCTCGTCGCTGACGGCGGGCGAGTCGCAGAAGCTCTTCACGATCATTCGCCAGCTCCGCTCCGAGGGCATCGCGATCATCTACATCTCGCATCGGATGGAGGAGGTCCTCGAGCTGGCCGATCGCATCAGCGTGCTGCGCGACGGGCGGCACGTCGGAGACCTCGAACGGGCCGAGGCGACCCACCAGAAGATCGTCGGCCTGATGGTGGGTCGCGAGCTGTCGGCCAACTACTACCCACCGCGGCCGGAATCCCCGCCTTCCGAAGTCGTGCTCGAGGTCGAAGGCCTGCTCGTCCCCGGCGCGCCGGTGCCGGTCTCGTTCAGCGCCGCGCGCGGCGAGATCCTCGGGTTCGCAGGCCTGGTCGGATCCGGCAGGACCGAGCTGATGCAGACGCTGTTCGGCGCGACGCCGGCGCTCGGCGGCTCGATGCGGCTCCTGGGCCGCGCCTTCCTGCCGCGCCGAACCAGCGAGGCGATCCGTCGCGGCGTGTACCTGGCCCCGGAGGACCGCAAGCGTCACGGCCTGGTCCTACCGATGACCGTCGCCCAGAACACCTCGCTGCCGGCCGTCCACACC
>CAZVOI010000401.1:0-3130 GCA_964628275.1 uncultured Acidobacteriota bacterium | reverse complement strand
AGCGGCCCGAGAAGCAGGCGGTGCAGTGGCGGCCGCCGAGCGGATCGTCGACGGCTTTCAGCAGGCCCTCGTGGGATAGGTAGGCGAGGCTGTCGGCCTCGATGTGGCTGCGAATCTCGTCGACGGTATGCGTCGCGGCGATCAGCTCCTCGCGGCTGGGCGTGTCGATGCCGTAGTAGCAAGGCCCGGTGGTGGGCGGGCTGGAGATGCGCATGTGCACCTCGCGCGCGCCGGCCTCGCGCACCATCCGCACGATCTTGCGTGAGGTGGTGCCACGCACGATCGAGTCGTCGATCAACACCACGCGCTTGCCCGCGAGCACCTCGGTGACCGCGTTCAGCTTGATCTTCACGCCGAACGAACGGACCTTCTGCTTGGGCTCGATGAAGGTGCGGCCGACATAGTGATTGCGGATCATGCCCCACTGGAACGGCAGGCCGCTCTCTTCCGCGTAGCCGAGCGCCGCGCCCATCCCGCTGTCGGGGATCGGAACCACCATGTCGGCGTCGGCCGGCGCCTCGCGCGCGAGCTGGCGGCCGAGCGCCAGCCGCGACGCCAGCACGTTGCGGCCGAACACCAGGCTGTCGGGCCGGGCGAAGTAGACGTGCTCGAAGATGCACTGCGCTTTCGGCTCGGACGGGAACGGATGGAACGAGCGCAACCCGGAGCGGTCGATCACGACCAGCTCACCGGGCTCCACGTCGCGCACGTAGTCAGCGTCGATCAGGTCGAGCGCGCAGGTCTCGGACGCCACGATCCAGGCGTCGTCGAGACGGCCCAGAACCAGCGGCCGGAAACCCCAGGGATCGCGCGCCGCGACCAGCGCGTCTCTAGTGAGGAACAGGAGCGAGAACGCGCCCATCACCTTGCTGAGGCTTGCGGCCAGCGCGTCCTCGAGCTTGTCCTTGTGGCTCCGCGCGTAGAGGTGCAGGATCACCTCGGTGTCGGAGCCGCTCTGGAAGATGGCGCCCGCCGACTCGAGCTGCTGGCGCAGCACGCTCGCGTTCACCAGGTTGCCGTTGTGGCCCACCGCGATCGGCCCGCGGTGGCAATCGATCAGGTAGGGCTGCGCGTTCTCGGCCACCGTGTCGCCGGCCGTCGAGTAGCGCACGTGGCCCATCGCGATATCACCGGGCAGGCTCTGGAGCCGCGTCTCGTCGAAGACGTCGTGGACGAGCCCCATGCCCTTCTCGACCCGCAACCGCCCCGCAGCGCTCGCTACGATGCCCGCCGACTCCTGGCCCCGATGTTGGAGCGCGTAAAGGCCGAGGTACGCGAGGTTGGCGGCTTCCGGGTGGCCGAAGATACCGAACAGGCCGCAGCGGTCGTGGAAGTGATCGTCGTCGAGTGGGACGCGCGCTGACATCGCAGGGGTACGCGGATGTTAACCGCTCTCCGAAGCGCCTCCGAATCCGCTACGCAAACGGGTCGAGGATGGCGACATTGGCCCGTGTGAAGTCCGCCACGTTGCGCGTGACCACCGTCAAGCCTCGGACGCGAGCCGTGGCCGCCAGCAGGCCATCCACCACGGGAAGAGGATCTCCGGCGCTCAGAAGTCCCCACTCGATCGCGACGTCCTCGGTGACCGGCAGGATCCGAGTCGCGAAGTCGCGGCGCAGCCGCGCCAGCCATGCATCGTAACTCGCCGCCTGACGCGGATCGCGACGGCGCAGCCGTGTCACGCCCTGCTGGATCTCGCCGAGAACCAGCACGCTGAGATAGAGATCGTCACCTTCGACTGAGTCGAACCAAGCCGTCACGCGCGGATGGGCGCGCGGCTTGCGCAGCTCAGCCACGACGTTGGTGTCCAACAGAAAGCTCACAGCTTGATGCTTCGGGTGCGCTTTCGGTCCCGGGTGATCCTCAGCCGCTCGAGATCAGGCGCCGAGCGCAAGAAGTCCTTGAAATCGGGCGCGCCGCCTTTCAGGCGTTCGTACTCTCCTACAGCCATCACCACCACGGCGTCGCGACCGTGACGGGTCACGATCTGGGGGCCGTCCTCGAGCGCTCGCCGTACCAGCTCGCTCAGGCCCTGCTTGGCTTGCTGAAGCTGCCACTGCATCGCTCCTCCTGTCTAGTCTGTCTAGATATTAACCTGAGCAGCCGAGCCCGCGGCGAAATTCGTTCCCTTGACTTCGGCAGCGGCCCGGCGCACGCTCCGGTCCGGTCCCTCCAAAACAAGAAATCAGGCCTGCGTCCGCTGGAATGTCGCTTCGCTGGCGGTAGGTCGCTCGTCGTGTCGCCCGCTCAGGAGGCGGGCAAAACATGAATCGAACTCTCACGCTGACCGCAGGTTTCGCGCTGCTCGTCGTCCAATCGTCGGCTGGGCAGGATATGGCTCCACCCAAGGTGCTCCAGATCATTCGGGAGCAGGTGAAGCCCGGCAAGACCTCGGCGCACGAAAAGATCGAGCTGGGCTGGCCGAGAGCGTACGCCAAGGCCAACTGGCCGAGCGGGTGGATCGGCATGACCTCGCTGACAGGCCCGCCGGAGGCCTGGTTCGTAACCGGATGGGATTCCTACGCCGCCTACGAGAAGAACGAGCAGGATTTCGACAAGAACGCCGCTCTCAAGGCGGAGAACGACCAGATGGCCGTGCTGGATGGCGACCTACTCAGCGGCTGGACCAACATGCTCGCGTCGTACCGGCCGAACCTCAGTTACGGCGCCAACTTCCAGGTCGCGAAGATGCGCTACTTCGCGGTCACGACATACCGCGTCAACCCGGGCCACGGTCCGGACTTTCTTGCGGCCCGGCGCTTGGAGAAGGAGGCCCACGAGAAGGCGAAGCAAGACGAGCATTACGCCTATTACCAGGTGGTGTCGGGCGCGCCAGCCGGCACCTACCTGGTGTTCAGGCCAATGAAGTCGATGGCCGAGATGGACGTCGAGGTTCACGGCAAGGCCTATCAGGACGCCGTCGGCGAAGCCGGCCGGGATCGGCTCCGCGAACTGCAGAAGGACACGCTGCTGAGCTCCACCAGCCAGATCTTCGCCTTCAACCCGAAGATCAGCTATTCGACGAAGGAGTTCGCGGCGGGCGATCCCGATTTCTGGACGCCGAAGCCCGCTCCGGCCAAGCCGGCCGAAACGAAGAAGTAGCGTCCCCACTCGCGCAGCAGATAGGTCG
>CAZVOI010000400.1:0-1556 GCA_964628275.1 uncultured Acidobacteriota bacterium | reverse complement strand
TGCTCTACCAGGCGGCGACCGGGGCGCTACCCTTCCAGGGGGAGACCTCGGCGGTGGTGTTCGACGCGATCCTCAACCGCGAGCCGCCGCCGCTCGGCCAGCTGAACCCCGCGTTGCCCGCGGAGCTCGGACGCATCCTGGGGCGGGCGCTCGAGAAGGACCGCAACCTGCGCTACCAGACCGCGACCGACCTCAAGACGGAGCTGCTGCGTCTGAAGCGTGACACCGACTCGGGTGGACGCCGCGCGGTGGACCTCCACGACTCGCGCCCCGGCGCAGCCACCCAGCCGGCCGAGAAATCCGTCGCCGTGCTCTACTTCGAGAACCTCTCCGGCGTCAAGGAGGACGAGTACTTCCGCGACGGGATCACCGAGGACATCATCGGCGAGCTGTCGAAGATCAAGGGCCTGCAGATCTACCCTCGGTCGACCGTGCTGCCTTACCGGGACAAGCCGGTGACGCCCCAGCAGGTCGGCCGCGAGCTGAACGCGGCCTTCGTGCTGGGCGGCAGCCTGCGCCGCTCCGGCCCCCGCCTGCGGATCAACACGCAGCTGATGGACGCGAAGAAGGACTTTCCGCTCTGGTCGGAGCGTTACGACCGCGAGATGAAGGACGTCTTCGAGCTGCAGGACGAGATCGCGCAGAAGATCGCCGAGGCGCTCAGGGTCACGCTGTCGCCTCAGGAGCAGCAGGCCCTCGCCTCCAAGCCCACCGAGAACCTCCAGGCCTACGACCTCTACCTGCGCGGCAAGAGCTTCGCGCGCCGCCTGACCCGCCAGGATCTCGAGTTCGCGCTGCAGATGTTCGAGAACGCCGTCTCCTTCGACCCCGAGTTCGCGCTCGCGCACGCGGCGATCGCCAACGCCTGCGCCCAGTACCACTACCACTACGAGCGCGAGTCCACGTGGATCGAGCGGGCGGTGGCGGCGAGCCAGCGGGCGAGCGCCCTCGGCAAGGACGCGCCCGAGATCAAGGTGGCGGAGGCCTGGATCCTGTACGCCGCCGGAAAGTACGACGACACCATCCGTCTCGCCCGCAAGGCGATCGAGCACAAGGCCGAGTGCGAGGGCGCCTACTATCTGCTGGCCCGGGCTCTCTTCGCCGCCGGCAAGTACCAGGACGTGGCCGACTTCGCCGATGCCGCGATCGCTGCAGCCGGCGAGGACTACAACATCTACGTTCCGATCATCAACTCACTTGGGGCGCTGGGCAAGAAGGACGCGCTCCACAACCGCGTCCAGCAGCGGATCCAGATCCTGGAGGCGCATCTCAGGAAGCTCCCGGAAGATGCCCGGGGCCACACGCTGCTCGCCAACGACTACACGCAGATGGGACGTGTGGAGGAGGCCATCCGGGAGTCCAACCTCGCCATGGCCTTGCGCCCGAACGACGCGATCGTGCTCTACAACGTCGCCTGCACGTTCGGACAGCTCGGCCGCAAGCCCGAGGCCCTGGCCGCGCTCAAGAAAGCCTGGGACGCCGGCTTCAAGGACCCGAGCTGGGCGCGGCGCGACCCCGACCTCACGATCCTCCACGGCGAGCCGGAGTTCGAGAAG
>CAZVOI010000399.1:0-1743 GCA_964628275.1 uncultured Acidobacteriota bacterium | reverse complement strand
CGTGATCTTCCACGACCACGGCTCGCGCTACGTCGGGAAGATGTTCAACCCCGAGTGGATGCGGGCGATGGGCTACGAGACGCTCGAAGGCCTCACCGCGCGTGATCTGGTGAAGAACAAGGCCGTCACGGACGTGGTCGGGGTCGAGGCCACCGATACGATCGAGCAGGCCCTCGAGCGCATGAGCAAGAACGATTTCTCGCAGATTCCGGTCACGCAGGAACAGCGCGTGGTCGGCTCGCTGCGCGAGAGCCACGTCTACTCCTGCCTGGTGCGCGACCCGCGGCTGCGCAAGCAAGCGGTACGCTCGATCATGCAGAAGGCGTTTCGCTTCGTCGACATCGACACGCCCGTGGAGCTGCTCGCCCCGATGATCACGGCGGAGAACCCGGCCGTTCTGGTGCGCGACTTCGGGGCGGACAAGACCTACATCCTCACCGGCTCCGACGTCCTCGCCGCGATCTGAGGCGCGCTGCTTGCTGATTCAGCCGGTGACACCCGCGCGGATGGCTGCGGGTCGTGCTCGACCGCTATACTTCGGCGCCTCGGAGGGTTTCATGCTGAGGCAGAGCATCGTACGAGCCATACGCCCGGGGCTCGGCACATGGGTGCTGGTCGGCCTCTGCGTCGCGTCGCGAGGCCAGGCGGCCGCCCAACTCGCTCCGGCGGGGACGTCGCCCTACGCCCCGGCCAAGGCGTGCGCGGAATGCCACCCGACGATCCACCTGTATTGGTCGGAGTCCGCGCACGCGCGCTCGGCGAGCCGGCCCTCCTACCTGGCCTCGATCGAGTCGGCCGTCGCCGGCGCCTCCGACAAGGACGCGGTGCGGCGCGGCTGCGCCTCCTGCCACGCGCCGACGAGCCTGACCACGGGCGACTACGCGATGCAGCAGGAGGTCACGCGGGAAGGCGTCACCTGTGACTTCTGCCACACGGTCTATAGCGTCCAGATGGACGCCCAAGGCAACCGCTTCGAGTCGAAGCCGGGCAAGGTGAAGTTCGGGCCGCTGCTCTACGCGAAGTCGGCGTCCCACGACAGCGAATACTCGGCCCTGCACAAGGCCAGCCCGCTCTTGTGCGCGGCCTGCCACGAACACAAAAACGCGCACGGCGTGGCGGTGCTTTCGAACTACAGCGAATGGCAAACCAGCCCGTACCGGGACCGCGGCATGACCTGCCAGGAATGCCACATGCCGACCGTCCCCGGCAGCTCGGTACGCGAGGGGCTCGCGGCGAGCGAGCGGGTGATCAACCTGCACCGCATGTCCGGCGGCAGCGTTCCGACGAAGGTCCAGCACGGCGTCGAGCTACGCATCGTCTCGGTCGACCAGGGCTCGGCGTCCGCCGGCGTGCAGGTGGTCGTGACCAACAGCGGCGTCGGTCACGCGGTTCCTGGTGGGCTCCCGACCAACGCACTGGTTCTCTCCGTCGGCGTCGAACGTCCCGGGGCGCGCGAGCTGGAGCACCGGCTGGAGCGGATCTACCGGAAGCGGCTCGCCGATGCCTCCGGCCGGGTGCTGCTGCAACCGGCGGATGTGTTCCTGAACGCCACGGCGGTCGCGCAGGACACGCGCCTCAAGCCCATGGAGTCGCGGAGCGAGCGCTTCACGCTGCCGATCCCGGCCGGGGCCACGGCGATCGTGGCCCGTCTCGAGTATCGCGACGAATCGGATCCCAAGGCGGGACCGAGGACCAGCGTGGTCGGCGAAGAGCGGTGGCCGCTTCCGGGTCGCTGACCGCGGG
>CAZVOI010000398.1:0-3301 GCA_964628275.1 uncultured Acidobacteriota bacterium | reverse complement strand
ATGGGTGACCGTGCCGAGCCCGAGCCGCGCGGCATCGAGAGCGTTCATCTGCGCGACCCCGGTCTGGCCCAGGTGCGCGGTCGATCCCAGGCCGAGCTTCTTCGCCTCGTCGAGCACGGCCGCCATGATCTCGGGCCGGTGCGCGCCGAGCTTCAGCCCGTCGATCCCCTTCTCCGCCGCCCAGCGCACCCACTCGCGCGCGGCCTCGGCGGTGTTGACCGGGCCCTTGTCCCAACCGCTGCCGATCCGGTGATAGCTGAAGTGGCGCGGCGCGGTGATCTCGTTCCGAGCGCTCTTGGCCTTCTCGCTGAGCGACCAGTCGAAGTCGCCGAACGGCACGCCGCGGACGCTGGTGATGCCGTGCGCCAGCCACAGCTTGTAGACGTATTCGGCCTCCGGGGATTTCGGCGAGCCGCCGGTGTGGACGTGCAGGTCGATGAAGCCGGGCAGCACCCACATCCCAGAAACGTCGATTTCCTTGGTGGCTCCCTTGGGCCGGCGCTCCGGGTTGATCGGGACGCCCGGCGTGCCGACGCCGGCGACCTGGGTGATCCGGTTCTTCTCGACCACGATGTCGACCGGGCCGAAGGGCGGCGCGCCGGTGCCGTCGATCAGCGTGGCGCCGCGCAGGATCAGCTTGTCGAACGGCCCCTCGCCCTCGGCGCGCGCCGGCGTCGGCTTCATCGGAGGCTCGCGCTCCTGACCCGCGGCGAGCGGCGTGATCGACACGAGCAGGGCGAGAGCGAAGGATTTCATGGACGCCTCCTGGGGACGGGGTGTGCGGCACGCTAGGCGGCGCGCGCGCGCCCGTCCAATCGGAAAAAGTGATCGCCGGATTAGCCCCTGACGGCGGAGCGCATCGCGTCCCAGAGCGCCGCGACGTGCTCGCGCTCGGTCGGGATCGCGCCGATCGAGACGCGCACCATCCAGCGGCCGTCCAGGATCGCGGGCGTCAGGTACGCCGCGCCCGATCGGTTCACCCGCTCCGCCCAGCCCTGAGTGTGGCGGTCGAGAGCGTCGCCGGTGAGGCCCTCGGGTTCGTGGCGGATGCACAGCGTCTGCAGCGCCACCGGCGCGAGAACGCGCCAGTGCGGCGCCGACACGATCTGCGATTCGAGCCAGCGCGCGTTGTCCAGATCGCGCCGGAGCCGCTTGCGGAGATTCTCGACACCCTGCTCGCGGACCAGGCACCACAGCTTCAAAGCTCGGAAGCGGCGGCCGAGCGGGATCCCCCAGTCGCGCAGGTTCTTGACGCGGCTGTCGACACTCGACTGCAGGTAGCTCGGGTTCGTGGAGAGCACGCGCACCAGGTGCTCGGGGTCGCGCACGTAGTAGAGCGAGCAGTCGAAGGCGGCGCCGAGCCATTTGTGCGGGTTGATCACCAGCGAGTCGGCGCCCTCGACGCCGTCCCACAGCGGGCGCAGCTCGGGCAGGATCATTCCCGACCCCGCCATCGCGGCGTCCACGTGGAGCCAGGCGGCGTGCTCTTTCGCGAGCTCGGCCAACGGTTCCAGCGGATCGAAAGCGGTCGAGGTGGTGGTGCCGCTGGTGCCGACGATCGCGCACGGCTTTCGGCCGGCGGCGAGGTCTGCCTGGATCGCGTCGCGCAGAGCATCGGGCCGCATCGCGTAGCTCGCGTCCACCGGAATCGCGCGCACGTTGTCGCGGCCAAAGCCGGCCAGGAGCGCGGCTTTCTCGACCGAGCTGTGGCTCATCGCCGAGACGTAGACGACCAGGGTCTTCTCCTTCGTCTGCAACCCGCCGCGCGCCAGCGCGTAGCCGGAGCTCTTCTCGCGGGCGCAGATCAGGGCCACCAGCGTCGAGGTCGAGGCCGTGTCCTGGATGACACCGCTCCACGAATCCGAGAGGCCGGCCATCTGCCGGAACCAGTCGGTGGCGACCTCTTCGAGCTCGGTGAGCGCGGGGCTCGACTGCCACGAGAGTCCGAGCACGCCGAGACCGGTGCTCAGGTAATCGCCGAGCACCGAAGACAGCTCGCCGTTGGACGGGAAGTAGCCGAAGAAGCGCGGGCTCTGCCAGTGCGACAGGCCGGGGAGAATCAGGCTCTGCACGTCGCGCAACACCGCTTCGAACGACTCGGGCGCGTCGGGCGGCGCCTTCGGAAGCTGCGCCTTCAACGCGCCCGGTTCGACCGGCGACATCACCGGCCGCGCGGCGACGCCGGCACGATAATCGGCGATGAAGTCCACGACACGGTGGCCGAAACGGCGGAACTCATCAGGCGTCATGAGGGTTCTCGGCGCGAATGATAGCCGCCGCGCTTGCCGAGAGGCGTGGTTCTGGCTCATGCTTCGGCCAACCTTTCCCTTTCGAACCAGCAGGACGCTACGCCACGAGGCGGAGGAGCGAGCATGAACCAGGGCGTGCGGTGGCGGTTGAGCGCGATGATGTTCCTCGAGTTCTTCATCTGGGGAGCCTGGCTGCCGCTGATCTTCGGCTATCTGCCGAGCCTGGGGTTCGACATCGCCCAGCAGTCGTGGGTGCTGAACGCGTTCACGATCGGCTCGTTCACGGCGATGTTCTTCAGCGCGCAGTTCGCCGACCGCAACTTCGCGGCCGAGAAGTTCCTGGCGGCGAGCCACCTGGTCGGCGGCCTGGCGATCATGGCGCTCGCCTGGACGCAGAGCTTCTGGCCGTTCTTCCTGCTGATGCTCCTGCACTCGCTCTTCTACGTGCCGACGATTTCGATCACGAACTCGATCGCCTTCGCGAATCTGAAGAATCCCCAGACCGAGTTCCCGCGGGTGCGGCTCTGGGGAACCATCGGCTGGATCGCCGCGAGTTGGCCGTTCGTGCTGGTACTCGCCGACTGGGCGCAGATCCCGGCGTTCGGCTCGGTGCCGTTCGTCGAATGGCTGGGCAAGGCGCTCGGCACCAGCAAGACCGGCGTCGCGGCCCAGGAGGCCACTCGATACACGTTCATGGCGTCCGGCATCGCCTCGCTGGCGCTCGCCGCCCTGAGCATGACGCTGCCGCACACGCCGCCGAAGAAGGCGGGTGCGGGCGTCGAGAAGTTCGCCTGGCTGGAGGCGATGAAGCTCTTGAAGACGCCGTTCGTGGCGATCCTGTTCTTCGTGACGTTCCTCGATGCCAACGTCCACCAGTGCTACTTCATCTGGACGAACGGCTTCCTGCAGAGCGTCGGGATCCAGGCCAACTGGGTGATGCCGGTGATGAGCATCGGCCAGGTGGCCGAGATCGGCACGATGGCGATCCTCGGGAGCGTGCTGGCCAAGCTCGGCTGGAGGAAGACGATGGTGATCGGGATCCTCGGCCACGC
>CAZVOI010000397.1:0-1547 GCA_964628275.1 uncultured Acidobacteriota bacterium | reverse complement strand
GTGGATGCTGGACAAGGCGCCGCTGCGGGTGTCGGCCATGGGCGGCCGCTATTCGCTCGAGGGGATCGGAGAGACGTCCGACGTATTCGAGGCCCTCTTCGAGTACCCGGGCTTCCTCGCCAGCTGGTCGAGCCGCGAGGTCGCCGCCGCCGGTGAAGACGGTCTCGCGTTCTACGGCACGAACGGGATGCTGACGCTCGGCCGCGCCGGGTTCGAGATCGTTCCGGAGCTCGCGATCCCACCGGAGGACCAGATTCCGCGCTTCAGCGGGCCGCCCCCCGCGCCCGCCCCGCCGGCCCCGCGCACGACGCCGCTGAAGGAGTCGGGCTACGACCAGGTCCGAGACCAGTTCGAGCCCCACGTCCGCAACTTCGTCGACTGCGTCAAGTCGCGCAAGACCCCGGTCTCCGATCTCGCGAGCAGCCACCGCAGCAGTGTCCCGTGCCATCTCGCCAACATCTCGATGAAGCTCGGTCGCACGCTGGTCTGGGACGAGCAGAAGCAGGACGTCACAGGCGACGCCGAGGCGTCGAAGCTCCTGACCAAGGAATACCGCAGCCCGTGGGACCGCGAGCTGCGCGCGGTGGTGTCCGGTGTCTGACGGCCGCCGCCGCTTTCTCCAGGCCCTGGGCGCTTCGGCCGTCGGTCTCGCGGGCGGCGCCCGCGGCAGCGCGACGGCAGCCGCTGCGGAGGAAGGCTCCGGCGCGGCCAGGGGCAAGAGACTCTACGGCATCGCCTACACGTCGTTCGCCGTCCGCCTCCAGCGCGGGCGCGACCTGATCCGCGGCGCCGGCGCCCCCGCACTCGCCGCGGAGCCGTTCCTCGACCTGTGTCGCTCGTTCGGAGCGGACGGCTGCCAGATGGACCTGTCGCAGCTCGCGTCCACGGAGACCGCGTACCTCGACGGCCTCAAGCGGCGGCTGGACGAATCCCGGCTCTTCCTCGAGCTGTCGGTGAACGGGAAAACGCTCGAGGACGAGGCGCGTTTCGCGGAGGTGGCCGCGGTGGCCCGCAGGCTCGGCGCCTCGCGCCTGCGTATTGCGCTGCTCCACGGCCGCCGCTACGAGGACTTCAAGAGCATGGGCGCGTGGCGCGAGTTCGCCGACCACTGGCGCAGCGTGCTGCCACGCGCGAAGCGCGCGCTCGACCAGCATCGGCTCGAGGTGGGCATCGAGAACCACAAGGACTGGCGGGCCGAGGAGCTCGTCGAGCTGATCCGCTCGGTGGGCAGCCCCTACCTCGGCGCCTGCGTCGACTTCGGCAACAACATCTCGCTGCTCGAGGATCCGCTCGACACCGTCCGGACGCTGGCTCCCCACGCGGTCACCACGCACCTCAAGGACATGGCCGTGCGTCCGTACGAGCGCGGATTCGAGCTCGCCGAGGTGCCGCTCGGCACCGGCATCTGTCCGCTCGCCAAGATGATCGAGGTCCTGCGCGCCGCCCGTCCCGACGTCCCGCTGTGCCTGGAGATGATCACGCGCGACCCGCTCCAGGTCCCGTATCGCGACGACGCGTACTGGGCGAGCCACGGGGGGCGGGACGAG
>CAZVOI010000396.1:0-26005 GCA_964628275.1 uncultured Acidobacteriota bacterium | reverse complement strand
ACGACGGTGCGCGACCTGGGCGCCTCGGAGCACACCGACGTCGCGATGCGCGACTTGATTCGCTCGGGTGCGATGGTCGGTCCCCGCATGTTCGTCTCCGGTTACGGGCTGTCGGTGACGCGCGCGGCGGCGCGGCCGGGTGTCGGCGCTCCCAGCGGTGGCACGGCCGACGGTGTCCATGAGGTGACCAAGGTCGCGCGACAGCAGATCGGCGCCGGCGCGGACTGGATCAAGGTGTACGGCTCGACCGGCAGCTTCGAGGACGTCACCGGCTTCCAGACTTTCAGCCTCGACGAGATGAAGGCCGCCTCGTTCGTCGCCCATTCGTTCGGCAAGCGCATCGCCATTCATTCTTACGGGCCCGCAGCCGCGCGCGACGCGGTGCGTGCCGGCGCCGACTCGATCGAGCACGCCGTCGATCTGGACGACGAGACGATCGCCGAGATGGTCCGGCGCGGCACGGTGTACGTGCCCACCGTCGATCACAACCGCTACTACCGCGACAACGTGGACGCCTACGGCTTCGCCCCGGGTTCAGCCGAGCGGCTGCAGGCGTTCGTCGATCGGAACCTCGAGACGTTGAGGCGAGCCGTCCGCGGCGGTGTTCGAATCGCGATGGGCTCCGACGCGGTCTACTCCGGCTTCGGTCAGAACACGCGCGAGCTCGAATGGTTCGTGCGCGCCGGCATGTCTCCGGCGCAAGCGTTGGGCGCAGCCACCACCACCGGCGCGGCGCTCCTCGGGATGGAGAAGAGCCTTGGTTCGCTGCAGCCCGGTTACTTCGCCGACATCGTCGCCGTCGAGGGCGACCCGCTCGCCGACGTCAGTGTGGTCGTCAACCGCGTGCGCTGGGTGATGAAGGGCGGAGCCGTCGTCGTCGACAAGCGCTGAAGAAGCGCGCGCTAAGATGCGAGCGAGAGGTTCGATGGAACACCTGTCCAAGACCGACCCGGAAATCGCCGAGGCGATCCGCAACGAGACGCGGCGCGAGGGCAGCCAGCTCGAGATGATCGCTTCCGAGAACTTCGTCTCGGAAGCGGTGCTCGAGGCGCTGGGTTCGGTGCTCACCAACAAGTACGCCGAGGGCTATCCCGGAAAGCGGTACTACGGCGGCTGCGAGTTCGTGGACGTCGCCGAGAACCTCGCGATCGCGCGCGCCAAGCAACTCTTCGGAGCCGACCACGCGAACGTCCAGCCGCACTCGGGAGCCCAGGCGAACACAGCCGTCTACATGACGGCGATCCAGCCGGGCGACACGATCCTGGGCATGAACCTGTCCCACGGCGGCCACTTGACCCACGGCCATCCGTTGAACTTCTCGGGGCGCTACTTCAAGGTCATCGCCTACGGCGTTCGTCCCGAGGACGAGCGGATCGACTACGAGGGGATGGCGAAGCTCGCTCTCGAGCATCGGCCCAAGATCGTCGTGGTCGGGGCTTCGGCGTACTCCCGGATCATCGACTTCGCGGCGGTGCGGCGCGCCGCCGATGCCGTCGGCGCGGTGGTGATGGCCGACATCGCGCACATCGCCGGGCTGGTCGCGACCGGTCTCCACCCGAGCCCGGTCTCCCACGCCGACTTCGTCACCACCACGACGCACAAAACGCTGCGCGGCCCGCGCGGCGGCCTGGTGCTGTGCACCGAGAAGTGGGCGAAGGAGCTCGACAAGCTGGTGTTCCCCGGCGTTCAAGGGGGGCCGCTGATGCACGTGATCGCGGCCAAGGCGGTCTCGTTCAAGGAAGCGCTGTTGCCTGAGTTCAAGGCATACCAGGCCCAAGTCGTGAAGAACGCCGTGGCGCTCGCCGCGACGCTCGCGGGCGAGGGCTGGCGCCTCGTCTCGGGCGGCACCGACAACCATCTGGTGCTGGTCGACGTGTTCGCGCGCGGCGTTACGGGCAAGGCGGCCGAAAAGGCGCTCGACCGCGCCGGGATCACCGTCAACAAGAACACGATCCCTTTCGACAAGAACTCGCCGATGGTGGGATCGGGGATCCGGATCGGCACCCCGGCGCTCACCACGCGCGGCATGCAGGAAGCCGAGATGGAGACGATCGGCCGCCTGATCGCGCGCGCGCTCAGCGGCGTCGAGAGCGAATCCGAGCTTTCGGCCGTGAAGCGGGACGTCTCGAAACTGTGCGACCGGTTCCCGCTCTACGCCGCGCGGCTCGCCGCCTACGACGCGGTTCTCGCCACAGCCTGAAGAAGATCTGAGAGGATCGACGTCGCGATGCATTCGTTGATCCTGCACCTCCCGATCCTGTCGACGCTGGTCGCCTCGGCCTTCGCGGGTGCGCTGTTTCGGCGACACCGCGCCAAGGGCGGCCTTCACGTCTTGTGGTGGGGGATCGGAATGGTGACCTACGCCATCGGTACGTTCACCGAGTCCTACACCACGCTCTTCGGCTGGAACCCCGTCGTGTTCCGATTCTGGTACGTGGCCGGCGCCTTCCTGGGCGGCTATCCCCTCGCGCAGGGATCGATCTACCTGCTGATGCCTCGGCGATTCGCCGATGCCTCGGCGATTCTCGTCACGACCGTGATCGTGGCAGCGGGCACGGGTGTCTTCCTGACGCCCCTCGACGCGTCGCTTGCCGAAGCCCATCGCCTTTCGGGGGGGGTGATCGTCTGGAGCGGGCTGCGGCTGGTGAGCCCGTTTCTCAATCTCTATGCCCTGGGGTTCCTGGTGGGCGGCGCGGTGCTCTCGGCGTTGCGGTTTCGGAAGGCTCCAGAGCTGCGCGACCGCTTCCTGGGAAACGTCTGGATAGCAGTCGGGGGGATTCTGCCCGGCATCGGCGGCAGCTTCACACGCTTCGGCTGGGTGGAGGTGCTCTACGTGACGGAGCTATTGGGCCTCTTGCTGATCTACGCGGGCTACCGCCTCTGCATCGCCGCGCCGCGGCCCCAGCCCGCGACGCACGTCCCGACGACCGGGCCCAGCCCGGGACCTTGAGTCCCGAGACGGTCCTCGCCACCAGCGATCCGCCGCTCGAGACGTTCTCGTTCGAGGGTGCGCCGCTCACGTTCGTGGACGAGGGCCCTCGAGCTGCGCCGGTCATGTTCGCGCTGCACGGCATCCCCGGCTCGGTCCGCGATTTTCGATACTTGGCGCCGGCCCTCAGCGACGCGCTGCGCCTGGTGCGTGTCGACCTCCCCGGCTTCGGCGGCAGCGCCCCGCGCCAGGACGCCATCGATGGGCTCGACGGACGAACCCGGGCCGTGTTGGCTCTCGCGGATCACTTGCAGATCGCCAGCTTCGCTGCGCTTGGGCATTCGATGGGCGGCGGCACCGCTCTGTTGTTGGCCGCACAGCATCCGGCCCGAGTGAACGCACTGCTGCTCCTCGCCAGCGTCGCGCTGCGATCGCACCTGTCGCGTTCGCCGCAGTCGTTCCGGCGCATCGGGCGCGCACTGGGCTGGCCGATGCTGGGGCCGATGCTGGTTCCCCAGCTTCGCGCGACTTACGCACGGCTCCGTTTCCCGGGTGCGGAGGGAATGACGGCGGCCGCGTTCTCGCTCCAGATGCGCGCCATCGGTGCGGTGGATTTTGCGCGCTTCCGCGCCGCCGCCGCTCTCGCCCCGGCTCGGACTCTGCTGGCGTTCGCGCGCGACGACCACATGCTGCCCGCCGCCATCTCGGAAGAGTTGGTTCGTGCGATACCGCACGCGCGCGTGCTCGCGTTCCCAGACGGGGGCCACAACATCCAGAAGACGAAGGCGTGCGAGCTGGCAGCCGCGATCAAGCCGTTCCTGGCGTAACGCAGCCGGCATCTGTTGGCGGCTCCGCTACAATCCGTGCGGTGAGCGACCCGATGCCCGCCGAGCCCGACGGCGGCAGAGCGTCCGCCGCGGCCGTGCCTGCGCCTGCCCTGCGAAAGCCGTTCCTGCGCGAGATCCTCGAATCGATGCTGGTCGCGGTGATCCTGACCTTCTTCATCCGCACCTGGATCCTCCAGGCTTTCAGGATCCCGAGCCCTTCGATGGAGCCGAGTCTGCTGGTTGGCGACCACCTGCTGGTCAACAAGGCAGCCTATTCGCCTTCGCTGGGCGTCTTCGAGGCCTGGCTCCTCGGCAAGCGCGAGATCGCGCGCGGCGACGTGGTGGTCTTCAAGTACCCCCAGGATCCGAGTCGTGATTTCATCAAACGGGTGATCGGTCTCTCGGGCGAGATCGTGGAGGTGCGCGGGAAGCAGGTCCTGGTGAACGGCCGGGCGCTCAGCGAGCCGTATGCGCATTTCCGGGAGCCGACACCCAGCCCCGACGACAGCGCGCGGGCGCTCCAATCCGAGGAGCCGAGCGACAGCTTCGGGCCGACTCTGGTTCCCGCAGGAGAACTCTTCGTTCTGGGCGATAATCGGGACCGCAGTCGGGACAGCCGGTCCTGGGGCTTCTTGGCGCGCGACCAGATCAAGGGCCGGGCGATGATCGTCTACTGGTCGTATCCGGAGGCGGACGCGGGGTATCATCGGACGGGATTATTGCAATCGATGAAGGACTCGCTCGCGGCGTGGAGCGAGGCGCGTTTCGACCGGCTCGGGCTCGTGATCCGATGAGAATCAGCTTCCAGGAGTGATGAAGATGGCAGTCGACAGGACTCGGGAGACAGGCGAGAGTAAGGGGTTCAGCGGGATCATCTCGCTGGCCGTGTTCGCGGCGTTCTGCTTGGCGCTCTGGAACGTCGCGCCACCCTACATGGCCGATTACAGCCTCGGCGACAAGATGCGTGAGTTGTGTCGCTTGACCAAGGCTTTGAACCCGGACGAGGAGATCCGGGAGAAGTTGATGAAGGTGGTTCGGGAGGAGAGGCTCGAAGAGTTCATCAACAAACCCATGTTCGTGATAACGACTCGCGAAAATTCGCGGCGGATCGTGCTCGAGTACCAGCGCGAGATCCAGATCCTTCCGGGTTGGAAGAGGCTCTTCAAGTACAGCCATAACGTCGACCAGCCGTTTTTCTAAGATCCGGACGCACGTTCCGGGTTTTCGGACTCCGGCCCGCAGGGCCACGCACGGCCGGCTCGGGAAAAGCCTTCGCCCAGAGGCGTTTGCGGGAAGGCTCGAGCGGGCACGCTCATTGCTCATCTAGGGGCGGTGAGGGTGTGCTTCATGCTTGATCGAACGAAGTCGTTTCGCACGATGTCTCGCAGTGGCTCTTTCCTGGCTGTTGCGCTGTTCCTGGTGGGACCCGCGACGGCGCAGGAGTACAGGATCATCATCAACGCCGCCAACCCGGGTAGCCAGATCAGGCGCGACACGCTCGCGATGATCTACCTGAAGGGGCACGCGCGCTGGGCGGATGGAAAGCTGGTTGCGGCCGTCGACCAGTCCGCTCGCTCGCCGGTGCGGGCCACGTTCACCGAGCAAGCTCTGGGGCAGGACGTTCGAGCCGTCCAGAACCAGTGGATTCGCTCGATTCAGGCCGGCTCGGGCACGCCGCCGCCGGTCAAGTCCAGCGACGAAGATGTCGTGGCTTTCGTGAAGTCGAATCCGAACGCGATCGGCTACGTCTCCTCGACTGCCCCGCTCGACGCGGCGGTGAAGGCGGTGAAGGTCATCGAGTAGCGCCACGCGACGCCCCGCGCGAAACCGCCTAGTGGGCGGAGGGTTCGCGCGGGGAGACCGTCGCGGGCAGCGGCAGGAAGCCCGTCTCGATTAGCCTCGCGACGGGCTCCGCGGGCGAGAACAAGAAGCCCTGGACGAGGTCGATGCCGATCTCCGAGATCGCGGAGAGGTCGTCCTGTACCTCGACCCCTTCGGCCACGGCTCGGCCGCCGAACTTCCGAGCCAGCTCTGAGATCGACTCGAGAACGGCCTGCCGATAGGGATCCTTGGCGCAACCGTCGGCGAAATAGCGGTCGATCTTGAAGTAGTCGGGCCGGCAGTCGAGGATCATCCGATAATTCGACTGCCCCAGGCCAACATCGTCGAGCGCGATCCGCACGCCGATGCGGCGCAACCCGTCGAGCGCTCCCAGGAAGCTGCGGCCATCCCACGGCGGCGCGTGCTCCACGATCTCCACTGTGAGGTCGCTGAGCGAGATGGCATTGACGTCGGCGACGTCGCCGAGGAACACCAGGAACTCGTGGTCGCGACCCAGCGTCGAGGCGTGGACGTTGACCGAGAGCCGGGGCGAGCCGGGGAGCCCGCGTGCCGCCTCGAACGCCGCACGCACGCAGGCACGGTCGACCAGGCTTTCCTCGCGCTTCCGACGAACATAGTCGAACAGCACGTCGGCGCTCTCCAGGTTCGTTCCCTTGGGGCCGCGGATCAGCGACTCGAAGCCGTAGACCCGGTGCGCGTCACCTACGGCCTCGACGATCGGCTGGAAATGAACGGTCAGCCCGCCGGGCTCGAGCAGCGTGTCGAGCAGGTCTCTCATGCTCTCTTGCCCAGGAGTGCAAACACGATCTGCGCGACGGCGGGCAGCGGCTGAGGCTTCTGCAGGAAGCCGTCGACCCCGAGCCGGCGCGCTTCTTCCTCGACGGCCTGCGAACCGTAGGCCGTCAGGATTAGGATCCGCGTCTGGGGGCAGCGCTCGCGCACGTGCCGCACGATCGCGAGCCCCTCGGTGCCGTAGATGCCGGTGAGCCGAAGGTCGGCGATCACGATTGCGTAGCGGAGATGGGAGAGCAGCGCTTCGGCTTCCTCGAGCTCAGTGGCGCAGTCCACTTCGAAGCCGAGGGCTTCGAAGTATTCCCGCGCGGCAAACAAGATCGGCTGTTCGTCGTCGATCACCAGCATGCGCGGCCGAGGCGGGTCGACGGCTTCGACGCATCGCGGACGCTTGGGAGTCACTGCCTCAGAGGAGCTGGAGCGCGCGCATGCGCTCGCGCGCCGAGGCCAGGAGCGCCTCGGCGGTGCCTCGGGCCTCCGGACCCCAACCGTCCGGCGCGGCGTTGATGCGGACGTTTTCGATCGCGCCCAGGAGGCCGGCCCAGGCCAGCGCCGCTCCCGTCTTGGCGTCGGAGAGGGCATTCGGGTTGCCGCAGCCGGCGGCCTCCTGGGCCAACTCGATCAGCGCCTGGCACTGGGTTGCCGTCTCGAGCGGGACCTCGGTCGCCCGCCGCATCGCCGCGTTGACCGCCGACTTGCGGCGCGCCTTGTCGTCCTCGCTGGCCTTCGGCAGCTGGTAGGCGGCGACCACGGCATCGTAAGCGGCGGCGTCCTCGTCGACCAGGCTGCGCAGCCGCGCCCCGATCTTGCGCGCCCCCGCAAGGGCCGCAACCAGCCGAGTGCGCTCCTCGGGCTGGCCGGTCCTCGTCTTCGCCATACCGGCGACCATCTCGACCAGCCCGGCCGCAAGAGCGCCCGCAAGGGCCGATGCCGAGCCGCCGCCGGGAGTCGGCTCCGAGCCGCCGATGCGATCGAGGAACTTGCCGACAGGCAGATCGACGAGCGCCACGCTAGAGCTTGCCTAGGAGCTGCTTCGCGATCACCGCGAGCTGCATATTGGAGGTGCCCTCGTAGATCTGCCCGACCTTCTGGTCGCGGAAGTACTTCTCGACCGGGTATTCGCGCGTGAAGCCGTAGCCGCCGTAGATCTCGACGGCCTTGGAGGTGACGTGCTCGGCGGCGCGCGAGGCGTAGAGCTTGGCCATCGCGGCCTCCTTCACGAACGAAGCGCCGGTGTCGCGCAGCCGAGCCGCGTTGTAGGTCAAGAGCCGCGAGGCCTCGATCTCGGTCGCGAGCTCGGCCAGCAGGAACTGGATCGCCTGGAAGTCGGAGATTGGCTTGCCGAACTGCTGGCGTTCGCCAGAGTACTTGAGCGCGTGCTCGAAGGCGCCCTGCGACACGCCCACCATCTGCGAGCCGATCCCGATCCGGCCTTCGTTGAGCGTTTCGATGGCGATCTTGTAGCCCTTGCCGACCTCGCCGAGAACGTTCGCCTTGGGCACCTTGCAGCCCTCGAGAATCAGCTCACAGGTAGAGCTGGCGCGGATGCCGAGCTTGTCTTCCTTCTTGCCCACCGAGAAGCCGGGGAAGCTTCGCTCGACCAGGAAGGACGTGATGCCCTTGTAGCCCTTGGCGGGATCGACGGTCGCCATCACGATGAAGAGTTCGGCCTCGGCGGCATTGGTGATCCAGAGCTTTCTCCCGGTCAGCTCGTAGTGGTCACCCTGATCGACGGCGCGGCACGCGAGCGCGAACGCGTCGGATCCCGAGCCGGCCTCGGAGAGCGCGTAGGCTCCCACCCACTTCGTGGCCAGCTTCGGGAAATAGCGGGCGTGCTGCTCCTCGTTCCCCCAACGCAGCAAGGCGTTGTTGACGAGCGTGTTCTGGACGTCCACCAGCACCGCGACCGACGCATCGACGCGGGCCAGCTCCTCGACCACCAGGATCGACATGAAGAACGTCGCCCCCGCGCCCGAGTGCTTCTCCGGGATCTCGACGCCCATGATCCCGAGCTCGAAACAGGCGTCGATCAGCTCGCGCGGGATCTTCGCCTCGTGATCCATCTCGAACACGAGCGGCCGGACGCGCTCTTCCGCGAACTGTCGGACCTGGTCGCGGAACATGCGCTCGTCTTCCGACAGATCGGTCAACGGAAGGCTTCGGATCGCGGTCGATGCCAGGGTCAGGGTCTCGGCCATTCGCTCCTCGGCTAGAGCTTCGAGTCTACGACCTAGACAGCAGGTAGACGAACGACCACTTCGGCGCCACGCGGCGCACGGTTGCGGCCGGCGACGTGTCCGCCAGATCGATGACGAAAAGCGCGCGCTCGAAAGCCAAGGCGCTAGGCGGGCGGTGAATCGAGGGCGACGACCTTCCGATCCACGAGCCGCGCGAAGATCGCGAGGGTTTCTTCTTCTCCCATCGGGCAGAGCTTCAGGATCGACTCCACGTTCCAGCGCCCGTTCACGCGCGACAGCACGAAGCTCTCCTCGGCGCTGAACTTTTCCTTGATGAGTTGAGGCAGATCCAACTTGACCACCGGAACGGCGTTCGGCGGGACTCGCTTCGCGAGGCGCTGTCGTTTGCGCCCCTCGGAGACGGCGATCAGGCCCTTCTTCGCCGTGTGGTTCAAGTGGTCGAGCGCCAGCACGTCCTGAAATGCCTCGAAGGACGCATCGTAGCGTTTTTCGCCGAGAGCGTTCTGGGCCAACTCCAGGAGATCCTCGATCGCGCCAACCGTGTCGGCGGCGGCCGGCTCGTCGGTCGCCCGGTCGATCGCCAGGACGTTCAGCTCCACCAGCGAGAACAAATAGTCCGCCGTGTCGAACTCCGCGTGGCGCGTTTCCAGGCTGATCTCGGCGAGCGACTTGCCCTGGGAGGCCAGCTCGAAGTAGCGCCGCTCGATCGGATCCAGCGGCGCCTGCGGCGTGGTTTCGACCTTGAAGGTGACCTCGGTCGAGCGGAAACGCTCCTGGATGCGCGTCCAACGGTTGCGCCGGCGCGTGCCCTCGCGGACCACGGCTTGCGAGTCCATCTCGAGGTTCATCGGGACGTTCTTGGGGAGCCGGCCTTCCTGGAAGAAGAAACCTCCCTCGAGCCACAGGAACAGCTCGTACACGATCTGCTCGGCCTTGGCGCGCAGCGTCCGCTTCAACTGGTCCGCGGAGATGAGACCGTCGGAGACGAGCAGGATCCCGAGCAGCGCGCCCTTTTCTTCCTGGCGCAAGAGCGCCTTGAAGAGCTGCTCCTCGGTGATCAGCGCGTCACGCACCAGGAACTGGCCGAGCGTCTCGCGCGGGTCGTTGGATGAGGACGAGTGCAGCACGCCCTCGTGGAAGACCAGTTGCTTGCGGGTCGAACGGCGCCGGACGTGCAACGTGCCGGTCTTCTTGCGGGTGCCGACCCAGAGCAGGATGTCGGCGAGCAGCATCGTGCGGAGGTCACCGGCCAGGCTCAACCCGGGGATCCGGACGCCGAGCGAATCGGCCTCGCCCGCGAACGACGGCCAGACTCCGACGCCGGCGCGTCTCACATCCGGACGAGCCGTCTCGGAATCAGAAACGGCGACAAAGGCGTCCGCTGCGTCAAAAACCTTCGAATCGCGGGCATCCAGCGGCTTTCCCAAGATTCCTCCTCCCTTGGGAGCGGCGGCGCTCCCTGGACCACTCGAAGCGTGAGCAAGCGCCATTCCAGGCTTGACAGGTCCTCTGGCCTCGATATCATTCTCGGGCATGTTCGCGTCCGCCGCTCGACTGGAGGCCCGCTCGAGGCGAGGCTTCTCCGCCCGGCGGGTGGCTTCGTCGGCCTAGGTCGTCCCACCTCGGCTCGAGAGGTTCGCGGTGGCCCGCTGGAGTTTGCTCCAGTGGGCTTTTTGTTTTTGAGGGTTTGCCGTTGAAAGCGAGCGTCGGCGTCTTCGGAGCGACGGGTTATGCGGGCCGCGAAGCGGTACGGCTCCTGCGGTCGCACCCGCGCGCCCAGGTCGGCTTCACCACCGGCACCGGCGACGGCCATCTTGCGCACGAGGCCGCGATCGCGCAGAGAGCTGACGCCTATCTGCTCTCGTTGCCGCATGGGATCTCCGCCACGTACGTGGCTCGGCTTCGCCAAGCGCATCCGGAAGCCGCGATCGTGGACCTGTCGGGCGATCTGCGCTTGAAGACCGCGGCCGACTACAAGGCCTGGTACGGCCACGAGCACCCGGCGCCCGAGCTGCTCGGCGTCCCGTATGGCTTGAGCGAGATTTTTCGCGAGCAGATTCGCGCGGCGCGTGTGGTGGCCAACCCCGGTTGCTACGCCACGTCCGCTCTCTTGCCGCTACTGCCGCTGCTGCGCGAGAAGCTGGCTTCCTCCGAGGACGTGATCGTCGACGCCAAGAGCGGCGCCACCGGCGCGGGCCGGACGCCGCGCGAGGACCTGCTCTTCTGCGAGGTCAGCGAAGACTTCTCGGCCTACTCGCCGGGGCGCTCGCACCGCCACGTGGGCGAGATGGAAGCCGCCATCCAGGAGGGCGCCGGCCTCGAGGTACGACTTGCCTTCTGCCCGCACCTCTTGCCAGTGAAGCGCGGGATCCTCTCGGCCGTGTACCTGCGCACGTCGGCTTCGGTCGCGGATCTGAAGCAGGCGCTCGCCAGCTGCTACGCGGGCGCGCCGTTCGTGAAGGTCATCGACGGCCGGCCGCCCAAGCTGTCCGAGGTGGTGTTCACGAACCAGTGCCACATCTCGGTCCACGAGGCGGGACCTGGGCGGGCGGTGATCTTCTCCGCGCTCGACAATCTCGTGAAAGGCGCCGCGGGCCAGGCGATCCAGAACCTGAACCTGATGATGGGTTGGGACGAGACGGCGGGCCTGTTGTGAGTGTCCGTGTCTACAAGATCGGCGGGCCCGCCCTCGAGGATCCCGCGCTCATCGAACCGCTCGCCGAGGAAGTCCGGCGTGGCCGGGCACGCACGCTGCTCGTGCACGGCGGCGGCCGTCACGTAGAGCGCTTGCTGAACGCGCTGGGTATCGAGTCGCGGTTCGTGGAGGGACGCCGCCAGACGTCGCCTGAGGCGATGGACGTGGTCGAGATGGTGCTGTCGGGCGGGACCAACAAGGCGCTCGCCGCCGGCCTCAGCCAGGCGGGGGTGCCGGCCGTCGGGGTCTCGGGCCGCGACGGCGGCCTGATCCGGGCGCGTCTCGAGCCGAGCCTCGGCCGTGTAGGTATGCCTGAGATCGTGAACCCTGCGCTCGTCGAAGCGCTCTGGAGTGCCGGCTTCGTGCCGGTCGTGTCTCCCGTCTCGGCGGGACCTAAAGGAGAATCCGTGAACGTGAATGCCGACGAAGCCGCGCTGGGTCTGGCTCGTGCGCTCGGGGCCACGACGCTCGTCTATTTGTCCGACGTGGATGGCGTGAAAATCGACGGCGCCCCGGTTGCGTCGCTCACGGCTGCCGAGGCGCGGCGCCGGATCGACGACGGTACGATCGCTGGCGGTATGGCGCTCAAGGTCAGGGTGGCGCTCGAAGCCGCAGCAACCGGAATCGCCGAGGTGGTGATCGCGGGTCGCGCTCGTCTCCAAGGCGGCTTTGCCGGCACGCGCGTCGTGGCTGAGGCCGAGGCCGAGGCGGACGCACGATGAGCGGACTGCTCGGCGTGTACGACCGCGATCTGGTGCTGGTGAAGGGCAAGGGCTCGCGTCTCTTCGACTCGGCCGGCGAGTCCTATCTCGATTTCGCTGCCGGCATCGGCGTGAACGGCCTCGGCTACGGCGACAGGAAGGTGGCGGCGGCGATCAAGAAGCAGGCTGACGCCCTGATCCACGCCAGCAACCTCTACCACAACGAAGCCGCCTCGGCGCTCGCGGATCGGTTGGCGTCGCTGGCCTTCCCGTCGAAGGTCTTCTTCTCCAACTCGGGCACTGAGGCCTGGGAGGCCGCGATCAAGTTCTCGCGGCGGATCGGAAAGGCGCAAGGCCGCTTCGAGCTGCTCGCGTTCGAGCGCTCGTTCCACGGGCGAACCATGGGCTCGCTGGCGACGACCTGGACCGCCAAGTACCGCGAGCCGTTCGAGCCGCTGATGCCGGGCGTGCGCTTCTGCCCGTTCGGGGACCTCGCGGCGGTGGAAGCCGCGCTCACGCCGCAGACGGCGGCTGTCTGCCTCGAACCGGTTCAGGGTGAAGGCGGCGTGCGGCCGGCGAGTCCCGAGTTCCTGCAAGGCCTGTCCCGACTTTGTCGCGACCAAGGCGTGCTGCTGATGCTCGACGAAGTGCAGTGCGGCCTGGGCCGAACCGGCAAGCTCTTCGCTTATCAACATGCCGGCATCACGCCCGACATCCTGACGCTCGCCAAGCCGCTCGGCGCCGGCATCCCGATGGGCGCGACGCTGGTGCGCGAGGAGCTGGCGAGCGCGATCCAGGTCGGCGATCACGGCAGCACGTTCGGAGGCAATCCGGTCGCGGCGGCCGCGTCGCAGGTGGTGCTGGATCGGCTGACGTCGGACGGCTTCCTGGACGACGTAGCGAAGAAGGGTGGCTTGCTGCTGCGCGGTCTCAAGAAGCTGCAACGGCGCCACAAGCAGATCGTCGAGGTGCGCGGGCTCGGCTTGATGCTGGGCGTCGAGTTCAAGGACGAAGCGGCTCCGATCGTGAAGGCGCTGCGCGCGCGACACGTGCTGGCCACGAAGGCCGGCGACAAGGTGCTGCGGCTGCTGCCGCCGCTGGTGATCAAACGCGCCGAGATCAAGGAGTTTCTGGGCGCGTTGGAAGCGGTTCTATTGGAGATGCCCGAGGTGAAGGCTTCATGAGCACGGTCAAGAAGGTCGTCCTGGCGTACTCCGGAGGGCTCGACACGTCCATCATCATTCCTTGGATCAAGGAGCACTACCCGGGCGCCGAGATCATTGGCTACTGCGGCGACGTCGGCCAGGGCGAGGATCTCGAGGCGGTGCGCCAGAAGGCGCTCGCCACCGGCGCCAGCAAGTGCGTCGTCGAGGACCTGCGCGAAGCCTTCGTGCGCGATTACTGCTTCAAGGCGCTTGCCGCGGGCGCCGTATACGAAGACAACTACTTGCTCGGCACGTCGCTGGCGCGCCCGATCCTCGCCTACGGCCAGGTGCAGACGGCGCTGCGTGAAGGCGCTGACGCGCTCGCCCACGGTGCCACCGGCAAAGGCAACGACCAGGTCCGCTTCGAGGTGACGTACGCGACGTTCGCGCCGAGTCTCAGGGTGATAGCGCCTTGGCGCGAGTGGAACATCCGCTCGCGCGAGGACGCGCTCGCGTATGCCGCGGCTCACAACGTGCCGGTGGACCAGTCGCCGCGCGACCTCTTCAGCCGCGACGGAAACCTGTGGCACCTGTCGCACGAGGGCGGCAACCTCGAAGACCCGTGGGACCCGCCGCAGCCGGCGATGTTCAAGCTCACGACCGACCCGCAGGACGCGCCCGACACGCCGCAGGTGGTCACGATCGGGTTCGAGCGCGGCGTGCCGGTCTCGGTCGATGGCGAAAATCTGGGGCCAGTGCCACTGGTCGAACGGCTCAACAAAGTCGCCGGCGCTCCCGGCGTCGGCCGGCTCGACCTGGTCGAGAATCGTCTGGTCGGCATCAAGTCGCGCGGCGTGTACGAGACGCCGGCCGGGACGGTGCTGTACCTCGCGCACCGCGAGCTGGAGCGGCTGGTGCTCGACCGCAACACGCTGCACTTCAAGCAGTCGATCTCGGTGCGTTACGCCGAGCTCGTCTACGATGGGCTCTGGTTCTCGACGCTCCGCGAAGCGCTGGCGGCGTTCGTGGAGTTCACCGAGCGCGACGTGACGGGCGAAGTGGCGCTGCGGCTCTACAAAGGCTCGGCGATCGCGATCAGCCGGCGCTCGCCCCGGAGCCTGTATCGGCAAGACCTGGCGACCTTCGGCACCGGGATGGCGTACGACCACAAGGATGCCGAGGGATTCATTCGGCTCTTCGGCCTGCCCGAACGCGTGCGTGCGCTGACGCGCGACGTGAAGGCCGGGGGCAAGGTGTGAAGGACGGCAAGGGCGCGGTCTTCGGAGCGGTCACCGCGCCGCGCGGCTTCAAGGCGGCGGCGGTGGCAGCCGGGATCAAGCCGTCGGGTCTCGACCTCGCCCTGCTCGCCGCCGATCAGGCTTGTGCGGCGGCGGCCGTCTTCACCACCAACCGCGCCCAGGCCGCGCCGGTGCTCGTGTCGCGCGAGCACCTCGCCTCGGGACGTGCGCGCGCCGTCGTCATCAACGCCGGCTGCGCCAACGCCGGCACCGGCGCGCGTGGCCTGGGCGACGCACGCGACACCGCGGCCTTGACGGCGGAGTTGCTCGACTGCGAGCCGCGCGAGATCGTGGTCGCTTCCACAGGCGTGATCGGCACGCGGCTGCCGATGGAGAAGCTCGAGGCCGGACTCAGGATCCTGGCGCCTGCGCTCGCCAAGGAGCGCGGCGGCGACGCGGCGCGCGCGATCCTGACCACCGACACGCACCCGAAGGAAGCGCTCGTGGAGTTCACCGCTTTCGGCGAGACGCTGAAGGTGGGTGCGATGGCCAAGGGCGCTGGGATGATCGCGCCGAACATGGCGACCTTGTTGGCAGTCTTCACCACCGACGCCGCGGTCGAGGCGACGCTGCTGCGCGCCGCGCTCACCGAAGCCGTCGACGCCACCATCAACCGGATCACCGTCGACGGCGACACCTCGACCAACGACATGGCCCTGATCCTCGCCAGCGGCGCCGCCGCGCCGCGCCCGATCCTGAACCAAGGCCCGGAGTACGCCGCCTTCAAGGCCGCGCTCACCGAGGCCGCGAGGCGCATCGCGATGCTGATCGTGCGCGACGGCGAGGGCGCCTCGCGAGTCGCCGAGGTCCGCGTCGAGAGCGCCGCCAGCGACTACGTGGCCGACCGCGTCGCGCGTACCGTGGCCGAGTCGTCGCTGGTCAAGACCGCGCTCCACGGCGGCGACCCGAACTGGGGCCGCATCCTCGGCGCCGTGGGCCGGGCCGGCGTGCATCTCGAGATCGACAGGGTCGACATCCACCTCGGCGAGGTCTGGGTGTGCGCGGGCGGTGAGGCCCGGGAGTACGATGAAGCGTCGGCGCACAAGGCGGTCACGCAGGACCCCGTGCGCATCCGCATCGCGCTCAACCAGGGCACGGCAGCGGGCTCGATCTGGACCTGCGACTTCACGCGCGACTACGTCGACATCAACGCGCACTACCGGAGTTGACTGCTTGAAGCTCTGGGGCGGGAACTACTCGTCCGACCCGGACCGGCAGTTCTGGGAGTTCAACCGCTCGTTCCCGTTCGACCGGCGCCTGCTGGCGCAGGAGATCGCGGCGTCGCGCGCCTACGCGCGCGCGCTCGGTCGCTGCGACGCCATACCGAGAGCCGACGCGGCCCGGCTCGACGCAGGCCTCGAAGAAGTCATGAAACGGGCGGCGAGCGACCCGGGCTATCTCGAGATCGATCCCGAGGACGTCCACAGCTTCGTCGAGACCCGGCTCGGCGAGATCGTCGGGGACCTCGCCGGCCAGGGTCACCTCGGCCGTAGCCGCAACGAGCAAGCGGTGACGGCGTTGCGACTCTGGATCCGCGAAACGATCGACGGCCTGCGCGACGCTGCCGCGACGCTGGTCGCCGCGCTCTGCGATCAAGGCGCGCACGGCGCCGACGCGGTGATGCCAGGCTACACGCACATCCGCGCCGCGGAGCCGATCACGTTCGGGCATTTCGCAGGCGCGCACGCCTGGGGGCTCGTCCGAGACTTCGAGCGGCTCGGCGACGCGCGACGCCGCGTTAACGTGCTGCCGCTCGGCTCGGGAGCGCTCGCGGGAACCGCACTTCCGATCGATCGCGAGGCGCTGGCCGCGGAGCTCGGGTTCGAGAGCGTGTCGGAGAACGCGCTCGACGCGGTCAGCGACCGCGATTTCGCTGCCGAGGTCGTGTTCGCTTGCGCCCAGCTCCAGACGCACCTGGCGCGGCTCGCCGAGGACTTGATCTGGCTCTCGTCTCCCGAGTTCGGCTTCTTCGGCCTGCCCGAGGCGTACACCACGGGCTCGAGCCTGATGCCGCAGAAGAAGAACCCGGATTCGCTGGAGCTGATCCGGGGCAAGGCGGCGCGCGTGGATGGCGACCTGGTTCGGCTCTTGGCCTTGATGAAGGGCCTGCCCGCGGGTTACCAGAAAGACTTGCAAGAAGACAAAGAGGCAGTGTTCGACGCGGCCGATTCGGTGGCGCTCTCGCTGAACGTGATGACCGGCGTGGTTCGCGGCCTCTCGCTGCATCGCGATGCCATGCGCAAGGCGGGCGGACAGGAAGGCATGATGGCAGCCTCACTGGCGGTTGCGCTGGCCCGCGAGGGGATGCCGTTCCGCAAGGCCCACGGCCTCGTCGGCGGGCTCGTCGCCCTAGCCCAGAGGTCCGGACGCTCGCTCCGCGAGGAAGCCGCCGCACAGCTCGCGACCGAGTCGCCCGAGGTCGCGGCGCGCCTGGCTACCCTCTTCGACCCCGAAGCCGCGGTCGCCGCCAAGTCCGTCCGCGGTGGGACGGCGCCGGACGCCGTGCGCGCCTCGCTGGCCGCGGCCCGCGCTCGCGTTCGCCTCTGAGCACGACGCTGTTCGCGCGCCTGATCGAGAACGTCGAGCGCGTCGTTCTCGGCAAGCGCGAAGCGATCGAGACGGTGGTTGCGGCGCTCGTGGCGCGCGGCCATGTGCTCCTCGAAGACGTCCCCGGTGTCGGCAAGACGGTGCTGGCCCGCGCGCTGGCGCGTTCGATCCAGAGCGAGTTCCGTCGCATCCAGTGCACGCCCGACTTGCTGCCGAGCGACATCATGGGCGTCTCGCTATTCAACCCCAAGGAGCTGAGCTTCGAGTTCCGCAAGGGCCCGGTGTTCGCGCAGCTGGTGCTAGCCGACGAGGTCAACCGCGCCACGCCGCGCACGCAGTCGGCGCTGCTCGAAGCGATGGAGGAGCGCCAGGTGTCGGTGGATGGCGTGACGCATCCGTTGCCCGAGCCCTTCTTCCTGATCGCGACGCAGAACCCGGTGGAGCTCGCGGGTACGTTCCCGCTTCCCGAAGCCCAGCTCGACCGCTTCCTGGTGCGCGTCTCGCTCGGCTATCCGGACGAAGCGACCGAGACGAAGATGATGCTGGCGCAGCGCGAGCGGCACCCGCTCGCGGCGCTCGAGGCCGTGACCGACGCCGCCGGGCTGCTCGCAGCGCAACAGACCGTGGCGCGGGTTCACGTCCACGACGCGCTCGCCACTTACATCCAGCGGATCGTCGCCGCGACACGCAGCCATCCCCACGCCGCTTACGGCGCCAGCCCGCGCGGCGCGCTGTCGTTGATGCGCGCGGCGCAGGCGCTCGCGGCGATTCGTGGCGAATCCTACGTGAGACCCGACCACGTGAAACGTCTCGCCGTCGCGGTGCTGGCGCACCGCATCGTCGTGAAGCCGCGCTCGCGGGTGCAGGGCATCGATGGCGCGCGCGTCGCCTCCGAGGCGGTGCAGCAGGTCGAGGTCCCGATCGAACACAAGGGCTGATCGCATGGACCCGGTCTCGACCGTCCATCGCCATTTCCTGCTGTTCACGGCGCCGCTTCTCGGCATCATCGGCGCCGCGACCGGCGCCTCGGCGCTCCTCGGATACGCGTTCGCGGCGGCGGCCTTCCTGGCGCTCGGCTTCTTCCGCTCGCGGCGGGCGCTCTTCGGAATGCGCGTCTCGCGGAGCGTGTACCCGAACGCGTTCGAAGACGACGGCGTGCGCGTCGAGCTGCGGGTCGAGAACCACTCTCGAAGGCGCGCGCAGCTGATCGAGATCGACGACGCCTTTGGCCCGAGCCTGGCCGATCGGCAACGCCTGCTCGAACCGGGTCCGCTGCTTCCCGGGCGCCGGCGCAGCATCGGCTATCGATCCTTCTGCTCGCGTGGCTGGGGTGAGTTTCGCGTGGGCCCGCTCGGCCTCAGCGCCAGCGACGCGCTCGGCCTGTTTCAGGCGCGACGGCTGTTCCATCAGCTCGACACGTTCACGGTCTTCCCGCGCGTCTACGAGGTGGCCGGGCTCGACGCTCTCGGAGCGCGTCCCAGCTTGGCGCTGCAGGACGCGACCGCCAGCCGCTCCGGCCAGAGCCTTGCTTACTTGGGCGTCCGCGACTATCGGCCCGGGGACGAGGCGCGGCGCATCCATTGGCCGGCGTCCGCCCGGCGCGGCGTGCTCGCGGTCAAGGAGCTCGAGATCGACCTCTTGCCCTACTTCACACTGTTCCTCGACCTGGCACGGCAGGGACGCGCCGGCACCGGCAAGAAATCGACGCTCGAGTACGTCGTGCGCACGGCAGCCTCGCTGCTCTGGACCGCGGCGGCGCGCGGCGACGTCGTGCAGATGATCGCCGAGGCTGATCGGCCGCTGTTCGTGCCACCCGGTCGGGGCGAGCTACACGCGACGCTCGCGCTCTACGAAGTCGTCCGCGCGCGCCAAGACGGCAAGCGGCCGCTCCTCGACCTCGTCGAAGAGAATCGCGCCGCGCTGCCGAGCGGGTCGACCGCCACGCTGTTCCAGGCGTCGCTCGACTTCGACCTGGCGCGACTCGCGGAGACGCTCGAGGCATTCCGTTCGCGCGGCGTGCGTGCCGTGGTCTTCGCGATCGACGAGACCTCGTTCGTGCCGATCGACCGCCGCGCCGCAACCAAGCAGGTGGCCACTGCGAGGCGCGAGGCGTTCCTCGCCCTGCTCCGGGAGCGCGGCGTGGCCGGTACGGTGCTGAGCGCCGACCTGGAGCTGGGGACGACGCTCGGACGTCGCGATCTGCTCGACGTGGGTCTCGCCTCTTGAACGAGGCTCGGGTCGTCGCGCTGTTCGCGCTCTCGGCGGGGCCGGCGGCTTGCGCGCGTCTGGCGTGGGTCCCGGCCGGAGAGCGACCGGGGCTCAGCTTGCTGGCCTTGAGCCTGTTGCTGGGGATCGCGACGCTCCTGGGCGAGTCGCTGGAGAGCCGGTGGCCGCTGCGCCAGCGCGGCGCCCAGAAGGCGCGCGTCTGGGTGCTCAGCTTCGCCGCGGGCCTGGTGTTGCTGATCGTGGCTTTCGCCGCCGCGTTCCCGCACCCGGCATTGCTGTCGAGACAGGTCGGCGTCCTGGTCGGACTTCAACTCGTGGTGCTGTTGCTTCCGGGTCTGGCGAGTGGGCGGCTGCCGGCGCTGGGCCTAGCTCTGGCCCAGAGCGTGCTCGCCTCGTTTCGCGGCGGGCCGCTCGCCGCGTTGGCGGTGCTGAGCTTCGTCGCCGGACTCGGCCTATTCCTGGGGCTCGATCATTTCACGCGGCGGCTCGCCGGCCGCGACTCGTTCTCACCCGCGCTCCACGGCATCGCGCTCCGCGAGACGCTCCGCGCGATCGCGCCGCCGATCGGCGCCTTGATCCTGTTCTTCGAGTTTGTTCCGCCTTCGGCGCACATCGGGTTCGCGGCCAGCGATCTCGAGGGCCTGCTCAAACGCGACGACATGGCCTCCGCCTACATGCAGCTCGCTCTCTTCTGCGTCAGCGGCGCCACTCTCATCTACTACGTGTCACGCATGCTGCGGCAACGCCGCCGTGGACGCGAGGCGTCGGTCGAGGAGGTGGCCGTCGAACGCGGAGCGGAAGAGCTGATTCCGCCGCGGCGCGTACGCCCGAGCCGAGATGCGCCGGGCTCGCGAGGCAGCATCGGCCGCGCGTACGCCAAATTCCTGACGGCCGCCAATGGCCTCGTGTTCGTTCGCCGCATCGACCAGACACCCGACGAGATCGCCGCGCTGGTGAGCTCGCCGGGAGCCACGCTCGGCCGGCTCACGTCGCTCTTCCGCGATGCTCGCTATGGCCCGCGCGAACCGACGCGCGCCGATGCGACCGAAGCGGACTCGCTGGCAGAGAGCTTGATCGTCTGGCTTCGATCTCGAAGCGCTCCCGCGTCTAAGAGATACTGACACTGCGATGCGCCTCCTGGCAGGCACCAGCGGCTTCAGCTACAAGGAGTGGAAGGGCAGCTTCTACCCCCAAGATCTGAAGGACGCCGAGATGCTGCGCTACTACGCGTCGCGGCTGACTACGGTCGAGATCAACAACACTTTCTATCGGATGCCGACCGAGAAGCTGCTCGACAAATGGGCGAGCGCGGTTCCGGATACGTTCACGTTCGTCCTGAAGGCGTCGCAGCGCATCACTCACCACAAGCGGCTCAAGCAGGAGTGCGCCGATGACGTCGCGTACTTCTTTCGGACGGCCGCCCGGCTCGGGGAGCGGCTGGGACCGGTGCTGTTGCAGCTCCCGCCGAACCTCAAGAAGGACGTCGGGCGGCTGAACGAGTTCCTGCCGCTGCTGCCGAAAGGAGCACGCGCCGCGTTCGAGTTCCGCGAACCGTCCTGGTTCGACGCAGAGGTCTACGACGCGCTCAAGGCAGGCGGCGCCACGCTGTGCGCCGCCGACACCGACGACAGCGGCGAAGCCGGGCCGCCGCTGGTGCCGATGGGCGACTGGGGCTATCTGCGTTTGCGCCGTGCCGACTACGCCGACGCCGACCTCGCTACCTGGATCGAACGTGTGCGCTCGATGCCGTGGCGGGACGCCTTCGTCTTCTTCAAACACGAAGACGCCGGCAAGGGCGCGCAGTTCGCCGAGCGCTTCAGCGCTCTCTGGAGCGCCTCGGCATCCTGACGTAGCGCCGGACTCGCCTGGCGCCTGCCGTATCATTGAAACTCCGGCCGCCAGACCCTGGAGGAGATCCGATGAAGACTCGTCGCCTGGCTTTCGCGCTCGTCTCAGTCCTACTGACCATCGCCGGGCACGCGGCGGACGACAAGGAGGTCGCCAAGCTCCTCAAACAGTTGAAGGACAAGAAGGCCGACAAGCGGATCGAGGCCTCCCGACGCTTGGTCGACATGGAGGCTCCGGCGGCCGTGCCGGCGCTGGCCGAGGCGTTGCGAGACAAGGATCCGATCGTGCGCTACAACGCGGCGTCCGCTCTCCACAACCTCGACGAGGCCGCTCGGCCTGCGATTCCCGCGCTGCGTGACGCGCTCCAGGATCCGGACGCCGAAGTCCGGGTGGCTGCGGCGCGAGCCCTGCGCAACCTCGACCAGTCGCCGGCGGAGTGGATGCCGGTCGTGCGACGGGCGCTGAACGACCCCAACCGCGACGCGCGCAATGCGGCCCAGGAGCTGTTGCGGCTCGCAGGCGAAGGCGATCTCCAGCACGCCGCCTCGGAGGGCCAGCCCGACGTCGTGAAGGGCCTGCTCGACGGCGGGGCGCAGGTGGACAAGCCGGACAAGAAGCACAAGCGCACGGCGCTTCACTACGCCGCCCGCAACTCCCGCCTCGACGCCGCGCGCGTGCTGCTCGAGCACGGCGCCAGCCCCAACGCGGCGGACGAAGCAGGCGACACGCCGGTACACCTGGCCGCGATCGTGGGCGACGCTTCGCTGATGCAGCTGCTGCTGGACAAGGGCGGGCAGGCGAACGTCGCCAATCGCCAGGCGTACACGCCGCTGCACTTCGCCGCCGGCGACGGCCAGCTCGCCGTGGTCTCGCTGCTGCTCTCCAAGGGCGCGAATCCCAGGGCCAAGGACCAGAACGGCGGCGCGCCGATCCACTACGCCGCGATCAAGGGCAAGACCGAGGTCGTGAAGCTGTTCCTCACCAAGGGCGTCGAGATCAACCTGGGCGACGACCGCAAGCGCGGACCGATCTATTACGCGGCCGGCGGCGGCCATACCGAGCTCGTCAAGCTGCTCCTGGACCGCGGCGCGGCGATAAAGCTGCCGGGGCTCGACGCCGTCATGGCCGGCACGCCGCTTCACGACGCCGCCGCGGGTGGGCACATCCCGACGATGGGGCTGCTCCTGACGCGGGGCGTGCCGCTGAACGCGAGTGGCCTGGGTGGGACGGCGATGGCGGTCGCCGCGAGCAAAGGTCAGATCGAGGCGATGAAGTTCCTGATGTCGAAGGGCGCCAAGGTGGACTACGTCGAAGCCGGCTACAGCGAGTCGCCGCTGGCCAGCGCGGTCGGCGGCGGTCAGGTGGAGGCCGTGCGCTTCTTGATCGAGAAGGGCGCCGACGTGAACGCCGTGCGCTCCGGCCAGACCGCGATCATGTCCTTGATCGAGAGGCGCGCGACGCAAGGCGAGAACGAACGAGCCATCCTCACGTTGCTGCTGGAGAACAAAGCCAACCCCAACATCAAAGGCAACCAGGGCAAGACGGCCGTGACGATCGCCGCTGAGAACAAAGACATGGAAACCGTCGCGCTGCTCAAGAAATACGGCGCGCAGTAGCCCGACCGCGCGCCGTCACCAGCCGGCCGGCACGCCCTTGTTCTGCTCGTCCAGCCATTTCTGGAGCGGCGCGAAGTAGTCGCGGATCGCGGTCGCGTCCATGCGCTTCTCGCCGGTCAAGGCTTCGAGGGCCTCGGGCCATGGTTTCGACTGGCCCAGCGACAGCATTGAGTTCAGGCGCTCGCCGGCCTTCTTGCTGTCGTAGATCGAGCAGCGGTTGAGCGGTCCGGTCTCGCCCGCCGCGCGGCACAGCGCGCGGTGGAACTGGAACTGCAGGATGTGGGCGAGGAAGTAACGCGTGTAGGGCACGTTGGCCGCGACATGGTACTTGCCGGCGGGATCGAAGAAGCTCTCGCCGCGCGGAGAGACGGGTGCGATGCCCTGGTATTTCGTGCGCAGCTCCCACCACGTCTGGTTGTAGCGCTCGGGCGTGATCTCACCCGAGAAGACCTTGGAGCGCCACTGGTCGACCAAGAGGCCGAAGGGCAGGAACGCGAGCTTGTCGAGCGCCATCCGCAGCAGCAGCGCTACGTCCTTCGACGGATCGGGCTCCTTCTCGATCAGCCCGATCTTCTTCAAGTAGCTGGGCGTGATCGAGAGCGCGATCGTGTCGCCGATCGCCTCGTGGAAGCCGTCGTTGGCGCTGTCGCGGAACAGGAACGGCAGTTTGTTGTAGGCGCGCTGGTAGAAGTTGTGGCCCAGCTCGTGATGGATCACCGAGAAGTCCTCGCCGGTGATCTCGATGCACATCTTGATCCGCAGGTCGTCGTCGTTGTCCACGTCCCAGGCGCTCGCGTGACAGACGACCTCGCGGTCGCGCGGCTTCACGAACAGCGAGCGCTCCCAGAAGCTCTTCGGCAACGGCGCGAAGCCGAGCGACGTGAAGAAGCGCTCGCCATAGCGCACCATCTCCAGCTCGTCGATCTTCTTCGCCTTCAACCGTTCGGTCAGGTCGAACCCCGGGTCCGCGTCCTTGGGCGTCACCAGCGCGTCGAGGTTGCCCCACTGCTGCGCCCACATGTTGCCGAGCAGGTGCGCGGGGATCGGACCCCGTTCGGGAACCAGCGCCGCCCCGTAGGTCTCGCGCAGCCGCTTGCGCACGTAGGCGTGCAGCGAAACGTACAGCGGCTTCACCTGCTCCCAGAGCCGATCGACCTCGGCGGCGAACGCATCCGGCGGCATGTCGTACTTCGACCGCCACATGGCACCCGCGTCCTTGAACCCGAGCTGACGCGCGCCCTTGTTCGATAGCTCCACGTAGCGGACGAAGTCCCTCTTCATCGGCGGTGCTATCTGATGCCAGCCGCTCCAGGCGGCTTCCATCTCCTTGGGGTCGCGGCTCGAGGCCAGGATCCGCGAGAGAGCGCCGATGTCGAGGCATTCCTGCTTGCTGTCCTTGCCGGGCCGGCACCACTTGCCCTTGCCGTAGTCGCCTTCCATCGCGGCGGCGATCCGCGGCAGCTCCTCGCTCTCCTTCGGTTCGTCGGGCGACGCCAGTGTCAACGACAGCTTGACCAGCTTGATCTGGCGCGCCACGTCCTCCGGCAGGGCGAGGCCGTCGAAGCGCGTCGCTTGCTTGGCGAGCCCCACCTGGGCGGTGATCAGCCGCTCGTTGGCCTCGGCGGAGAGCGCCTCGGTATCGTCCGTGATGTGGGTCGACTTCACCCAATCCGCCCGGGAGAAGGCGTTGGCGAGCTTCAGCAGCTCGGCGTTCGCGGTCGAGACGAAGCGGCGCGCTTCGTCGGGCGTGGCTGCCGTGCTCACGCGCGCTTGCTGCGCCAAAAGGTCGCCGCCGGCCGCGACAGCGCAAGCCGTGCCCAAAGCCAGGAAGAATCGGAACGGCCGACATCTCGACCGCTGAACCATGGAGCCTCCTCGGATTTCGCCACTGAACTCGACAGCATACCAATCGAGCCCCGTGGGCCGTGTTGACCGCTGGATCAAGGCGAGCCGGAGCATACCCAATCGTCGCGCGTAGAATCGCGCGGCGCCGCATGGACCTGCACCCGACCGCCGTCGTCAGCTCCGAGGCTCGGCTGGGCCGGGACGTCCGGGTCGGACCCTATGCGGTGATCGAAGCCGACAGCGTGGTTGGAGACGGCTGCGAGATCCGCGCACACGCCGTGGTCAAGCGCTACACGATCCTCGGCGCGGGAAACCACGTTCACGAGCACGCCGTCCTCGGTGGCGAGCCGCAAGATCTCGGCTTCGACGGGTCGGAGAGCCGGCTCGTGATCGGGGATCGCAACGTGATCCGTGAGTTCGTGAGCGTTCACCGGGCGAGCAAGCCCGGCGGAGCCACGCTGATCGGCAGCGATTGCTTCCTGATGGCGGGCTGCCACGTCGCCCACGACTGCGTGCTCGGCGACCGGGTGATCATGGCCAACGGCGCGCTGCTCTCCGGTCACATCAGCGTCGGGGATCGGGCCTTCCTCTCGGGAGGCGTGCTCTCGCATCAGTTCTGCCGCATCGGCCGGCTCGCGCTCTTGAGCGGCGGGGCGCGGGCGCCGATGGACTGCCTGCCGTTCGTGATCACGGAGGGCCACCCTGCCCGAGCGCGTGCGGTCAACGTGATCGGCCTGCGGCGCGCCGGATGGAACAACGCCCAGATCCGCACCGTGAAGGAAGCGTTCCGCATCCTGGTGCGGGCCGGCCTGCCGCTCGAGATCGCGCTCACGCGGATGGCGGAGCTCCGGGATCCCAACGTCGACGAGATGGTCTCGTTCTGCCGCGACACCAAGCGCGGCTTTCATCGCAACGCCTCGCGGGAGTCGGATCAGGACCGGCCGAAGCCCTAGATCGAGCCAGCGGCCGACTAGCGCAGGCCTTCGACGACGAACAGCTCGGACACCCGCCGGCTGTACGTGTACGCGTACGCTGAGCCGTCGGGCGTCCCGACGATCTCGGTGATGCCGCTGACGCCAACGCCATCGACAGGCTGTAGCTCGCGCCAGGGCGTTCGCCTCCCGGTCAGCGTATCGAGGCGGCCGACGGACGCAGGGAGCAGCTTCGGATCACGAATGAAGAGATGCCGGCCATCGGCGTCCCAGAAGAGCGGCGCTCCGGCGCCGACACTGTCGAGCGGTGTCTCCTCTCCGGTTTGGAGGTCGAGAACGCACGAGGTCGAGGAACACGGCTTCACGAGCTTGCGGCCGTCGGGGCTGAGGGTGTTGCGACGCAGTGTGAAGGAGCCGATGCCGCGCGGCGGCGCGCCGCCGTCGAGGTCCTGGATGAAGGCCTCCCAACGATCTGAGTTCACGCGCATCGCGCTGAACAGCACGTGGCGCGCGTCTCCCAGGAAACCCGCCCAGTCGTAGCGAACGAAGCCGTCGTGTTTCAGC
>CAZVOI010000395.1:0-4249 GCA_964628275.1 uncultured Acidobacteriota bacterium | reverse complement strand
ACGCCGATCATCAACCAGCCGCAGGTGGCGATCCTGGGCATCGGCACGATCGAGAAACGGCCGGTGATCCGCGACGACGCGATCGCGATCCGCACCATGAGCTATTTCGCGCTGACCTTCGACCACCGGATCGTGGACGGCGCCGACGCCGATCGCTTCATGCAGCAGCTCAAGAAGGGGCTGCAGCAGTTCGACGAATCGGCGCTCTGAGCCGGCGTCTCCTCGACGTTCGTCGGCTCGGGCGGCTGCGCTACGCGGACGGGCTCGAGTTGCAGGCGCAGCTCGTGGCCGAGCGCCAGGCGAATCGGATCCCCGACACGTTGCTGCTGCTCGAGCACGAGCCCGTTTTCACGCTGGGTCGCAATGCCAAGCAGGAACACGTGCTCTTCCCCGCCGATGCGCTGCGCGCGCGCGGGTTCGACGTCTTCGACACCGGCCGCGGCGGCGACGTGACGTATCACGGGCCCGGACAGGTGGTCGGCTACCCGATTCTCGACCTCAAGCCAGATCGGCAAGACGTCCACCGCTACGTGCGCGACCTGGAGGAGGTGATGATCCGAACCTGCGCCGACTACGGCTTCTCGGCCGAGCGCATCAAAGGCATGAGCGGTTGCTGGGTCGGCCAAAGCAAGATCGGCGCGATCGGCGTGCGCCTCGCTCGCTGGGTGACCTCGCACGGCTTCGCGTTCAACGTGGACGTCGATCTCGCGCCCTTCGAGCTGATCGTGCCGTGCGGGATCCAGGGCAAGAGCGTGACCAGCCTGCGAAGCTTGGGACACGCGGCGACGATCTCAGACGTCCAGGAGCGGCTTGCGCTGCGCCTCGGCCAGGTGTTCGGAGCGGCAGCTCCCTAGAGCCCGGATACTGGCGGGGCGCTTTCGATGCGCGACTCCCTCGCGTGCTCACGTTTCGAGGACTTTGCTGTCGAGAAGTTGCGCACCATGGATCACGCGGACGATCCAAACGACCCGTCGGTCCAACCGCAAGATCGTGCGGTATCTGCCGTAGATCAGGTGTCGATACTCCCGTCCCAGCTCCGTCGCTTCAGGGATCACGGCGCACCGCAGCGGGAACCGTTCGAGGCTCTGGATCTGCCTATCCAGCTCGCCTATCCACGCGTCCGCGGTGCGCGGGGCATTCTCCGCGATGTAGTCGTGAATGCTCTCGACGTCCCGCTGCGCGACGGCAGTGATCCTAACGCGGTATCTTCCGCTCACCTTTCAGTTCCCTCAAGAAGGCGCGCGCCGGGCGGGTCCGGCCTCGGCGAATATCGTCTTCGCCGCGGGCCAGCAGCGACGCGAGGTTGAGTGCGCGGAGCTTCCGCTCGAACTGCGCGGCGTCGATGAGCACGACATCGGGTCTTCCATTGACGGTGACCACGACAGGCCGGCCGGTCTGGTGGATCTGTTCGAAGACCGAGCGCAGGCTGTTCTTCAGCTCGGAGACCGTCTTCACGTCTTCCGTCAGGCTCAGGCCCAAACTATCCTCCATCAGAGGTCTCTTAAATGGACTCTTAAAGTACCATCCTGATGACCCAGGCTCAAGCAGCGACGCGGCGCGGACGGCTAGCTGGTCCAGCCGCGCATCTGCGCGACCAGTCGCGCGTTGCGGAGCGCCACCACCAGGAACTCGGCCACCGCCTCGCCCGCAACCACATCGTCGAGGTCGAACGAGTCCTGCCGCTCGCTCTGGAAGTCGATCACGCCGATCGTTTCGCCCTCGTCGATCAGCGGCACGACCATCTCGGAGCGGGTGTCCGGCACGTCCGGGTGATAGTCGGGATCGAGCGTCACGTCCGGCACCACCTGGGGCGCGCGCTTGCGGAGCGCTCGGCCGATCACGCCGCGCGCGGGCCCCTGGTGGCGTCCCGAGGCACGCCGCGCGATACCCTCGCGCCCCGCCCAGCGGCCCACCAGCACGCCCTCGTTGTCGAGGACCACGATCGCGACGAAGGTGTGGTCCATCGCGGATCGGATCGTGTTGGCGGCTTCCTGCATCAGCAGCTCCGGGTCGAGGATGCTCGCGACCCGCCGCATCACGCCGGCCAGGAGCGCCACCTGCTCGGCGCGGTGCTGGCTCTGCGCTTCGGAGCGGCGCAGCGCTTCGTTGACCTGGAGCAGCTCGCGCGCTCTCTCCTTGGCCTGTGCCGCCTGTTCCTGCGCTTCGACGATCCTTCGAGCTGACTCTTCCTCGGGATCCTCTCCGCGAGCGAAGCGGTCGAGTGGGAGGAGCAGACGTTCGGCGAGGGCGCGTGCGTCTTCCGCGGAGACCTCGCCGCCCTGGCTCGCCGCCGCCACCCAAGCATCGATCAACTGCGCCCGGCGTCCCAGAAGCCGAGCCGCCGCGCGCGTCGCAGCCGAGGTCTCGCTCATGCCGGCCGTTCTCCTCGATGAAGGTACGCGATCCCGAACGTCAAGGGACGATACGAGACGGCCGTGAATCCCGCGCCGCGCAGCGCGTCCGCGAAGGCCTCCGGACTCGGGAAGCGTGCCACCGAGGCCGGCAGGTAGGAATACGCCGCGCCATCGCCGCTGATCGCCGCGCCGACCCGGGGCAGCACCTGCTCGAAGTAGCCACGATAGAGGGTTCCGAGGATTCCGGGCGGCGTCTGGAACTCGAGCACGACCAGCGGCGCGCCGGGACGCAGCACGCGCAGGATCTCGTGCAAGGCGCTCTCGCGCGCCGCGACGTTGCGAATCCCGAAAGCGATCGTGGCCGCGTCGAAGCTCGCGTCACGGAGCGGCAAGCGCTCTGCATCACCGGAAGCAAGCGCGGCACGTGGCGTGAGCTGGCACGCCTGGAGCTTGGCAGCGCCGCGCGCGAGCATCTCGGACGACAGATCGACGCCGATGCCGCGGCGGGCCGGTGTGCCGTCCAAGGCTTCGATCATCAGATCGGCCGTGCCGGTGCACAGGTCGAGAACGCGCGCGGTCGGGCCCGCGTTCAGGAACGCAACGGCGTGGCGCCGCCATCGGCGGTCGATGCCGGCCGACAGGACCCGGTTCAACAGGTCGTAACGCGGCGCGATCCGGTCGAACATCGACCGAACCGCCTGTTTCTCAGGCGCCCCGGGGGTCGGCGAAGCGGGGGCCATCACTAGGACGCGTGCTGTCACTTGGCGCTGATTATAAGAGCGGCCAGCAGCGTGAACACGAAGTATCCGACGCTGACCCAGGCATTCGCGGTGAAAAAGGCCGCATCGACCCGGCTCAGGTCGTCGGCGTGCACCAGCGAGTGCTCATAGGCGAGCAGCAGCGCCACCAGCGAGACGCCCAGCAGGTAGACGGGATGCAGCGGCGCGACCCAGAACAGACTCGCCAGCAGCAAGACGGCGCCCGCGTGTAGCGCTCGCGCGACAACCAGGGCTCCGGCCGTGCCCAGCCGCGCGGGCAGCGAATGGAGGCCGGCGGAGCGGTCGAACGCCACGTCCTGGCAGGCGTAGATGACGTCGAAGCCGGCCACCCACAGCAGCACCGCACCCGCGAGCACGATCGGCGGCGCCGCGAACGACCCGCGCAGCGCCAGCCAGGCGCCCACCGGCGCGATCGCCAGGCCGAGCCCGAGAACCACGTGCGACAGCGCCGTGAAGCGCTTGGTGTAGGAATACCCAAACACGATCGCGAGCGCCACTGGACTGAGCGCGAGGCACAGCGGGTTCAGCATCGCCGCCGCGAACACGAGCGCCGCCGCCGCCAGCAAGACGAACGCCCACACCTCGCCGCGCCCGAGCCGGCCCGCCGGCAGCTCGCGGGAGGCGGTGCGCGGGTTCCTCGCGTCGATCTCCTGGTCCGCGAGGCGGTTGAACCCCATCGCCGCGCTGCGCGCCCCGACCATGGCCAGCAGGATCCAGCCGAGCTTGGCCCAGGGGATCGGTCCCTGGATCGCCAGCGCCACGGAGCTGAGCGCGAACGGCAGCGCGAACACCGAGTGAGAGAACTTGATCATCCGTCCGAAGAGGAGCACTCGCTCGACCAGGCTCACACGGCCAAATGTACCCGAACGGGGTCAGCCCCGTCGCGGCGCAATGGGGATTTCAATGGATTGGACGGCCATCCAAGCGTCTGAATCGAGACGCCCGTAACTCGTTGATCCTATTCATGAACGATATGGCTACGCCGTGCCGTTCGCCATCCAGACACCGAGCCGGCCGAACGGTGGCGGCGTCGGGACCGTCTTCCTCGCGCCGCCCGGCGACGAGCGGCTGCCCGCGTTCCACAACTTCGACTTGCGCGTGGACAAGGGCGTCAAG
>CAZVOI010000394.1:0-3042 GCA_964628275.1 uncultured Acidobacteriota bacterium | reverse complement strand
CCATGAGGGACATGAGAGACATGAGGGCTCGACCGTCTCCGGGCTAGCGTCCTCCGACCCCCATGTCAGGGCGAGGCCTCACGCGCCCGCTAGGCTTGGCTAGGCGCGGACGCGCGCGGCCGGCCTGGGCCTACGCTCCCGCTCCAAGCGTGCCTTCGTGAGCTGATAGCCGATCTCGAGGTTCATCCAGAACTCGGCCGGGATCTTCAGGACCGCCTCCAGGTCCAGGGCAGTCCTTGCCACGATCTGCTTCTTTCCCAGCACGATCTCGTTGACCACCTGGACCGGCCGCCCCATCTTGAGCGCGAGCGCCTTCTGGGACATGGCTCGCGCCTCCAGTTCCTCCGCCAGCGTCTCTCCGGGCGGGATCGCCAGGTCCGGCCACGCTCGCTTAGTCGTCATAGTGCTTGCTCACTTCCTCCACCTGTACGACGGTCATCGCCCGGTCCTGGAACGTCAGGATCAGTCGATAGGCTGGACCGAGGTCGACCGCATACTGGCCCTTGCGCTGGCCCGTCAGCGCATGAAACCGCAGCGCTTGAAGCGCACGAAGCGTCTGTGCGTTCTCGGCAGCGTAGAGGGTATCGATGCGCCGCACGTAGAGCCGAGCGACAACCTGTCCCCATTCCTTGGTCCGGGCCTTCTCGTCCTCGTAGGCTTTTCTCAGCCTGTCGGCGCCGAACCGGACATCCACCAGCCGAATGTAGACTATCACCCCTAGGATGTCAATGAGAAGGGCGGCACAGGAGAGGTTTGTCTGGGCGGGTTCCACAGAGGGTCGCATCCCCACCGCGCGGAGGCAAGCGGCGCGATCGTTGGGATCATCCAGAGACACCATTGCGATCTTGAGATGCTCGACTGCAAGCTCGCGATCGGCGCGTAGCTCCGCCACCTCGCGGTCGTGGTGGGATACCGCTGCGACACGCTTCCTGCTCATGGCTGCCTCCGCTGGAGGCGAATACGAATCCGCGCCTGAGCCTGCTTGTCCACAACGTCGGGGGGGGGGCGGACGGACCTGGCGGACCGACCCCGTCTAGCCGGCCCGGCCCTTCCACGAATCGCCCGGAAGCCGGGCGACGATCCGTTCAAGGACCATGTCCATGGCGATGTCGAAGTCCCAGGTGATGCCCGACCGAAGGAGCGGCTCGATGTCTTCGCGGAACTCGTGGAGGTTGCGCTTGCCGGCGAGATTCTCCTCGTACTGGGCGCGCGTTGCGACGTGTCCACCCTCGGTCATGTAGCGCTGGAAGCAGGCGATGGGGATCATGGGTCGGGCTCCACTTCGACATTCACGATCAGCTTCCAGGCCGGAGCGCGCTGGCCACCGGCGGTGCCCGCCGCACGTCGCAGCGGCGTGTAGCTGCGAGCATGCTCCGCGACGAACGGATGGCGAGGGCCTCCCCGACGGTGAAGTGGGCGGGCGCGCGAGCTGTCCCCCGGGGCGCGGGAGCAAGACCCGCTCGCGTCGACGAGCGGGTAGTAGACGCTGACGCGCAAAGCTTGGTGCGGGTCCAATGAATGCCGGACAGAATCCAAGGAAGTCTCGGGTCGGCATCGAGCTCGGGTCTTGGTCCTTGAGGTATTGTCTCACTTGAGACTAATATCTGTCTCAGATGAGAGGAGGGTTGTCCTCATGTCCATAGCGGCGCCAGAAGGGATGGCGGGGGTTCTCGGCATCGGGGGCACTGGGCCCAAAGCGACCACGCTCGACATCGTTGACCAGATCCAGAAGGGGTTTCCGGTCAAGGCGCTCGATCGGGTCTCGGGTTTGCTGGCGCCCGGGGATGTCAACTTCAAGTACCAGATCGTGTCCAAGGCGACCCTCGCGCGTCGGAAGAAACAGCCGGGAGCGCGCCTCAGCGCCTACGAGAGCGATCGTCTCGCGCGCCTGGCCAAGCTCTGGACTTTCGCGCGAGAGGTCTGGGGCGACGACGAAGGCGCCCGGGCGTTCCTGTTCCGGCCCCACCCGCTGCTCACGGGACGCAGGCCGATTGACGTGATCCTGGGCACCGAGCTCGGGGCTCGGCTCGTCGACGAGATACTGGGCCGACTCCGGTACGGCTCGGCGGCTTGATCGCCCAAACCCTCGACCGGGTTCTCAAGTCCTATCGCATCGGCGACCCGAACGGGGCGTACCCGATCTTCGATGCGACCGGATCGAAGGTCTATCCGGGTCGCTGGAACACTCCCTCGAGCCCCATGATCTACACCTCAGAGCACTACTCGACCGCGATGCTCGAGAAACTGGTCCACGGCAGCGGCCACCTGCCGCCGCATCAGCACTTCATCGAGATCACGATCCCGAGCGGCCTCGCGTACGAGTTGCTCGACGTGGCAACCCTACCGGGCTGGGACGCGATCGATGGCGCCGTGTCACGAGCGTTCGGAGAGGCCTGGCAGAGGTCGAAGCGCTCGCTGCTTCTCATCGTCCCGAGTGTCGTGGCGCGCATCGAAAACAACATCCTCATCAACCCGGAACACTCCGAATTCCACCGGATCACCCATGGCCTCCACCAGCCGGTGTGGTGGGACCTTCGCTTGTTCCAGTCGGTACCCTCAACTCCGCCGTCGCCACGGTGATCGGCCATCCTCAAGCGGCGGGGCGCGGACCTCGACTTCCAACGGATTAGCGAGTACGCCCTGAAGCTCGACGCGGCCGCGGCCAAGCGCCTGGGCTCTCTTGCTTTAATCATGTTCAATCACTATGATTCATAGTGCATTCTGTGCCGTGAGGGGTGATTCATGAAGACCAAGGTGCTGACCGCGCATGTGCCGCTGTCGCTCGCGGAGAAAGTCGATCGAATGGCGACGCGCCTGGAACGCTCGCGGGGTTGGATCGTCAAGCAAGCACTGTCGGCCTGGATCGCTCAGGAAGAGGAACGCAGCCGCCTGACTCGGGAGGCATTGGCCGACGTGGATGCCGGGCGTGTCATCAGCCACCAATCGGTGCAGGCGTGGGCCGCTAGCCTCGACACCGACCAGCCGCTACCCGTGCCGCGCTGATGGACTTGAAGTGGACGAGCCGGGCGCTGTCCGATCTGG
>CAZVOI010000393.1:0-6021 GCA_964628275.1 uncultured Acidobacteriota bacterium | reverse complement strand
ACCTTGTCTTTTCGAACTTCCGCGCCGAACTTCCAGGAATGGCTGCCGCGATGCCAGGTGGTGCTCGCCGAGCGCTGGAACACTTGTGAGGTCTGGAACTGCGGCCGGAACGACGGCCCGCCCAGGCGCGACAGGCCGGCGATGTTGAGGGCCGCCAGGCCGCCGCTGAAGCGGGTGTCCGCCGGTATTCCCCGGATGCCGTATTCCAGGTTCCTGTCGGTGCCGTAGTCCTTCTGAAAGGTATCGCCCTGGATCTTGTTCCAGGACGCGCGCACCTCGCTGAACATCGAGCTGGACAGCGTCTTCGACCAGCCGGCGACCGCGCTCTGGCCGGTGACGAAGATGTCGCTGCTGAAGTCTCCCGACGCGACCGGTCCCAGGACCGGCGGCTCGGCGCGGGTGTTCTTCATCCGGCTGTAGCGCACGAACACCGAGTTGCTGGCGTTGGGCTTGCCGTCCAGGCGCACGTCGAACTGGTTGACGTCGTTCTGCAGGATGCCGTTCGAGATGTAGTTGTTCCCGGCCGCGCCGAAACGGCCCGGCTGCCCCTGGAGCGCCATCGCCGCCGGCACGTTCGGCATCGGATACAAGTTGATCAGCCGCGCGGCGATCGGGTCGAAGCAGGAGGGGTTGATGATCTTGCCAGGGACGTCCACGCAGCCGGGAGCGACGAAGGCGTTGGCGTTCAACGCGCGCGACAGCTCGCTCAAGTTGCCCTGGCGCATCAGCGCCGTCGGCACCGTGGCCGTGTCGGAGACGGCGCGGTCGCTGCGCGTGCCCTGGTAGTCGGCGAAGAAGAACAGCTTGTTCTTCAAGAGCGGCCCGCCGATCGTGCCGCCGGCGATGTACTGGTTGTAGGGGACCTTGGGCCGGCCCGCCACCTTGTTCTCGTAGGTGTTCGAGTTGAAGTTCTCGTCGCGCATGAACCCGAACAGCACGCCGCGGATGTCGTTGCCGCCCTGCTTGATCGAGGCGTTGACGACCGCGCCCGCCGAGCGTCCGAACTCCGCCGAGTAGGTGCGCGTGGAGATCCGGAACTCCTCGAGCGCGTCCACCGGCGGCTGGATGACTTGCGGCGACCGCTCCTGCAGGTTGGTAGTGAAGGAGTTGTTGTCGGCGCCGTCGAGCGTGTAGTTGTTCCAAGTGGCGAAGTTGCCGTTCGAGTTGAAGAACGTGTCTTCACCGCGCGACGCGATGCCGCGGCCCGCGTACACGGTGCCGGTCTGCAAGAGCGCCAGCTCCGAATAGCGCCGGCCCAGCAGCGGCAGGTCGGTGAGCTGCTTCTGGTCGACCGCGTGGCCCATGTCGCCGGTCTGGGTGTGCAGCAGCGTGGTCTCGCCGCTCACCACGACCTCCTCGGTCATGGCGCCGAGCGACAGCGCGAAGTCGGCCTGCAACCGCTCCTGAACGTGGAGTGCGACGGCTTGCTTCACCTCCTTTTTGAAGCCCGATAGCTCGGCGGTCAACGTGTACTTGCCGATCTTGAGGGTGGGGAAGACGTACTGGCCCCTGCTGTTGGTGACCGCTGTCGAGGCGTAGCCCGTGCCCTCCTGGAGCGCCGTGACGCTGACGCCGGGCAGGATCGCGCCCGAGCTGTCGGTCACGGTTCCGACGATCGAGGCCGTGTCGATCTGCGCCTCGGCCGGCGCCACGATGAGGCCGAGCGCGAGTGCGGCGCATGTTCCGAGTAACAGCCGAATGCTTCGCTTCATAAGACCTTCTCCTTCTCTCAAGAGACCTCGAATACCGAGCCGGCGGCGCCGCTCTTGGCGCTCGCGCGCTCCGTTGCGGGCCCTTGGCGCCAGAGCGCCAAGGTGACCACGACCATTGCGGTGGCCGAGGCCACCACGACCAGGTACGCCGTCCCGAAATCGCTGCGCTGCGCCACGAAGCCGAAGCTGGGCGAGATCGCGACCGAACCCAGCCAGCCGCCAGTGATCGCCAGGCCGAGCGCCGTCCCGGAAGCTTCCGGGAAACGGCCGCTCAAGATGCCCAGCGTCGTAGGGAACACGCTCGCCATGAACAAGCCCGCGACGAACAGTGCCGCGCTCGCCGCCCGCGCGTCGTGTGTCGTCAGGATCAAGCCGAAACAAAGCGCCGCTCCCACGGCGCTCACGACCAACAGCGGCTGGGGCGCCACCCGGCGCAGCAGCACGTTGGTGAGCAAGCGGCCGAGCATGATCGCGATCGGGAAGATCGACAGCACCCGAGCCGCCTCGATGTTGTCCATCTGGAGCTGTTTCATGAAGTAGGTCACTTGCCAGTCCCAGACCGACTGCTCGGTGCCGACGTACAGGAACAAGAGCACGGCCGGCACCCAGAACTGCATCGAGCCGAGCACCGACGCCTGATCGGCGAAGGACAGGTCGCGGCTGCGCGAGGGGGCGGGCATCGTCACGCTCAAGAGGTACGCGAGCACGATGCCGGCCAGCGCCGCCAGCGCGAACAGCACGGCGCCGATACCGCCGGCCTTCAGGAGTGGCACCAGCAGGAACGGTGTCACGAAGGCGCCCACACCGAAGAAGAAATCGAGCAGGTTCAGCGCCCCCGAGCGGTGCTCGGGGTTCAAGTCGGCGATCAGGGCGTGCGCCGCCGTGACCAGGGCGCTGCCGCCCGCGCCCAGCAGGAACGCGATCACCAGGAGCGCGGAGAGCGCGTTGGTCATCTCGAAAGCCACCAGCGAGACGATGACCAGCGCCACTGCGGAGCACAGGACCTTCTTCTTGCCGACGCTGTCCAGCAGGAAGCCGGCGAGCAGGCTGGCGACGACGAGACCGCTCGACAGCGCCACGAACAGGCCGCCGGATTCCGCGAGCGAGATCCCGGCCCGTTCGCGCAGCGACGGCAGGATCGCGCCCAGCAAGCCGGCGATGCTGCCCCAGACGAAGATGCCCAGGAAGCCGGCCCACATCAAGCGACGCGGAGAAGACGTCATGTGCCGACCTTGGAAGGATCGATGCCGAGGTGCTTGATCAGGTATTCCTTTGCGTCACGCGCGACCTGGGTCGGTTCGGTGCCGCGTCCGCCGTCCAACTCGACGTCGAGCCAGCCATCGAAGGGCGTCGCTGACAAGATCTGCAGGAGCGCCGGGAAATCGACGTTGCCCTTGCCGAGGCCGACGAACGAGCCGCGCGTGGCCGGCGGCACCGGCGGCGCCCAGTCCTTGAGATGGGCGTGCACGATGCGGTCCTTGTAGGCCTTGAAGACCTCGACCGGGTCGCAGCCGGCGCCGGCCAGATGGCCGGTGTCCGGCGCCAGGAAGAAGTAACGCGGGTCGGTGCGGTCCATCACCCGCGCGATGTCCTGGCGACCTTCGACCAGGCTCCCGACGTGCGGGTGCACCGCGAAGCGCACGCCGTACGTTTCGAGCGCCTGCCGGCCGATCTCGTTGGCCGTCTTGGCGTAGGCCGTGAACAGCTCGTCTTCACGACGCTTCGCTTCCATGCCGCCGATCACCAGAGTCCGGGCGCCCATTCGCTTGCAGAAGGCCGCGGCCAGCAGGTTCTTGCGGACGTTCTCGTAGTGGAGTCGCGGGTTCTCGAGATCGGCGGAACTGTAGAGAGCAGCGAGCCGTACGCCGATCCGGCGCATGCCGTCCTCGAACTCCGACTCGCGGCCCTCGTAGAGCTCGGCGATCGTGTACTCGCCTTCGATGCCCTTGAAGCCGACGCCGGCAACCGCCGCCGCGCCCCTCCACCAGGCGCTCGGGAAATCGCGGCTGAAGCTGTAGATTTGATAGCCGACCTTGAACGCGCGCTTCGGCGCCACGGGCGCGGCCGCGAGGCCCGACAACGCGAAGCCGAAAGCCTTGAGAGCGTCCCTCCTGCCTAACCGCTTCGCTGGCGGGGCAGGATTGCGAGGCTTGCGTTTGCTTTCGGGCACCCGATCTCCCTGAGACGATCCGACACCGCGTGGAATGAGTACGAGACGCGAAGTATCGGTTGCGATCGGAACCAAGTCAAGAGAGCTTGGTACGTTCCAAATTCTTTTACATCAATCCATTGTGTCGAATCCAGCGAAGCGCTTTGAGGGGCGGCAAGCGACCTGCTACACTGCGCGCTCCGGCAAGAAATCCAAGCCCGTGGCGAACATCTATACCGTCGCCAAGACGGCTCGCGTCTCCGTCGCGACGGTCTCGGCCGTCGTGAACAAGAGCGCTTACGTGAGCCCGCAGCTCCGCTCGCGCGTCGAGTCGGCTATCGAAATGCTGGGCTACCAGCCCAACCTGATGGCGCGCAGCCTGGCGCTGCGCAAGTCGCACATGCTCGGCATGATCGTGCCGGACATCGCGAACCCATTCTGGCCGGAGGTCGTGCGCGGCGCCGAGGACAAGGCCCACGAGCTCGGCTATACGCTGCTGCTCTCGAACGGCGACGACGCGCCTGCCAAGGAGGAGCTGTACTTGCGGCTCTTCCTCGCGAAGCGCGTCGACGGGATCATCCTGACCAAGGCGCCCGGCCAGCCGATGCGGCCGGAGATCGCGCGCGCGCTCGAGAAAGCTCACATCCCGCTGACGCTGCTGCTCAGGGTCGAGAAGGGGCTTCAAGGCGATGCCGTGCTGCTCGACGACAAGGAAGGCGCCTTCGAGGCGGTGACGCACCTGTTGCGCCTGGGCCACCGGCGCATCGGCGTGATCGCGGGCTCGAACGCCGTGAGCACGTCGCGCCGCCGGCTCGAGGGCTATCGGCAGGCTCACAAGGAGTGGGGCGTTCCTCTCGATCCCGGCCTGGTTGGCGTTGGGAACTTCCGCATCGAGTCCGGCTATGCGGCGGGCCGTGATCTGCTCAAGAAGAAACCGGAGGCGGTCTTCATCTCGAACTACTTGATGGCGGTGGGATTCATGCAAGCGCTACGGCAGTACCAGCTCCGCTGTCCCCAGGACGTGGCGATCGTCACCTGCGATGATCACCCTTGGCTCGACTCCTTCACGCCGAGGCTGACGACAGTGAACTTCCCAAAGTATCAATTGGGCGCGGAGGCTGCGCGCGTGCTGGTCGAACGGCTGACCACGCGCGATCGGCCGGTCGAGACGGTTCAGCTCAGGAGCACGCTGTCGATCCGCGAATCGTGCGGCTACTCGTTGCGGGCGCTGGCGGTATGAGCGCCCCGCTTCGAGTCGGCATCGTCGGCTGCGGCGGGATCGCGCAGATGATGCATCTGCCGACGCTGGCGGAGCGCGCCGACCTGTTCGCGATCACGGCGCTCGCCGACGTGAGCGATAAGACCCTGGAGGCTGTGGGTCGCCGCCACGGGGTCTCCGCCCTCTCCACCGACTACCGAGAGCTGGTCACACGCGCCGATGTGGACGCGGTGCTGCTGCTGGCCTCGGGGTCGCACCGCGGTCCGGCGATCGCGGCGCTCGAGGCGGGCAAGCACCTGTTCGTCGAGAAGCCGCTCGGCTTCAGCCTCGACGAGACCGTGGCGATCGCGGCGGTCGCCCGGAACAGCAAGGGCCGTTTGATGGTCGGTTACCACAAGCGCTTCGACCCGCACTACCTGGCGGCGCGCGAGGAGATTCGCGCGATGAAGGACCTACGCTACGTCGAGGTGACGGTCTTGCACCCCGACGACAGCGCGTATCGCACCCACCACGTGGTGCTGCCGCTGTCTGGCCAACCGTGGGCGCCCACAGCCGAGGACGTGATGAACCAGGGCGCCGTTCGCGAGGCGACCGAGGGCGCGCTCGAGGCGTGCATCGACTCGACGGTGGTGCCTGGGGCGCCGACCGCCCATCGCGTCGGCGCGCTGCTGCTCTTCCAGAGCCTGATCCACGACGTGAACGCCGTGCGCGGCATGCTCGGCGAGCCCGAGGCGGTGGTGTCGGCCGAAGTCTGGAAGGACGGCTTTGCCCAGCACTCGCTAACGCGCTTTCCGAACGACGTCCGGGTGTCGATGAGCTGGATCTCGGTCCCGGGCCTGCGCCACTACGAGGAGCGGCTGCGCTTCGTCAGCCCCGAGAAGCGCGTCACGCTGACGTTCCCGTCGCCGTATCTGCGCCACTTCGCGACGCCGCTCTCGGTC
>CAZVOI010000392.1:0-1906 GCA_964628275.1 uncultured Acidobacteriota bacterium | reverse complement strand
GCGCCGGACACGCGCGACGTCGATTGGAGCTACGACCAGCTGCGCCGCGAGCACGTCGCGGAGGAGGCCTGGGCCGCGTTCCTGGCCGAGCAGGGGCTCGACCCGCAGTCGATGAAGGCCGAGCTGCGGATCCAGCACACGCTGGCGGCGCTCTTGGCCCGGGAGGTGCAGGGATCGCCCGTGCCCGAGGCCGAGGCCGAGACCAAGGCAGTGGAAATCCAGGCGGCGCTCATCGCGCGCCTGCGAGCGCGGGCGAAGATCGAGCTCTACCTGTGACGAGCGGCAACGCGGGCGCTCAGCGCTCGAGCGGCGGGGTCGCCGCCGGGACCGCCGGCAGCTCCTGCGAGGTGGACACGCGATTGCGGCCGGCGGCTTTCGCCGCATAGAGCGCCCGGTCGGCGAGGTCCATCAGGTCCTCGGGACGCAGCGTCGGGTTGGGGACGCACGTGGCCACCCCCAGGCTGACCGTCAGCAGCGGTCCGACGCCCGAGTCGCGGTTCTCGATCTGAAGCTCCTCGATTCGCGCGCGCATGCGCTCGGCGAGCATGCGCGCGCCCTCGACGTCCGTGTCGACCAGCAGCGCGACGAACTCCTCGCCGCCGTAGCGCGCCACCAGGTCGGCCGGGCGGTTGAGCATCTCTTCCATCGCTTGCGCCACGCGCACCAGGCAGTCGTCGCCGGCCTGGTGGCCGTAGCTGTCGTTGAAGCGCTTGAAGTAGTCGATGTCGCAGAAGAGCAGCGAGACGGCGGCCTCGTCGCGCACCGCGCGTCGCCACTCCTGGCGCAGCACGGCGTCGAAGCGCCTGCGGTTGGCGATCTGGGTGAGCGTGTCGAGCGCCGAGAGCCGTTCGAGGTCGCGGTTGCGCTGCTCGAGCTGGCGCCGCGTCTCGGTGAGCTCGCGGTTTTTGCGGTCCATCTCCTCGGCCTGCGCCTGGAGCTTGAGGTTGGCCGAGACCAGGCTGTCGAGGTCGTGGCGCGCCCGGTCGGAGAAGACCCGTAGCAGCGCCAAGAGCGGGCCGGGAACCGAGGACAGGTGCTCGGCGAAGGCCGACTCCGGGATCTCGATCATCAGCGTGTCGTCGAGCGCCCGAAGCGTCGCGGACCGCTCGCGCGACTCGATCAGCGCCATCTCTCCGAAGCAGTCCCCGGGACGGCCCACGGCGACCTGCTTGCCTCCCCTCGACACCACCAGGTTGCCGGAGAGCACAACGTACATCGCGCGACCGACCTCGCCTTCGTGGCAGAGCGCCTCGCCCGGCACTAGCGAGACTTCCCGGCAGCTGCCGAGCAGCCGCTTGAGCTGTTCCTCGGGCAGCGTTTCCAGGAGCCGTGTCCGGCGCAGCAGCGCGATCTTCTCGGCGTGGTCCAACGAGTCTCTCAGGCCTCCACCAGGCGCTCGAGCGTGGCGCGGTCGACCACCACGAAGCCTTCGCGTTCGGTCGTGACAACGCCCTGCTTGCCCCAGCGGCTCATGATCCGGATGCAGGTCTCGATCGTGGTGCCGGTGAGGTCGGCGAGCTCCTGTCGGCTGAGAGCCATGGGAATGAAGCGCGTGACGCCGCGCGCTTCGCCCATTCGGTCGGCGAGCTTCAGGAACAGGCGCGCGAAGCGCGTCTCGACCCTGCCCCCGGCCACTTCGGGGATGCGGCGCGTCAGCTCCACGATGCGCTGGGCCATGCCGGTCAGGAAACCACGGACGAAGCTGGGATGCCGCTCGAACAGCCCGAAGAACTCCGAACGTCGCACGAGGATACACTCGGCCGTCTCGATCGCGACCGCCGAGGCCGGATACGGCCGGCCCTCGTAGGCCACGACCGCCCCGACGGGGTCGCCAGGGCCGAAGATCTCCAGGATGATCTCCTTGCCCGAGGGGATCAGCTTGACCACCTTGACCCGCCCGCTGACG
>CAZVOI010000391.1:0-8687 GCA_964628275.1 uncultured Acidobacteriota bacterium | reverse complement strand
AGCGGATCTGGCGCGGTTGGATCGGCGACGTGCGAAGAAGGGCTCGAACACGGAATGGAAGAGCCCGTCGGATCCGGACGCGAAGATCACGAAGATGAAGGATGGGCGGACGCACTTGGCACACAAGGCCGAGCACGCCGTTGACATGGAGTCGGGCGCGATCGTGGCGGTGACGGTTCAGGACGCGAGCATTGGAGACACCGGCACGATCATGGACACGTTGGCGGAGGCCGAGGGCCATCGCCTGAGGAGTGTAGACCAGCGTCGGCCGGTGCCGTGCCAGATGACGAAGTCGATGCCGTCGCATGGCTGGACCGACAACTGGACTCACACTTGACTCATTTGTGTGAGGAAGGGCAGCAGCGGATTGAGTTGTCAAGGAATCCTTGACTACTGCCGCCGACGGAAGCCTCTTCGGAGGGTGTCAACGGGCCTTGGGTAGGCGTTTCTCTTGGAGTTCGACGAGTTCCTGATCGAGCTTCATCTCGCTCACGAGTTCGTCGCCCCGAGAGCGCTGCTGTCCGGCACTATCTGGGTATGCTTCTCGTCCCTGATTCAGGAGCGGTTCATGCGCTTTGCCAGCGTCGCCGAGATCAAGGATGGACTGTCCGCGTATCTGGCCCGAGCCAGGACGAAGGGCGAGCCCATCGTCGTCACCCATCACGGCAAGCCCTACGCGCTGATCCAGCCGCTCGAAGAGGCGGACCTGGAGGAGCTCGAGTGGAGGCAGCTCGCGAGGAAGAAGCTGACTCGCGCGTGGGAGGCCGAAGCAGATGCTCTCTACGATTACCTATAGGTGCGGCCTGTTCGGACCAGCCCGTCCGTGCAGCGTGCAATCATGAGTGGAGGCGGCAACCGTCAAGGAATCCTTGACAGTTGAAGCCTGCTTCCGTTGTCTCTTGCTCATGGTGGGGATACGCTGCTGAAAGTGTGGAAATATGTCGAATAGCCTCGCCGAGCTCGAGGAAAGAGCGGCTCAACTCTCGCCTAGCGAGAGAGCGAAGCTGGCGCTGTCGCTCATCCGGTCGCTGGATGGGGCTGACGAAGGGGACGTCGAGGAAGCTTGGCGACTCGAGGCCGAGGCGCGGCTCGATCAGGTCGAAACCGGCAAGGCATCATTGACGCCGGGGGATGAGGTGTTCGCCAACGCTCGACGCCGCCTGGGTTGATTCCTTATCACTTCCACTCAGAGGCGGAGGCGGAGTTCGTTGACGCCGCGGTGTTCTACGAGACACGGCTTGCCGGACTCGGGGCTTCCTTCGTGGCTGCAGTCGAGCGCTCGGTAGGTCTCGTTCGGGAACACCCTGAGGCGGGTTCACCGCTGGGGTCCCGGCTTCGCAAGGTCGTCGTTCGCCGGTTTCCTTACGTCGTCATCTATCGTCGCGAGAGGGATCGGCTCTTGATTCTCGCCGTCGCCCATCAAAGTCGCCGGCCTGGGTACTGGCGGCAGCGCAGATAGAGCTCGCCGCGCGGTCAATTCGAACGGCGGCCGGGACCCTGGATATCGAAGGCTGGGTCGCTGTGCGCCCGCTATACTGCGCCCGTGCAGGGAGCAGGCGGCACCAAGGGCGGCGTGGGCGAGTTCTTCCTGGGTGTGGCGATGGCCGCGGCCGGGGCGTGGCTGCTCACGAACCAGGTCACGGTCACGTCGGGCTACTGGGGCTGGGGCTGGTTTGGCGGCCACAGCTTCGGGCTCTCACTGCTGCCCCTGATGGCCGGCGTCGGGCTCTTGTTCTTCGACGGCAAGAGCGTGCCGGGCCGGCTGCTGACCGTGATCGGGGCCGCGATCATACTGGCCGGCATCCTGATGAACCTGCACATCTACTTCCAGCCCACGAGCCTCTTCAACACGCTCGTCATGCTCGCGCTCCTCGCGGGTGGACTGGGGCTCGTCGCGCGTTCGCTGCGCCCGTATTCCTGAGTCGTCGGACCCGGGAAGCAGCCTAGCCGTCGATCCCGATCTTCTTCAAGACTTCCGGCGGGCAGCCGTTCCAGTCGGGGGCGTAGGTGTTGCCCATGAACTTGAGGTCGGCGACGCCCTGTTTGCTGCTGAAGAAGCCGGCGGCGGTGAGGTCGCGGAAGGCGTTGAAGAAGGCGACGCCGGCGCTCATCTCGGGGGTGGCCTTCTTCGGATAGGCGATCGCGTCGAGGATGGTCGTGCGGTCGGTCTCCGAGAGCTCCAGGAAGGTCTTGCCGGAGAAGCGGCGGCTGCACTCGAGGTCGAGCCAGGCGAGGCCGCCGCGCATGCGGGTCTGGTTGCGTTCGCGCGGCTGGCGCTCGGCCAGCGGGTCCTGGAGGATGAAGTCCATGAACTCCGGGACGCCGGCGTCGCTGGCGCTGCCGGAGCGGTCGTCTTTGGGGATCACGATGTCGGCCAGCGTTCGCACCGTCGACCATTCGTGAGCCGTGAAGAACTTGGGGACGTAGCCGCCCGCCTTCGCGGCTGTGCGGGCCTGCTGGGCTTGCGCTTCGGTGAAGGCGAAGCTGGCGGCGAGCGGAGCGGCGACGAACTTCCTGAGAAGGTCGCGGCGGTCGATCGTGGTCATAGGTTGCCCTTTCTTCGCTCCGCGGCGATGTAGTCGGCTGCGCGCCAGGCAAGCGCCAGGATCGTCCATGTGGCGTTCTTGTGGGAGTTGGTGACGAACGGGCCGGCATCGGTGACGAAGACGTTCTTGACGTCGTGCGCCTGGCAGTAGCCGTTCAGCACCGACGTCTTCGGGCTCGCTCCCATGCGCGTAGTGCCGGCTTCGTGGATGATCTCGCCGCCGGGCTGGATGCCGAAGCCCTGGGCCTCAGTAGGCATCGGCGTCAGCACTTGGCCGCCCAGCTTGTCGACGATCTCGCGCGCGGCGACGTGCGCGTGGCGCATCTGCTTCGTCTCGTACTCGGACCAGCGCCAGTGAAACTTGAGCACCGGGATCCCGAAGCGGTCCACCACGTCCTTGTCGATCTCGCAGTAGCTGTGCTCGTTCGGGATCATCTCGCCGCGCGCCGCGAAGCCGACGAAGCCGCCGTAGTAGCGGCGGTAGTCGTCCTTCAACGCCTTGCCGTAGCCGCCGCCGTTCACGCGATGGATGCCGCCCATGAAGCCGGAGCCCGGCATGTGGCGGCCGCCGCCGGGCTCGAAATGGTAGCCGCGCGGGAAGTCGAGCTTCTTGTTGTCGAGCCACCACGGCATGTAGACGTGCATGCCGCCGATGCCGTCTTCGTTGTGGGCCGGGAGGTCGGCCAGCTTCGGAATGAAGGCGCTGATCGGCGTGCCGGGTGTGTCGGTGAGATAGCGGCCGACGGCGCCGCTCGAGTTCGCCAGGCCCGCGGGATGACGCGTCGACTTGGAGTTGAGAAGCAGTCGCGCCGACTCGCACGCGCTCGCCGCGAGCACGACCACCTTGGCGCGCACCGTCCTCTCGCGGCCGGTGGCGGTGTCGATGTAGGAGACGCCCGTCGCCTGGCCTTCGGAATCGGTCATCACCTCGCGCGCCATCGCGCCGGTGGTGATCGTCAGCTTGCCGGTCTTGAGCGCCGGCGGCAGCAGCACCGAGGGCGTCGAGAAGTTGGAGTGCGTCGAGCAGCCACGGCCGCACTGGCCGCAGTAGTGGCACGCCGCGCGTCCGTTGAGAGGCTTGGTGATGATCGACATCCGCGACGGGATGCAGCGCACGCCGATCGCGTCGCAGGCCTGCTTCAGCAGGACCTCGTAGCAACGCGGCTTCGGCGGCGGCTGGAAGACGCCGTCCGGGTCGTTCGGCAGCCCTTCGTTGGTGCCGAACAGGCCGACCAGCTCGTCGAGCTTGTCGTAGTAGGGCTTCATGTCGTCGTACGAGATCGGCCAGTCGTCGCCGAGGCCGTCGCGGCTCCTGGCCTTGAAGTCCCAGGGGCCGAAGCGCAGCGAGATGCGGCCCCAGTGGTTGGTGCGGCCGCCGAGCATGCGTCCGCGGAACCAGCGGAAGTTCTCGCCTTCGGCGACCGTGTACGGCTCACCCTCGATGTCCCAGCCGCCCAGGCAGGCGTTGAACTCACCAAACGGCCGCAGCCGGCTGCCCGCGCCGCGCCGCGGCGAGTCGTAGTTCCACGCCATCATCCGGCCGTCTTTTTGCACGTCCCACTGCGGGCCGGCCTCGAGCATCACGACCTCGGCGCCGGATTGGGCCAGCACCATCGCAGCCATTCCGCCGCCGGCGCCGGATCCGACCACGCATACGTCGTAGCTCTTCGAGGGCGTCAGGATCTGCATGCTCGGGCTCCTGGGTATCTGCGGGAGTCTACTGCTTCGGGGCGAAGCGATTGATAGGATGGCCCGACTTCATTCCAAGGAGACGACATGACCGAGATGACCCGCCGCGACGCGCTCGCCGGCGTCGGATTCCTGCTCGCGTCCACGAGGCTGCACGCCGCCGAGCCGCGCGTCGTCAAGAGCGGCCGGCTGAAGCAGTCGGTGTCGCGCTGGTGCTACCGCGACATCCCGCTGCCGGCCCTGTGCCAGGCCGTCTCCGAGATGGGCCTGACCGCGATCGACCTGCTCGAGGAAAAGGACTGGCCGGTGGCGGCCGAGCACGGCCTCGTCTGCTCGATGGGCTACGGCGGCGGTGGCAGCATCGCCGACGGGCTCAACGATCCGGCCAACCACGACGCGAGCGTCAAGGGCCTGCTCGACTCGCTGCCGCGGGCCGCCAAGGCCAAGGTCCCGAACCTGATCACGTTCTTCGGCAACCGCAAGGGCCGCGGCGACGAGGACGCGATGAACAACTGCGTCGCGGCGCTGAACCGTCTCAAGAAGGCCGCCGAGGACAACGGCGTCACGATCTGCGTCGAGCTCTTGAACAGCAAGGTCAACCACAAGGACTACCAGGGCGACCGTACCGCGTTCGGCGTCGAGGTCGTGAAGCGCGTCGGCTCCCCGCGCGTGAAGCTGCTCTACGACATCTACCACATGCAGATCATGGAAGGCGACGTGATCCGCACCATCCGCGACAACAAGGACTGGATCGCGCACTACCACACCGGCGGTGTGCCCGGCCGCCACGAGCTGGACGAGACCCAGGAGCTGAACTGGCGCAGCGTGGCGAAGGCGATCGTCGACACGGGCTTCACGGGCTACTTCGCACACGAGTTCGTGCCCACCCGCGATCCGCTGACGTCGCTGCGCGAAGCGATCGCGCTCTGCGATGTGTAGCGCGGAAGCGGGCCGAGACCGATCCGGCTAGCCCATGTATTCCGCGTCGTCCAGCGCCTGCAGCTGGGTGATCGCCGCCTCGTTACCGGGGGAGATCTCGAGCACTTTGCGGAGCGCGACGCGGGCGGGGGAGGTCAAGCCGGCTTGTAGACGCACCAACGCCAGGGCGAAGTACGCTTCCAGGTAGCCCGGGTCGTCGCGAAGCACGCCGATCACGAGTTCCTCGGCGCGCTTCAGCCACTGGGGGTGCTTCGCGAGCGCCTGGGCCAGCGGCAGCCGCAGCGACCCATTGAGACGCCCCGTCACCGGTTCGGCCAACAGCGGCTCGAGGACCTGCACGGCGTCCCAGTACCGGGTCTCCGCGATGTACCGCTTGCCCCTGCTCACGCTGGTCTCGATCCGGTGGTGCCGCTGTTCCTCGGTTTCCGCTGTTGGCGGCGCCGCGGGATCACTCTCGAAGATTGGCCCGGTCAACGGTCGATCGGGCCCCAGGAACTCCTCATAGCGTGCGCGCTGCTCGGTGTCGGCGAGCACCGCGTGGGCTTCGCGGACGCGCAAGAAGATCTCCTGGATCGCCTTCTGAAGGTCGGCGAGGCGGGCGTCCCGCGCCGCATCCGGGTGGTAGCGCCTGGCGAAGGCCAGGTAGGCCTTCTTCACCTCCTCCTCGCTGGAGCGGCGCCCGATGCCGAGGACCTCGAAGTAGTTCTTCCTGCTCAGCGACGCGTACAACTCGAGGATCTCGTGCCGCGCCTTCTCGGCGGCGGCTGCGGCGCCGACGGCATCCGTCATCAGCGCCGGATTGGTCGTTGGCTTTGGCACAGCCGGTTTCAGAGCCGGCTCCGCCGCGGTCGCCGTCCGCGGCTTGGTGCGTCGCGTGCCATCCGAGGGGACCAGGCGGTCGGGAGCGGTGTTGCCGACGAACTCGAGGCCCAGGCGCGGGATGCCGTCGCCGCCCACGAAGCTGGCGCGCACGATCGCGTCCGTGGCGAAGTCGCCGCCGATCTCGCGGAGCGCGACCCTGTCTCCCGGCCTCAGGTCCGTCATCGACGTGAGCACGCGAGCCCCGCCGCGGCCTATGTTGTCGGCGACCGTGCGTTCCTCCTTCGAATCCTCGGCGTGGAGCCGGCGCAAGGCGATCTCCACCGCGATCGTCAAGCGCGAGTGGCGCCGCTCGGGACCCGGCGTCGCGGTAGCCGCGGGTGCCGCCGGCCGCGGTTCGACTCGGGTTACCGGGCGTTGCTGCTGCAAGCGTTCACTCTCGCTGCCGACGAGCCGATCGGGCGCTGTCTTGCCGACGAACTCCAAGCCGACGCGCGGCGTCTTGTCACGGCCCACGAAGGTATCGCGCACCAGGGCCGGGGTCGTGAAGTCGCCGCTGACTTCCCTCAGAACGACGGAGTCGCCCACCGCGAGGTCGAGGACGGAAGTCTTCACGCACGCGCCACGTCGGCCCAGGATGTCCGCGATGGTGCGCTCCTGGTGCAGGACCGCGCCGTCGCTGTCCAGCCGGCACAGGTAGACGTCGACGTGGATGTCGAGGCGCGAATGGATCCGGCGCTCGCCGCCGGCAGTGGTGGATGGCGCGCGTGGGGCCGAGTTGTCGATCGAAGCGGGCTCATCCGAACCGGCCGCTCCGTGATGGCGCTTGGCACTACCTAGCGCCGCAAGCTTGGCGCTACGTAGTGCCGCATACAGATCGGCCACGCTCTGGAAGCGCTCCGGCGGCGCCTTGGCCAGCGCTTTCTCGATCACCGGCACCAGGCTCGGCGGAAGCCGCGATCCAGCCGGCCCGTCGAACGGCACCGCCTCACTGATCTGCTTGAACAGCGTCGCCATGATGTTCTCGCCGCGGAACGGCAGCTCGCCGGTGAACAACTCGTAGATCACGATACCGAGCGCGTAGACGTCGCTGCGGAAGTCCAGCTTCTTGCCGCGGCATTGCTCCGGGCTCATGTATTCCGGGGTGCCCATCAGCTGGCCGGTCTTGGTGTAGCGGCTGCTGCCATCCGCGCTTCTCGCGATACCGAAGTCCATCAGCTTCACAGCGCCACTGCTGTCGCGCATCACGTTGGGCGTCTTGAGATCTCGGTGAATCACGCCGACCTCGTGAATGGCGGCCAGCCCCTTGGCGATTTGGAGCGCCGCGCTGAATGCTTCCTCGCGCGGAAGGCCCTCCGGGTGTTGTGCCAGGGCCTGCCTGAGATCCACCCCTTCCAGGAACTCCATCGAGATATAGCTGGTCCCGGCATCCTGGCCGTAACCGTGGATCCGGCAGACGTTGGGGTGCGACACTTTCCGCGCCAGCTTGATCTCGGAACGAAACCGCCCGGCCATCGCGGGTGTGTCGACGTACTCGCTGCGCAGAACCTTGAGGGCCACCAGCTCGTCCAACATCCGGTCGTGCGCGCGGTAGACAATGCCCATGCCGCCTTCGCCGAGCAAGCCGAGGATCTCGTAGCGCGAGTCGATCAGTCTGGCCTGGGTCAGCGCGGCCAGGGCGCCGCCGCAGCTGAAGCAAACCCCGGCGCCGGTGGGGTTGCTCTCGGCCTGACAGCTCGGGCAAGTCATCAGAGGTGTGAATGCGAGCCGGGCGGGATTCTTGGCGCCCACCTTGGCCGAGCGCGGCACGATCCGGTCGGGCAGCAATGCTCGCAACAACTCGTGACGGCCGACCCGAACCTCAGTCAAAGTCTCCCTCCGGACGGACCGAGGATGCTATCACTCGCGTGCCCACCGAGGGCCGTCAGCGCTTGCCGTCCTTGGGAGCGCTGTCCAGCGCCTCGAGTTCGGCGAGCGCCGCCTCGTTGCCGGGCGAGAGCTCGAGCACCTTGCGGAGCGCGCTGCGCGCGCGGGCTGTCAGTCCGGCCTGGCGGTGAACGATCGCCAGCGCAAACTGCGCCTCGATGTTGCCCGGGTCGTCGCGCACGACGCTGATCACCAGCTCTTCGGCACGCTTCAGCCACTTTGGGTTCTTGGCCAGAGCCTGGGCGAGCAGCAGCCGCACCGACGCGCTCTGACGCGCGGGCAGCGGCTCGTCCAAGAGCGGCTCGAGGAGCTGGATCGCGTCCCAGTACTGGTTCTCCGCGATGTGCCTCTTGCCTTTCCGCAGGGCCATTTCGAAGCGGTAGAGCCGCCGCTCCTCTGTCTCGGGGGGTGGTGGAGGAGGCGGCGGCGCCGCAGGCGGAGCCGAGTCGGCGACGGGGACGGGGCCCGACGCGCTCGGCTTGAAAATCGACCCGGTAATCGGCCGGCTTCGATCGGGCCCCAGCAGCTCCTCGTAGCGCGTGCGCTTCGCGGTGTCGCTCAGCACCTCGTAGGCTTCCGCGACGCGCACGAAGATCGCCGAGATCTCCTTGTTCAGGTCGGCGAGACGCGCGTCCCGAGAAGCATCGGGGTGGAAGCGCTTCGCCAGGGGGTGGTAGGCCTTCTTCACATCCTGCCCGCTGGAGCGACGCGGTATGCCGAGGACCTCGAAGTGGTTCTTCTTGGTGATCGACTCACGCCACGCCAGGAT
>CAZVOI010000390.1:0-2401 GCA_964628275.1 uncultured Acidobacteriota bacterium | reverse complement strand
GCGGCCGACGTGGACATCGTGGTGGCCTCGAAGGACGCGGCGTCGGTCAGCGAGGCTTTCGTGAAGCTGGCGACGGTGCGCGAGGTGATCGGCAGCGGCGAGACGAAGACGTCGATCCTCACCACCACCGGCCTCCAGGTGGACCTGCGGATCGTGGAGCCGAAGCAGTTCGGCGCCGCGTGCCAGTACTTCACCGGCTCGAAGGCGCACAACATCAAGCTCCGGCAACGCGCGCTCGACCGTGGCTGGACGCTCAACGAGTACGGCCTGACCAACGCGGGCACGGGCGCCGTGATCGCATCCGAGACCGAAGAGGCGATCTACGTTGCGCTGGGCCTGCCGCTGATCCCGGCGCCGATGCGCGAAGACCACGGCGAAATCGAGCTGGCCGACACGGGCGAGCTGCCGGCGGCGATCCTGATGGAGCGGGTGCGCGGCGACTTGCACGTCCACACCACGCTCTCCGGCGACGGCAAGAGCCCGCTTCTAGACATCCTCCAGAGCGCATCCGAGCGCGGCTACGAGTACCTGGCGATCACCGACCACGCCGAGAACCTGTCGATGAACGGCGTCAGCCGCGAGCAGCTCGCGGCCCAACGAATAGAGATCGACGGACTGCGCGCGCACTACCCGAAGATGGCGCTGCTCCACGGCAGCGAGCTGAACATCGGGCGCGAGGGCGATCTCGACTACGACGCGGACTTCCGCCGCACGCTGCAATGGTGCGTCGCCGGCGTCCACTCGCACTTCGACCTGGACCGCGCCACGCAGACGCGCCGCATCATGAACGTGATGGACGATCCGACCGTGCACGCGGTCGCGCACCTCACCGGCCGCCGCATCGGCAGCCGCGCCGGCATCGAGCTGGACGTGGACGCGGTGCTGCAGAAGGCCGAAGAGACCGGCACGGCGATCGAGATCAACGCCGCGCTGCCCCGGCTGGACGCCTCGGCCGAAGTCCTGCTGCGCGCGCGCGGCAGGAACGTCACGTTCGTGATCAGCACCGACACCCACCACACCCGCGAGCTCGAGAGGATGGAGTGGGGCGCCCTCCAGGCCACCCGCGGCTTCGTGGACCCCGCCCAGGTTGCAAACCTGTGGCCGCGCGAGAAGTTCCTGTCCTGGGTCGAGGCGCGCCGGAGCTGAGCCCGTTGCGCCATCGCGTCTTCCTGCTCTCGCCCGCCGACTGCGCCGGCAAGCGGGCCCGCATGCTGCAGAGCCCGGCGGCAGATCACGACCTGGCGCGGCGGCTCCAGAGCCCGGACGGCGCCCCGCTCGGCGACGTCTTCGCTTTCATCAGCAGCCTCTACTTCCGCGGCAAGCTGGCCTACGCGCGCGCTTTCGCCCGGCCTCCGGCCGGCGACGCGGGCGCCCACGTGATCACTCCGGGCGACGGGCTGCAGCCGCCGGAAAGGCCGCTCAGCGCCGCCGACATTCGCCACTGGGCCGAGATTCCCGTGGATGCCCAGGAGCCTCGGTACAGCGGTCCGTTGCTCCGCGACCTGGAAGAGCTGGCGCCGCGCTGGGCCGACACCGAGGTGGTGCTGCTCGGCAGCGTGGCGTCTGCCAAGTACGTGGAGCTGCTCACGCCGCTGCTCGGCGAACGGCTCCACTTCCCCGCCGACTTCGTGGGTCGCGGCGACATGAGCCGCGGCGGCTTGATGCTGCGCTGTGTGGAGGAGGGCCGCGAGCTGCGGTACGTTCCACTGCTCGGCTTCGAGCGCCACGGCGCGCGGCCGGAGCGCCTACCGCCGAAGGCGGCGGGTTAGTCTTTCGCCCGATGCGAATCGCCACCTGGAACGTCAACTCGCTGAAGGCGCGCCTGGAGCGAGTCTTGCCTTGGCTCGAGCACGCGCGTCCCGACGTGCTGCTGATGCAGGAGACCAAGCTCGAGGACGACAAGGCGCCAGTGGACGTGTTTCGCGACGCCGGCTACCAGCTCACGCATCACGGCCAGCGGCAGTGGAACGGCGTGGCGATCGCGAGCCGCATCGGCGTGAGCCACGTCGTCACCAGCTTCGGCGAGCCGCTGCTGCCGGCTTCGGACGACGGCGACGATCAGCCGTTGTCGGAGGCGAGGATGATCGCGGCCGACTGCGGCGGCATCCGCGTCGTGAGCCTGTACGCACCCAACGGGAGGACGGTCGATTCGCCGTTCTACGAGGCCAAGCTCAAGTGGTTCGAGCGGCTCCATCGCTGGCTCGCCGAGGCGGCGGACCCCGAGCAGCCGCTGGTTCTGGGCGGCGACTTCAACGTCGCTCCCGAAGACGCGGACGTGTGGGACCCGCGTGTCTGCCACGGCGGCACCCACGTGTCTCCCAGGGAGCGCGCCGCCTTCGCGAAGCTCTGCGCCTGGGGCCTCGTCGATACTTATCGCAAGCACCATAGGGAGCTCGGCCGT
>CAZVOI010000389.1:0-3699 GCA_964628275.1 uncultured Acidobacteriota bacterium | reverse complement strand
CGCTGCACGATCCGCCGTGCCACACCGTACACCCGGCGCTGATGCCGCTTCACGATCTCCTCGAAGGCGGAGGCGTCGCCGCCACGGGCCCTCTTGATGAAGCCCGCCTCGACGATGTCCGAAGCCGTGGCGAAAGGCGCCGCCTGGGCCGCTTCCATACCCGCCTGCAGAGGTTACACGCCGTTGCCCGCGCCTATTCCAAGAAAACCGAACCCGGGCTGCGAGCGAGCCCGATTCACTCGGGCGAGCTCACTTTATCTTCACCACCACCAGCGTCACGTCGTCGGTGGGCACGGCGCCGTCCATGAAGCGCGCCAGGTCGTTCAGGATCTTGTCGCCCAGGTCGTGGGCCGACAACGGGTTGGCCTCGACCAGGGCCCGAAGCCGCGCGATGCCGTAGGCCTCGCGGCCGTTGTGCGATTCGCTGATGCCGTCGGTGTGGAACACGATGATGTCGCCGGGCTGAAGCGGCAGCGTCATCTCGTCGTACTGCGCGTCGGCGAAGACGCCGAGCGGCAGGCCCGGCAGCTCGATCGCCTCACAACGCCGGGTCGCGGCGTTGTAGCGCAGGGTGTACGGCAAGCCCGAGTTGGCGATGCGCAACGTCTTGTTCTTGAAGTCGAAGAGCGCGAACGTGAGCACGCAGAAGATGCCCTCGACGCCGCGCCGCTGCAACGTGCGGTTCACGCGGAACAGCACGTCGCTCGGCGACTTCTCCTGGAACGCGCGCGCCCGCACGGTTCCCGAGGCGAAGGCCCCGAAGAGCGCCGCCGGCACGCCTTTACCGGCTACATCCCCGATCGCGAGGCCGAGCTGGCCCTCCGCGATGTTGTAGAAGTCGTAAAGGTCGCCGCCCAGCTCCTGCGCCGGCTGGAAGTGCGCCGAAGCCTCCCAGCCCGGGCCGCTCGGGGCCTCTTCGGGGAAGAGGCCGTGCTGGATGTTCTGAGCGATCCGCAGCTCGCGCTGGACGCGCGCGTCCTTCCTTGTCAGCTCGTCGTAGAGCCGGGCGTTCTCGATCGCGATCGCGGCCTGGCTGGCGAGCGGCGTCAAGACCTTCACGTGCTCTTCGGTGAAGCGGTCGAGCTCGGGCGACTCGAGATCGAACACACCCACGACCTTGTCTTTGTGGACGAGCGGCACCACCAACTCCGAGCGCGTCTCCGGGATCAGCTTCACGTAGCGCGGGTCCTTCGAGACGTCGCCGACCAGGATCGGCTGCTTCGAGATCGCCGCGGCGCCGCACAAGCCCTGTCCGACCTTGATCCGCGGCTTGGCGCCGCTCCCGCCGAAGCGTACGGCCTTGCGCATCACCAGCTCCTGGCTCTCTTCGTCGAGCAACAGGATCCCGAACATCTCGTAGTCGATCACGCGCTTCACGATCTCGGCGATGCGGTGGAGCAGCTCGTCGAGATCCAGGATCGACGCCGTTTCCTTGCCGATCTCGTAGAGGGTCGCCAAGAGGCCCGCGTACCAGCGCGCCTCGCGGTACAGCGTCGCATTGTCGATCGCCACCGCCAGGTGGCTCGCCAACACGCGCAACGCGTTCTGCGCGTCGGGCGCGAAATCCGCGATCTCCGGCCCCTCGATGTTCAGGACCCCCACTAGCTTGTCGCGGTGAATCAGCGGGATGGCGAGCTCGGCGACGACGCCCGGGAAGAGGGCGATGTACCGCGGATCCTTCGAGACATCCGGCACGAACACCGGCTCGCGCGAAAGTGCCGCGGCGCCCACGATGCCCTCGCCGGGGCGGATCCGGAACTGCGACGCGATCTCGGCGTCGTAGCCCTCGACCAGGGCCGGCCGCAGTGTGCCGTCGGCCTCGGGCAGGAAGATGTCGAGGATCCGATAGTTGACGATGCGGCGCAGCGCGCGCGCGATCGTCCCGAGTAGCTCGTCGGGATCCAGGACCGCGTTGGTCTCGGCCACGATGCCGAGCAACTCGGCCAGGAGTTCGCTGGAAAGGAGGGGATGTTTCGCGACGCTCGAACTACTCAAAGGCGGGCGATCCTAGCACGCACGGCGGAACAGCCGCTCCTTGGGTCACCGCTCCAGGCGTGCGCTCCGTCCGGCGGTCTTGCAGCAAGCCGGGTTGACCAAGAGCGCATAATCAAGAGACACGCCGGTGCCACGACGGTGATCCGGTATTTGAACGGAGGGTGCCCCACTGAGCGGCTTTCTCGGTCAGGAGTTCAAGGCCCGAGGGACGGCGCAGGTGATCGTGGTCCTTCGATCGGCGCGCGGTTCGGGCGCGGCTCATAGCGCCCGGGACAGCAGGCGCCTCACGTGCCACTTCGTGCGCGCACCGCTCGGACGGACGCTCGCGCTGGCTTCTAGCCTGGGCTTGCCGGCAGGTCCGGCGGCGCGCTTCTTCCCCAACCTCGGCGTGATGCTGGGCACGGTCGATCGCACGGGGCTGCTCGCACTGCGCGCCGACTCGGACGTTTTGTCCGTCTCGGGCGCGCCGCTGCTCAGCCCGATCCGGCCCCACCGGATCGCCGCCGCGAAGCTCCAGAAGAAGCTCACCTGGGGCATCGAGCAGATGAAGATCCCGCAACTCTGGGACCAGAACCTGACCGGCGCTGGCGTCCTGGTGGCTCATCTCGACACTGGCGCCGACGGCGAGCATCCGGCGCTCAAGGGGGCAATCGCTCATTTCGTCGAGTTCGATCGCCTCGGGCGCCCGGTGAAGCCCGCTCCGAAGCCTTGGGACAGCGACGAGCACGGGACCCATACCGCGGCCACGATCGCCGGCCGGCCCGTGAACGGCCGGCACGTCGGCATGGCGCCAGGGGCGAAGCTCGCGAGTGCCATGGTCATCGAAGGCGGCGACGCGGTCGCCCGCGTGCTGGCCGGGATGGACTGGGCGCTCGGTCTGGGCGCCCGCGTCTTGAGCCTCAGCCTCGGCTTCCGTGGCTGGTGGCCCGACTTCCTGGCGCTGACCCGCATCCTGCGCCAAAAAGGCATGCTGCCTGTCTTCGCCGTCGGCAACGAGGAAGCGGGATCGAGCCGCTCGCCCGGCAACTATCCGGAAGCCCTTTCCGTCGGCGCGTGCGACGCCGAGGGCGACGTCCCCGAGTTCTCCTCGAGCCAGCGCTTCCGCCGCAAAAAAGACCCGATCGTTCCGGACGTCGTCGCGCCGGGAGTCGACGTCATCTCCGCTCGACCCGGAGGCGGCTACCAGACAATGGACGGCAGCTCGATGGCGACCCCCCACGTCGCCGGCTTGGCCGCTGTCTTGCTCCAAGCTCATCCGAAGGCGACCGTCGCACGCCTGGAGCGCGCGATCTTCGATTCCTGCACGCGGCCGAGCGGCATGACGGCGGGCCGCGGCGGGCGCGGCATCCCGGACGCGAAGAAGGCTCTCGCCGCGCTCTCGTCCAAGTGAGGCTTGTGTCCCACCCACGGGCGCCGGAGCCTGATCCGAGGATCCGGCTGTGACCGCGCAGCGAGCAAAGATCGATCCCGAGCTCAGGCAGCAGTTGAAGTCCGCTGTCGCCTCGCATGCGGAGCCCGTGGAGGCGGTCCTGCGCCTGCGGCCGCCCAAACGTCGGACGAGCCTCACCCCGCCTCCGGCCGCGACGCGCGCCCTCGCGGAAGGGCTCGTGAGGCGCGTGACCGAAGAGCTGGGAAAGGACGCGGGCAAGGTCGACGTCAACGTCTTCGCCAACCTCGGATACTTCGTCGTCTCGGCGCCAAGGG
>CAZVOI010000388.1:0-13254 GCA_964628275.1 uncultured Acidobacteriota bacterium | reverse complement strand
TGGGCGTCTACCGCAAGATGCACATCCCCGACGATCCGCTCTTCTACGAGAAGTTCTACTTCACTCCCGGCGACCTGGGGTTCCGCGCGTTCGACACCCAAGCCGGCCGCATCGGCACTCTGATCTGCTGGGACCAGTGGTACCCGGAGGGCGCGCGGCTCACGGCGCTCCAGGGCGCGAGCGTCCTCTTCTATCCCACCGCGATCGGCTGGCACCCGCACGAGAAGGCCCAGCACGGCGTCGCCCAGCGCTCCGCGTGGCAGACGATCCAGCGTTCGCACGCGATCGCGAACGGCGTCTACGTCGCGGTGGTCAACCGCGTCGGCCACGAGACGATCGGCGGCGGCGACCCGGGCCTCGAGTTCTGGGGCAGCTCGTTCCTCTCGGATCCCTTCGGAATCGTGGTGGCGGAGGCCTCGACCGACAAGGAGGAGATCCTGATCGGCGAGATCGACCTCGGGCGGATCGAGGAGGTGCGGCGCAACTGGCCGTTCCTGCGCGACCGCCGGATCGACGCCTACGACGGCGTGACGCGCCGCTTCATCGATTGACTCCGCGCGTCCGGATGCCGGCCGAGTGGGAGCCCCACCGAGCCACTTGGCTCGTCTGGCCGCACACGCTCGCCGACTGGCCGGGGCGCTTCGCGCCGATCCCGTGGGTGTACGCCGAGATCATCCGCAAGCTGGCCGAGGGCGAAACGGTGCGCACGCTGGTGGCGTCCGCCCGGCACGAAGCGCAGGCGCGACGCACGCTGCGGCTGGTAGGCGCGCGCCTCGACAACGTCGAGTTCATCCGCTGGCCGACCGATCGCGGCTGGTCGCGCGACATGGGCCCGCTGTTCGTGCGGCGCGGCCGCGGCCTCGCTATCCCGCGCTTCCGGTTCACCGGCTGGGCCAAGTACCCGAACTTCAAGAAGGACCGCCTGGTCCCGGAGCGCGCCGCGCGCCGGATGCGCCTGCCGTTCGTAAATGTCGTGCACGCCGGCCGCGAGGTGGTGCTCGAAGGCGGCGCGATCGACGTGAACGGCCGCGGCTCACTGCTCACCACCGAGGAGTGCCTGCTCGATGCCAAGCTGCAGGTCCGCAACCCCGGTTTCTCGCGAGCCGACTACGAGTCCGTGTTCCGTGACCCTCTCGGAGCCACGAACACGATCTGGCTCGGCAAGGGCATCGCCGGCGACGACACCCACGGCCACGTCGACGACCTGGCGCGCTTCGTCGACGCGAAGACGATCGTGGCGTGCCGCGAGAAGAACCCGCGCGACGCGAACCACCGCGTTCTCGAAGACAACTGGGAGCGGCTCCAGGCGGCGCGCCTCGAGGACGGCACGAAACCGGAGCGGGTCGCGCTGCCGATGCCCGCACCCCTGATCTTCGCCGGCCGACGCCTGCCCGCGAGCTACGCAAACTTCTACATCGCCAACGCGGCCGTGCTTGTCCCGACCTTCAACGATCCCGCGGACAGCCGGGCGCTCGGCATCCTGCGCGAACTCTTCCGCGGCCGCCCGGTCGTCGGCATCCACGCCGTGGAGTTGGTGTGGGGCCTCGGCACGCTGCACTGCCTGACCCAACAGGAGCCGGACGCCGGTGGGCGACGAGGCCGCCCATCAATGCACCTGACGAGGTCCGCGATGGCCAGACGGCGCGGCCCTCGCAGGTGATCTCAGTGTTCGGCAGACACACGGGCAGCGTAGGCTCTCGGGGTGATCGTCGAATGGGATGCCCAGAAGGCGCTAGCCAACCTCCGCAAGCACGGCGTCGACTTTCACGACGCAGGCAGTGTTCTGGACGACCCCCTGTCCACGACGTTTCCGGACCCCGAGCACTCGATTGACGAGCCCCGTTCCGTGACCATCGGGGCATCATTGTCTGGACGTATCCTTGTGGTGGCCCACACGGATCGCGGCGATGCGGTCCGGCTAGTCAGCGCGAGGCGGGCAAACCTCTCGCGAGCGGAAGTTCTATGAGGAAAAGCAATAAGGCCGTGTCGGACCCTGACCTTCGCCCGGAGTACGACTTCTCCGCTATGGAGGGCGGGGTCCGAGGCAAGTACGTGGAGCGGTATCGGGCGGGCGTGAACTTGGTACTTTTGGAGCCAGAGGTCGCGGATGCGTTTCCGACGGATGAAGCGGTTAATGAGGCACTGCGGACGGCAATCAGGGCAACCAAGGCTTCGAGGCGACAGCACGTGCTGCCGAACAGGCGCCGCCTATCCTAGCTGGTGGCCTCGTCAGCTCGGCTTGCGCGTGCTGCATCGCGAACCGGGCCTTGTCGGCAGCGAAGTCGAGCAACGGCCTTTCGGGGGCCGGCCCTTCCGCTGCCGCGTCGAAGCAGTTGAAGAAGCGTTCAGCATTCGGACGCGATACTACGGTGGTTTCATCGAGGGCCAAGGTGAATTTCGGTTGGAGGCCGTGGGCTCCGGAACGCGGCTCCGCTACGAGCTCGACGTGCATGCCGAGGGCCGCGCTGTGGCGTGCCTGGGCCGGATACTTCCCCTGGGCCGCATACACTCGCGCCTGATGCAGGGCGTGTTCCGGCAACTCGAGCGAGCGCTCATGCAGGGCAAAGTAGCCTGATCACCCCGCCAAGGAAGAAGGCTCGGATTGATGCACAGACCACTCACCGTAATCGCCCTGGTGGCGATCCTCCTGCCAGGCGCTGTCCGGGCCCAATCCAATCCGCTGTGGCGCGAGGAGAAGGTCAAGAACTATCTGCCGCACATGACGTGGCCGGAGGTCAAGGAGTTCCTCACTCGAACCGACATGGTCCTCGTTCCCGTACCCTCTCTCGAGCAACACGGCTTGCACGCGCCCATTGGCACGGACTTCTTCGCGGGCATCGAGCAGGCGAAATTGATCGCGCAGCGGACCGACATCCTGGTGGCGCCGATTCTGCTGGCCGGCCAGGCTCCCTATCACATGGAGTTTCCGGGAACGATTGCGCTCTCAGCGGAAACCACGCAGCAGGTCTATTTCGAAGCTGCCCGGAGCTTGATCCGGCATGGGTTCCAGCGCTTCGTCTTTTTCAACAGTCACGCCGGCAATCAGCACATCACGCGATTTGTCGTGGATCGGATCAATCAGGAGACGTCTGGCATCGCGGTTGATCTCAGCGACGGCATCGACACGATGGCGACACCTGCGACGACAGCGGGGAGCCGGGCCGCGCCTCAGCCTTTCGATCGCCACGGCGGCGTAGCGGAAACCTCTCGCGCGTTGTACCTGTTCCCGTCATTGGTCGAACTCGCGAAAGCCGAAAAGGCAACCCTGACCTTGACGCCTCCACTCGATCAGATGCTTCCGCAGGTCAAGGCTGGGGATGCAACGGCGTCGTTGGTGTTCCTCGCCGAGGGGCTGAAGCCGAAGGAGACCGGAAAGGGCACATCCGCGGCCGAGATGTCCACGACCGGCGTGTGGAGCGAAAGAGACCCGCGCGAAGCCACGGCGGAGCAAGGTCGCCGGAGCACCGAAGCGTTCGTCGACGCAGCTGTCCGGTTCATCGAGCGTTGGAAGCAACTTCGGCCTCGGCAGCCGCGTTGACTTGGAACGCGGTCAGCCGGTGTTGCGCAGCCCCGCCGCGATGCCGTTGACAGACAACAGCACCGCGTCGCGCAGGGCTTCGGCGTCGGCGGCGTCGGGCTTGGCGCGCAGCCGCCGCAGCAGCGCCACCTGAACGTAGTTCATCGGGTCGATGTAGGGGTTGCGAACCCGGATCGAACGCTGCAGCCAGGGGAACAGGTCGAGCAGGTCGCGCTGCCCGGTCAGCCGGCACAGCGCGGCTGCGGTGCGCTGGTACTCGGCCTGGATCAGTGAGAAGACCCGGGTCCTCAAGGGTTCCTCGGCGAGCGTCGCGTAGACCTCGGCGATCCGCAGGTCACCCTTGCGCAGCGAGACCTGGCAGTTGTCGACGAGCGTGCGGAAGAACGGCCACTCGCGGTACATGTGGCCGAGCGTCGTCCAGCGTTCGTCGTCGGCGCCCGCCCAGCCGGCGAGCGCCTCGCCGAAGCCGAACCAGCCCGGCAGCGTGACGCGGCTCTGGGTCCACGCGAACACCCACGGGATCGCGCGCAGCGACTGCAGCGTCGGCGAGCCGCCTCGGTAGGCGGGCCGGCTCCCGATGTTCAAACGGCCGATCTCCTCCACCGGCGTCGCGCTTCGGAAGTAGGCGAGACCGTCCTCGTTCTCGACGAGAGCCCGGTACGCCGCCTCTGAAAGCGGCGCGATCGCGCTCATCGCGGCCTCCCAGGCGCCGCCGCGCGACGGGCTCGAGACAGGCCGCTTGCCGGTGGTCCACAGGACGGCGTGCAGAAGCTGCTCCAGGTGGCGCCGCGCCAGCGTCTTGTTCGCGTAGCGCGCGGTGATCGCCTCGCCCTGCTCGGTGAAGCGGAGCCGGCCGCCCACCGACTCCTGGGGTTGAGACAGGATCGCGCGGTTGGTGGGACCGCCGCCGCGGCCCACGGATCCGCCGCGGCCGTGGAAGAGCGTCAGGCTGACGCCGTGGCGTGCCGCGAGCGCGGCCAGCGCGCGCTGCGCCAGGTGCAGCTCCCAGTTGGCGGCGGCGTAGCCGGCGTCCTTGTTCGAGTCGCTGTAGCCGATCATGATCGACTGACCGGTCGCGCGCCGCTGGAGGTGGCGGGCATAGGCGGGATTCACGAACAGGCGCTCCATCGTCAGCGGCGCCTGGTGCAAGTCCGCCACCGTCTCGAACAGCGGGACGACATCGAGCGCGTCCTCGACCCCGGCGTCCTTCGCCATCAGCAGCACGCCCAGCACGTCGGCCACGCTCCGCGTCATGCTCACTACGTAGGTCTCGATCGACTCGCGCCCGACCCGGTCGTGGGCGCGACGCACCAGCCGGAACAGCTCCAGTGTCTCGTTGGTCGCCTCGCTGAAGTCGAGCCGTCCGGTGAGCGGGCGCGGGCTCAGCAGCTCCGCCGTCAGGAGCTCCGCCCGGCGCGCGTCGTCCGCCTCGCTCCACTGTGAGCCCAGTCCGTAACGGCCGAAGACCTCCGCGAGTGCGATCGCGTGCCGCTCGGCGTGTTGGCGCAGGTCGAGGCTCGCCAGATGGAAGCCGAAGATCTCGGCCTGCGCGATCAGCGTGCCGAGCCGGCCTTCGGCGAGCCGCCGGCCGGCACGCCTGCGCAGACTTCTTTGGACGACGCGAAGGTCCTCGAGGAACGCGGCCGCGTCCGCGTAGGTTCCCGGCAGCGGCCGGTGGTCGGCCCGCCACGGCCGCGCCGCCGCGTCGAGCGAGGCTTGCAGCTTGCGATAGACGAAAGCCAGCTTCTGCCGGTACGGCTGGCGCCGGTAGCGGTCTTCGGCGCGTCGCGACTCCTCCGGGAACAGCAGCGCGTCGGCGCGCAGGCTCTCGCGGAACTCGCCGTCTTCGTCTTCGTCCTCGTCGTGGGCCACGCTCAAGTGGCCGTGCATGCGATCCAACGCACGCAGGTAGAGCCGCAGTGCCATCGCCTTGTGCTCGCGCAGCGCCGCCTCGGTGGCTTGCGCGTCGACGGAAGGATTGCCGTCGCGGTCGCCGCCGATCCAACTGCCGAAGCGCAGGAAGTGCGGCACCGTGAAGGGATGGCCCGGGAAGGTCTCGCGCAACGCGCGGCGCAGGCGCTCTTCGATCTCGGGCGCCAAGTCGAAGAGCGTCGTCTCGAAGTAGTAGAGACCGTTTCGCACTTCGTCCAGCACGCCCGGCCGGTACGCGCGGGTCTCTTCGGTTTCCCACAGCGACGCCAGCTCCTCGCGGAGATGCTGGAGCGCCAAGGCACTCTCGTCGGGCGAGAGCGCCTCGAAGTCGATCTGGTGCAAGAACCCGGCGAGACGATCCAGCTTGGTGAGCACGGTGCGACGCTTGGCCTCTGTCGGATGCGCCGTGAAGACCGGCATGATCAGCAGCCGGTCGAGAACGCGCTGCAGCTCTTCGGGCGACGACCCTTGCTCTTTGAGCGCGACCAGCGCGGCGCCGACGGTCTCATCCATCGGCCGATGCTGCTCGCTCGCTTCCCGCTCGCGCCGCCGCAACACGCGAACCCGCTCTTCCTCTTCCGCCAGGTTCACGAGCGCGAAGTAGCAGGCGAACGCCTTCACGACGCCGCGGGCTTCCCGGAGCGGCAGCGCCTCGATCTTCCGGAGCAGCCGAAGACCCGCCTCGGTGCTGCCGTCGCGATGCGCCTTCGCCAGACCCCGCACGTCCTCGACCAGGTCGAACAGCGGCCGTCCCGCCTGTTCGACGATCGTCTCGCCGAGGATGTCCCCGAGCAGGTGGATCTGATCGGACAGCGGGTCGCGTTCGCTCACCGCGCCCATCCTAAGCGGGGACGCCCGTGGCCTGCCCCAGAGCTGCCAGCGACGCCTCGTCGTTACGAATCCGTGACGCCCGAGGAGTCCGATGACGGATTTGTCGGATTCGGCGGCTCGCGTGGCGGGCCGCGCGAGCCTGCGAAACGCGCCAGGGCCGCCTGTTGGAACGTGACAACGCCGAAGCGGCTGGCGGACGGTACGACCTTTGCTATGCCTCTAACGAGAACCAGACGCAAGGGGTGACGCCTGCGCGCAGCGACGCCCTGAGACTGAAAAATGATCCGGCGGCGCGTCGCTAGCACGACGCGCCGCTCCGTTGTTCCCTGCAACTATCGAAGGAGAGAAGGATTATGCCACGTGTCTTTCTTGGGTCGAGAACCGCACGTTCCACGCTGCTCGGCGCGGTCGCCGCACTCTTCTGCGGGCGAGCTCACGCCGAGGACATCCCAGCGCCCGCGCCGGTGCCGGCGCCGCCGCGTCTCGAGCTGACGTCTTTCGTCGACGCCTACTACGGCTACAACTCCAACCAGGTCGACCCGGCGCTCCGGAACTTCGACGCCCAGCACAACACCTTCACGATCAGCTTCGTCGAGGTCGCTATCGAGAAGAAGGTCGCGACCGACGGCCGCGTCGGCTTCCGCGCCGACATCGGCTACGGCCCCACCGCCGACATGGTGGCGGCGTTCGAGCCGAGCGCGACCGGCCAGGACGTCTTCAAGCACCTGCAGCAGGGTTACCTGAGCGTGCTGGCCGGCTCCAAGCTGCAGTTGGACGCCGGCAAGTTCGTGACGCCGGCCGGCGCCGAGGTGATCGAGAGCAAGGACAACTGGAACTACTCGCGCTCGTTGCTGTTCGCGCTCGCGATCCCCTACTACCACGTCGGGATCCGCGGCACCTACCCGATCAACGACAAGCTGTCGTTCTCGGGATACCTGGTGAACGGCTGGAACAACGGCAGCGAGAACAACACCGGCAAGACGTTCGCGCTGGGCGGCACCTTGAAGCCCAACGCGAAAGTGAGCTTGATCGCCAACTACATGACGGGCCCGGAGCAGAAGGACGACAACACGAACCGGCGCAACCTGTTCGACACCACGCTGACGCTGACGCCACACAAACGCATCAGCTTGATGGCCAACTACGACTACGGCAGCGATCGGGTCGCCGGCGTGCCGGTGAGCTGGTCGGGGATCGCGGCTTACGCGAAGCTGCAAGCCACCGGCAACTGGGCGATCACGCCGCGCTTCGAGTGGCTCGACGACTCCGACGGCTTCATGACCGGCGCCTCCCAGAAGCTCACGGAGCTCACGATCACGAGCGACCACAAGATCGCGGGCGACCTGATCGCGCGTCTGGAGTACCGTTACGACTCCTCCGACACGCCGTTCTTCGCGAAGTCGGGCAGCTTGCTCAAGCAGAAATCCCAGTCGACGTTCACGGTCGGGATGACCTACACGTTCTCGGGAAAGATCTGACGGCTACGCCGACAGGAACAGGTGATACGCCACGTTCCGTGATTCCTCGAGAGACGAGTAGCCCAGCCTTTCGAGGAAACCGCGGAACGCGGCCAGGTCGGCCTCGGGCACCTCGAACGCGGCCAGCGCACGGCCGAAGTCCGCCCCGTGGTTCCGGTAGTGGAATAGGCTGATGTTCCAGCGGCCGCCGAGCTTGTCGAGGAACTCGAGCAGCGCGCCGGGGCGCTCGGGGAACTCGAAGCGATACAAGCGTTCGTCGCGCGCCTCGCCGGCCCGGCCCCCGACCATGTGGCGGACGTGCAGCTTGGCCATCTCGTTGTCGGAGAGATCGGCGCCTTGATAACCGCGCGCGGCGAGGCTCGCCACCACCGAAGCCGCGTCGGCGCGGGACGCGGTCTTCAAACCCACGAAGATGTGGGCCTCGCTGCGCCGCGAAAGCCGGTAGTTGAACTCGGTGACCTCGCGCGCGCCGATCGCGGCGCAGAACTCGCGGAAGGCGCCCGGGCGCTCGGGAATCGTCACCGCCAGCAGCGCTTCGCGCTCCTCGCCCAGCTCGGCGCGCTCGGCCACGAAGCGCAGCCGGTCGAAGTTCAGGTTGGCGCCCGAGAGCACGGCCGCGAGACGCAGACCGGTGGCGGCTTCGCTCTCGACCCAGGCCTTTAGGCCCGCCACCGACAGCGCGCCGGCCGGCTCCATCACGCTGCGCGTGTCGTCGAACACGTCCTTGATCGCGGCGCAGACCGCGTCGTTGCCGACACGCACGACGCCGTCGAGCGCGCGCTGGCAGATCGCGAACGTGCGTTCTCCCACCTCGCGCACCGCGACGCCGTCCGAGAAGATGCCGACGCGATCGAGGCGCACACGCTGGCCCGCGCGCAGCGAGCGGTACATGGCGTCCGACTCGAACGGCTCGACCCCGAAGACGCGCGTGCCGGGGCAGAGCGCTTTCACGTATCCCGCGACACCCGCCGCGAGTCCCCCGCCGCCCACCGGCACGAACAGCGCGTCGAGACGCCCCAGGCTCTGGCGCATCAGCTCTTCGCCGACGGTGCCTTGGCCGGCGATCACCAGCGGATCGTCGAAAGGATGCACGAACGTCATGCCGGTCTCGGCCGCGAGCGCGTCGCAACGCGCCTGGGCGTCGGAATACGAGTCGCCGGCCAGCACCACCTCGGCCCCCAACGCGCGCACAGCCTCGACCTTGATCTCCGGGGTGGTCTCGGGCATCACGATCAGCGCCCGCAGGCCGAGCTGTCGCGCCGAGTACGCGACGCCCTGGGCGTGGTTGCCGGCGCTGGCCGCGATCACGCCGCGGGCGCGTTCGGCGTCGCTCAAGTGCGCGATCTTGTTGTGGGCGCCGCGCAGCTTGAAGCTGAAGACCGGTTGCAGGTCCTCACGCTTCAGCAGCACCTCGTTTCCCAGACGCCGCGACAGCCGCTCGGCGTGGTCGAGAGGCGTCTCGCGCGCGACCTCGTAGACGCGGCTCTTCAGCACGGCTTGCAGCAGCTCGGGACCGGTCTCGATCATTGCGTATGCGCTCCGCGGTGAAGAGTCGCGCGAGCGTAAGGCCGTTCAACGCCGCTGCCGCATGCGCCCGGCGCATCGGCGCCATTCGAGCGCCGCATCTCCGGCTGTCGCGCTATTCGTCGGGATCGCGTAGCTCGCGCTGCGCGATCACGCGGCTCCACTTCGGCTCGCCGCGCGAGCTCCAGACCGTGAGCGTGAGCTGGCGGCTGCCGAACGGCCCGCCCACGTCGATCGTGGCGAAGTTGCGCTCCTGGACGTAGCTGCCCGGGACGCGCAGCGTGTTCGGCTCGCGCTCGCCGTTCGAGGGCGAGACCGTCAGCGGCGAGACCGTGAAGTCGTAGAGCGGGTACGAGCCCTTTCGGTCCAGCTTCGAGAGGTCGGTGAAGTGGCGGTCGCCGGTCAGGAAGAACACGCCGCGGACGCGCTCCTCGCCGATGCGGCGAATCAACTGCTGTTGCTCTTCTGGGTAGTTGGCGTAAGTCTCCGCGACGCGGGCCGGGTTCAGGACCTGGCCGCCCACCACGATGAACTTGAACGCGGCGCCGCTCGAGGCGAGCGAGTCGAGCAGCCACTCGATCTGCGCCTCGCCCAGGATCTGCCGTTTGCCGGCCGAGCGCAGGTTCGGCGAGCGGTTCCAGCGGTTGTCGAGCAGGAAGAACTCGACGTCGGCCCAGGCGAAGCGCGAGGTGATGCCGCGGCTCTGCTCGACGCCGTAGCTCGGGTTGCCCCAGAAGAGCTGGAACACGTCGCGCGCCATCTCCTTGTCGCGGTAGGAGCGGTCGGAGTCGTTGGGTCCGTAGTCATGGTCGTCCCAGATCGCGTAGTTGTGGACGCTGCCGATCAGCGGCTGCAACTCCTTCACCGCCCGGCTGTACGTGTAGCGCTGGAGCATCCCAGTGCGCGTCGTCCAGTCGACGTCGCGGGTGTAGAGGTTGTCGCCCAGCCAGAGCATCAGGTCGGGCTGCTTCTCCCGGATCGTCTCGAAGATCGCGTACTCGGCGCCCGGGTTCCAGCCCTGGGTGTCGGCCGGATCGTTCGCGTAGAAACAGCTCCCGGTGGCGATCCGAAGGCTGGGAGCTGACGGCGGCGTGCCGGGCTGCGCCCCCGGCCCGCGGAAGAAACGCATCGCGGGCTTGGCCTGGAACCGCAGCGGGTACGGCCGCTCCACCCGCTCGCCGTTGATCAGTAGCTCGTATGCGTAGCGCCTGCCGGGTTCGACCTCGTCGGCGACCAGCTTGGCGATGTAGGCCTCCTGCTTGAGCGTCGCCTTTTCGGAGGTTTCGTGACGGTCGGCCGCGTTGGTCTCGTCCCAGTACGCGAACTTCACCCGCGCGGGCGCGTTCGTCTGGACCCAGAGCAGCACCTCTTTCGGCTCGCTGTACCCGACCATCGGCCCGGACTGGAGATACCGGCCGTTGGCTGAAACAGAGGGGCGCAGGAATGCCGCCACCGAGAACGCGAGCATTACGCCCAGCGCGCCGGCACGAGAGAGGTTGAGCGCCATGGCCGACTACGGGATCAGCTCCGCCAGGCGGATCCCCACGCCAGGCGCCGCGAGCGGCGTGATCGATTCGGCTTCTACGTACCGCGTCACGCTGCGGTAGCAATGGCCGAAGGGCTGCTCGGCGCGTTCTGGCTCACACGACGAGGCTAGACCGGCGCGGCGGACGGGTCAATCGCCCGCCTCCGCCCGCTCCGCCCGCTTCCTCTAGGATGAACAGGCGCTCGGAAGAAGCGGCTTTGCCACAGAATGCCTGAATGTCTGATAATCAGTCAGGAGGCCTGATGGGCGAGCCCGCCAAGGTCGGGAAGCGCGGAGCGATCGTCATTCCAGCCAAGCTCCGCAAGAAGTTCGGCATCGAAGAGGGCTCGTCTGTTCTCGTAGAGGAAGGACGGGGCGGCGTTCTGATCCGACCGGCCGTCACGGTCCCCGTGGAGGTCTGGCCGCGCGAACGGCGAGCCGCCTTCCTCCTCGAAAACGCGGTGGACCGAAAGGACTACGCCTGGGCCCGAAAGGCAGTCCGACAGATGGGCCTCGATCCCGACAAGCTCGCGCACGGCAAGCCCAGGGCCTAGCCGTTGGAGCGTCTGTTTCTGGACGCCAATGTGCTCTTCTCCGCAGCCTATCGCGAAGCAGCCCCGTTGCAGCGTCTATGGGGAAGGCGCGGCGTCGAGCTGATCACCTCGGGGTACGCGGTCGTCGAAGCCCAGCGCCACCTCGAGGGAGAGCAACGCCATCGGCTTGCGGAGCTGGTGAAGCGGATCACGGTCGTGCCCGAGGCCCCCTCGGCCGAACTACCGCCTGGTGTCAGGCTGAGAGCCAAGGACGTGCCGATCCTGGCGGCAGCTATCAGCAGCCGGGCCACGCACCTCATCACCGGCGATCGTAGGGACTTCGGAGCCTACTTCGGCCGTCGTCTCGGCGGTGTCCTGGTCATCCCCCCACGGAACTACTTCGCCCTCGAGGAAGGCCGCAGCTAACTCAGGCAGACGGCGCCGGAGCCGGCGGTGTCGCCCTCGGGGACGGGGCCTCCGCGAGTTGCCCGCACAGCGCCAGAACCCGAGACGTGATGTGCTTGCTGGAGGGAGGGTTCTCTCCCAGGCCCAAGGACGGGATCCTAGCCCGAGGCCTCGAGAGCGAGGAGCCTAACGCGCCGCCTCACGAACGGCGACGCGGCCGGTCACGCGCACCCATTTCACCTGGCCCGCGCCGTCCCTCACGAACTCGACCGACTGCCCGCGGTCCTGGCCCTCCGTGACGACCGCCCGGTCGGGCCCGTAGAAGGAAAGCTGCATTTCGGCCTGCGGTGTCCCGCTGTTCGGCTGCACCTGGACGAGCAGGCGGCCATTCTCGGCCCGCACCGCGACGGCGTTCATCGGCCGCAGGTATCGGCCGACGTAGGCAGCCGGGTCCGGCTGCGCCGCCAGCGGCTCGACGAGCGGCAGCGTCTCGACCAGCCCGCGATGCCCGATCGCCTGGCCCTTCGCGAACGTCGCTGCCTGGTACGACTCGAGGGCCGCCCGCTCCACCGCCTGGATCAGCCGCCAGCCGCCAATCGAGTTGGTCAGTATCCCGATCGCGAAGCTCCGCTCGGGAACCAGCTCCAGCAGCAGCACGTGGCCGGCGAGCGTGCCGCCATGGGCCGCGGTCCGGACCGGGCCGACCGTGCGCAGGTGCCACGCGATCCCGATGTCGTCGTCCAGCGCCTGCTTGCGGAGCTGCGGCGTGCGCATCAGCTCGAGCGACGCGCGCGTCAGCAGGCGCTCGCCGTTCGCGGCGGTCCCGTCGCCCATGTGGAACCGCGCATAGGCGAGAAGGTCGGTCATGCAGAGGCCGACGCCGCCCGCCGTGACGCTCGCCGAGGGCACGAACGGCCGCTGCAGTGTGGCCGGTTCGTCTCCGCGAAGCAGGTGGCCCGCGGCGAAGCGATTCGCGAGGAAGTCGCCAGCCGTCGTCCCGGCGTGCGCCAGCGCGAGCGGCTTGAAGACCAGGTCCCGGACCGCGTCGTTGATCGACATCCCGGTGACCGCCTCGACGACGCGCCCGGCCACGCTGAACCCCGCGTTGTTGTAGCTCCAGGCCGCCCCGAGCGGCGCGATCTGCATGTTCTCGGGCATCATCGTGGCCACGAAGTTCTCGAGCGTCTCGCTGCCGCGATCCGGCCCCGAGATCTGCCCCTCCCAGCCGCCCGTGTGAGTGAGCAGGTGCCAGACCGTCACCTCGCGGGAGACGTCCTCGTCGCGCACGCGGAACTCGGGCAGGTACTTGCGCACCGGCGCCCGCAGCTCGAGCTTGGCCTGCTCGACGAGGCGCATCATCGCCGTCGCCGCGAACGTCTTGGAGATGGAGGCGATCGGGAACAGCGTGTGCTCGGTGATCGGCAGCGGATCCTCGATGTTCGTAACGCCGAGCCCGCGGATCCGCAGCGTGCCGTTGTCGAGAATCCC
>CAZVOI010000387.1:0-3428 GCA_964628275.1 uncultured Acidobacteriota bacterium | reverse complement strand
CGCGCGGCGAGAAGCTGGTGAGCCAGGTACGCCGTCGCCGGCGCCCGCTGATCCTGACCCGCAACGGCAAGCCCGCAGCGGTACTGATGGATGCCGAGAGTTACGCGCTGTTGCGCGACGCGGCGCTGCTGGCCGAGTTCGCCGCGCTCGCCGGACGGGCGCGAAAGGCGCGGCGTTGAAGCGAGCCGCGCTCGCCGCAGTCATGTTCTTTCTGCTGAGCGGTGAAGTGGCGTCCCAAGATGCCTACCGGCAGGAGCTGGAGGCCTTTCGCGCCAAGCGCGAAGCCACTCTCAAGGCGGACGACGGCTGGCTGACCCTGGCCGGACTGCACTGGCTGAAGGACGGCGACAACCGCATCGGCTCGGCGCCTGACAACGACGTCGTCCTGCCGAACGGCGCGCCGGCGCAGCTCGGCGTGATCGAACAGGCGGGAGGCAAGGCCAGCTTGCGACTCGCGCCGGGAGCGCCGGCCTCGGTCGGCGGCATTGCGTTCGACGCGCCCCGCGAGCTGAAGCCTGGAGCCAAGCCCGACGTGGTCGAGATCGGCTCGGTCTCGTTCTTCGTGATCCAGCGAGACAAGCGGAATGCGATCCGCGTCCGCGACACGGACAGTGAGACGCGCCGCGACTTCAAGGGCCTGGAGTGGTTCGAGGCTGATCCCAAGGCGCGCGTCGTGGCCCGCTTCACGCCGCATCCCGAGCCGCGCAGGATCCCGATCCCGAACGTCCTCGGCTACGTGAGCGAGATGAAGAGCCCTGGCGTCGTCTCGTTCCGGATCGGTGGCCGGGAGCTCACACTCGAGCCCGTGTTCGAGACGCCCGAGGAAGACGAACTCTTCTTCATCTTCAAGGACCAGACGGCGGGCAAGCAAACCTACGCTGCGGGCCGCTTTCTATACGCGGCGCCGCCAAGGGATGGTGTGGTGGTTCTCGACTTCAACCGGGCCTACAGTCCGCCGTGCGCCTTCACGCCGTACGCCACGTGCCCGTTGCCGCCGAAGCAGAACGTTCTCGGCGTGAGGATCGACGCCGGCGAGAAGTTCAGCGGGCACTGACCGAAATCGCGGATCGAGGTCTGCAGCAGAGCCGCGGCCATCGTCATCTAGCGGACGTCGGCGGGTCGAGCTCCTCGATCGTGGCGGTCGAAGCCGGCCGCAGCGCTTGCAGGCGCTTCGCGACCGTCTCGCTGGCGCGCATCGCCTGCAGCACGTTGCCGCCCGCAAGCTTTTCGAGGTCGGCGTCGCTCCAACCGCGGCGGATCAGCTCCGCGAACAGGTTCGGGTACTTCGACACGTCCTCGAGACCTTCGGGCCACTCAGTGTTGCCGTCGTAGTCCCCGCCCAGGGCGACGTGGTCGACGCCGGCGAGCTCGCGGACGTGATCCACGTGATCCGCCACCTGTGCGATCGTGACTTTGGGGAGCTTCACGGAGGCGCGAATCTCCCTGGCGCGGCGCTCGCGTTCGGCAGGGTCGCTCACGGCCGCCAGCTCGCGCAGGCGGGCTTCGACGGGCGCCACCGCCGTGGCGAACTCCTGCGACACGAAGCCGGCCACGAACGTCACCATCACGACCCCACCGTTTTGCGGCAACCGCTTCAGGATTGCGTCCGGCACGTTGCGCGGCACGTCGCACAGCGCACGCGCGGACGAGTGAGAGAAGATGACCGGCGCCTTGGCGACCCGCAGCACGTCGTGCATCGTGTCGGGCGAGGTGTGCGATAGGTCCACCAGCATGCCGAGCCGGTTCATCTCCTGGACGACCTCTTCACCGAAGCGTGTCAAGCCGCCGTGCTTCGGCTTGTCGTTCGCGGCGTCGGCCCAATCCAGCGTCGTGTTGTGCGTCAGCGTCATGTAGCGCGCGCCCAGGTCGTAGTAGGCACGCAGCGCTCCCAGCGAGTTCTCGATCGCGTGGCCGCCTTCCATCCCGAGCAGCGAAGCCAACCGCCCCGCCTTGTGGATCCGGACGACGTCGTCGGGGGTCAGCGCGAGGCCGAGCCGGTCCGGATAGCGGTCGATGATGCGGCGAGCGATGTCGATCTGCTCGAGCTGCATCCGCGCGTAGCCCAGGGTCCTGTCTTCGCCGGGGATGTAGACCGACCAGAACTGTCCGCCCAGCCCGCCGGCCGCGATGCGCGCGAAGTCGGTTTCGCCCGGCGTCTTTTGACGCAGGTCGTACGCCACCACGTCGCGGGGTTTCGTCTTCGACTGGCGAATCGCCCAGGGCAAGTCATTGTGGCCGTCGATCAGGATCGCCTTCCTGAGCAGCTCGCGCGCGTGGCGGAGTGCCGCGTCCTCGGGTTGCGCGCTCGCCGAAGCAGCGGCGAGAGAGAGCACGGCCAGAACGATCGGGAGCCTCATGCTTACCTCTACACTGGAGCCAGCAGGCTAGCACGCGGGAAGAGGCATGATGGCTGACACGGGCAAGCAGCGCTGTGGCTGGGTCGCGTCCAGCGACTCGCTGATGATCGAGTACCACGACCGCGAGTGGGGCCGCCCGGTCCACGACGACCGCGTGTTGTTCGAGTTCCTGATCCTGGAGGGAGCGCAAGCGGGGCTGTCGTGGTCGACGATCCTGAAGAAGCGCGAGAACTACCGGCGCGCGTTCGCGCGTTTCGACCCGCGCCGCGTCGCCCGCTTCACCGCGAAGGACAAGACCCGCCTGCTCGCCGACGCTGGCATCGTGCGCAACCGTCTCAAGATCGACTCCACGATCGACAACGCCTTCTGCTTCCTCGCGGTCCAGGAGGAGTTCGGGGCTTTCGATCGGTATCTCTGGTCATTCGTGCGCGGCCGTCCAATCGCGAACCGGCCTCGGTCGATGAAGGACGTGCCGCCTCGCAGCGCGCTCTCGGACCGGATCAGCAAGGACCTCAAGAAGCGCGGCTTTCGCTTCGTCGGCTCGACGATCGTCTACGCGTACCTGCAGGCGGTCGGCGTGGTGAACGACCACGCCGCGACGTGCTTTCGCGCAAAGCGCTGAGCATCCGTACAATCGTTTGGATCTAAATGATTTCCGCTTGAGAATGGAGAAAGCGGAGCACTACACTTCTGGTCCTCGAACTCGGAGGACGCCATGCGCGAAAGAGGAAATGGGATGAGCCGTCGGGATGCGATCAAGATCGGTGCGGCGACGCTGGCGAGCACGGCGATTGGCGACGTCCTGAACGGGCCCGCCGCCGCGACCGCCGGTCCGTCTTCGGGCGTCTCGTACTTCGCGCGCTTCGGAGTCGACGAGCGGATGCTGCGTGAGGCGCTCGGGACCGCGCTCTCGAGCGGCGGCGACTATGCCGATCTCTTTTTCCAGCATCGCGTGACCAACAGCTTCTCGCTCGAGGACGGGGATGTGAACCGTGCCTTCAAGAGCGTCGAGCTGGGCGTGGGCGTTCGCGTAGTCCGTGGCGACCAGACCGGCTACGGCTTCACCGAGGA
>CAZVOI010000386.1:0-3455 GCA_964628275.1 uncultured Acidobacteriota bacterium | reverse complement strand
ACCGAGGTCCAGGTCACGATCACCAGCTCCGACGGCACCGGCTGGATCGACGTCGCGCCAGCCCAGCCGAAACCCGGGCCGAAGCAGCTCGCGTTGTTTTGAACAGACCAGGGCGTTATCGAACGGTTTGACAACGCGCGGCCATGGCTGCAACCTCACCTAACGGGTTTCTACAGCGGGGGCCGCAATGGAGCTGGTCTATTGCTCGGCGTGCGAAGCCTTCAGCACCCCTGGCGCCACAGTGTGCCAGAAGTGCGGCGCTGCGATCTCGGACGAGCCCGCTCTCTTCTCGGGGCCATTGCTCGTCGCGAATCCAATCGAGGAGCCGCCGGCGCCCGAGGAGCCTCCTGTTCCCGAAGTCCCCGCGTTGCCGCCGTTCGAGGGTGCGCCGGAGGTCGTGGCCAAGGTGAGCGCGCTCGAAGCAGCCATCGATACCGACCCTTCGCTGAAGACGCCCTATCTCCAGCTTTCCCAGGTCTATGCCGAAGCCAAGCGGCGCGACCTCGCCGCGGCCGTTCTCGAGCGCTTTCTCGAGGTCGACCCGAACAATGCCTACGTGCGCCATCGCCTGACGCAGGTCACCGCGGCCCAGGCCGCGGCGGCGCCCGGCACGCCGGAGAAGACTCCGGCGCCGCGATCAGCCGCCGCGCCGCGTCCCGCACCGGCGCTGATGCCGACTTCGCCGCGACACACAGTCGCTCCGGTGGGGCTCGCGCAGCGCCCGGCGCCGCCGGTGATCCGCCGCGAGTTCCAGAAATGGACGGGCCGGCAGAAAGCCATGATCGCCGGTGGCTTGGCCGGTGTAGCTCTCCTCGTCGCCGTCAGAGTCTTCGTCTTTCCGGCAACACGGCTTCTCGTGAGTGGCGACTTCAAGGCTTTCGCGCCGGCCTTCTCCTCCACGGGAAAGCATCTGGCTTTCCTGATCGCCGACGCCAAGTCGACGCAGCTCGCCGTATACGACATCTCGAAGGGCTCGTATCGAGCGGTGGCACCGGTCGCTTCGGAGTCGTTCTCCTGGTCTCCCGACGGCGCCAGGCTGGCCTACTCCGGCAGCAGTGACGGCGAGGACTGGCGAGGATCTCTTCACGTGTTCGACGTGAACACGAATCAGGCGCGCAAGGTCGCGGCCGGCGACGCGCCGGTGTGGTCGGGCTCCAGCACGCTGATCACCACCTGCTCTCCCGAACCTCGCAGTGCGGTTGGCGACGACGACGAGCCGAGCTCCTACTCGGCTAGCGAATCGGGACCGCGCTTCTGCCGCGTGGACGTCGCGACCGGGTCGGCTCAGCGGACCAGCCTGGCTCCCGACTACCGGATGGCGGTGTCCGGCAGCGTCGACTCGGTGGTCTACGAACAGATCAAGGACGACCCCAGCCAAGCCGCCAGCGGTGAATCGCCTGGCAAGGAGTTCGAGAAATTCGTCGATCGGGTGGCCGCGGGCGGGGCCCTCAACGTCATCGAGGGGACTCGGGACCTGAGCCGCGAGCTGGAAGCGAAGAAATACGAGGACCGGCGCCGGGAGCTGGGGAAGAAGGAGCGCCTCCCCTACGAATCCGATATCGTCGTCGCGAGCCTCGACGGCGGCTCGCCGAGCGTGCTCACCTCGGGTGGCCAGTCGGGGTTCCCGTCCTGGACGGCGGACGGGCGGATTCTCTACGCCACGAACGCCCCGGCGGGGATCGAGATCTGGAGCATGACCGCCCTGGGCTCGGACAAGAAATCGGTGCTGAGCGGCGTCAAGCTCGTCGACCCGACCGCCGTCAAGCTCAGCGCCGACGGGCGGCAGGTCTTCTTCGTGGCCCCGGTGGAAGGCGATTCCGGTATCGCCAGAGCGATGACCGGCGAGGATCCCGCGGACATCCACGTTGCTCCGGCGGGCGGCGGCGCGCCCCGGCGGCTTTCCAACAAGCATCCGTTCAAGCAGCGCTTCGCGGTCTCCGCCGACGGAAAGCTGGTCGCCTACGAGGTCGGCCAGGACATCAAGCTGATCGGCGGAGCCCAACGAAGCGAGATCTGGCTGCTGCGCCGCTGAGCAGCGCGTGATCCTGCTCCTCCCGCTCGGCCCCGGCGACAGCACGCCGCGCGCGCCGCGCCTCACCGCCGCCCTAGTCGGCCTGAACATGCTCGTCTTCCTGCTCACGCTTCAATTCGAGACCCAGAAGACTTCCGACGCGGAGGCCGAGCTTCGGCGAGTCGCGGAGTGGTCGCTGCGCCTCGCCGGCAAGGAGACTCCCGACATCGAATCCCGCCTGCGACGTTTCGGATCGCCGCTGCGATTCCTGGAAAACGACACGCAGTGGCGCGAGCAAACCAAGTCGCAGGATCTGCGTGAACGTCTGGAGGCTTGTCTCGCCGACTACCTGGAGTTGAAGGCGCGCCATCCCTTCTACAGCTACGGGCTGGTCCCCGCCGAGCTGCGCGCGACGCGGCTGCTCACACACCAGTTCCTGCACGCCGACTTCCTCCACCTGCTCTTCAACATGATCTTCCTGTGGACCGCCGGCGGCCTGCTCGAGTTGAGCCTCGGCCCGGTGTACTTCGGCGCCGCGTATCTGCTCGGTGGGGTTGCCGCCGGTCTCAGCCACGCCGTTCTGCATCCGTCGAGCGCGGATCCGGTGATCGGCGCCTCGGGCGCGGTGGCGGCCGCGATGGGCATGCTGGCGGTGCTCCACGGGCGGCGTCCGATCCGGCTGGCGCTGGTGGCGATGCTCGGCGTCGCGCCCCGGATATGGACCTTGGTCTGGCCGGCTTGGGTGTTCCTCTCGTTGTGGCTCGTCGAGCAGATCTTCTACGTCTCGTTCGGAGCGACCACCCTCGGCGTCGCGTTCGCCGCCCACCTGGGCGGCTTCGGCTTCGGCGTCGCAGCAGCGCTCGCGCTGCGCGCGCTCGGCAAGAGCGGGAGAGAGCCCGACGAGGCCTAGACGAAACCGCGTCGGACCACTACATTCTCAGGAATGAAGGACGCGCTAGTGACGGTACGGCTTCAGCCCTCGACGCGAAGGCGACTTCAGGCTTTGGCGGCGCGAGAGGGGCGTTCCTTGTCCGCGCAGATCGAGCGTTTGGTCGAAGCCGGCCTCGGCCATACGGTTCCGGGGACCGGCCTACCAGGCCAAAGACCGTCAGTTCTGGCGGGAATCTTGGGAGCGACGGCGGCCCCTTCTATGCAGGAATTTCGGGATGTCCGGCGTTTCTTGTCGCGCTCCCTGACGAAGCGACGCTGACATCGAGCAGGGCGCCGACTTCGCCGCCCTCGACGGCACAGTCGACAGGATCTGGGACTGAGCGCGGCTGCTAAACTCGGGCCGCGATGATCGCGCGCTACTCGCGGCCGGAGATGGCGAGGCTTTGGTCCGAGGAGAACAAGTTCGCGACCTGGCTCAAGGTCGAGATCGCCACCACGGAAGCGCTCGCCGACCGGGGCGTGGTTCCCAAAGAAGCGTTGCGCGCGATCCAGG
>CAZVOI010000385.1:0-8897 GCA_964628275.1 uncultured Acidobacteriota bacterium | reverse complement strand
CGCCAACGCCGAGCTGTACCACGCCGTGCACGCGCACGAGGCGGTGCTCTTCGTCCACGCGCGGGTCCACTACCAGGTGACGCGCGGCGCCACCGATCGGATCTCGTTGCTGGTGCCCGCGGGCGTGCAGGTCAACCGCATCGAAGGCGCCGACGGGGCCGTCGCCGATTGGCGTCTGGCTCCTGCCGTGCCGGGCCGTCCGCGCGTGGCCAGCATCTTCTTGAACCGCGACCTGGCGGGCGAGCTGCTGCTGGACGTTTACTACGACCGCGCGCTGGGAGCCCTCGGGCAGGATCTCGAGCTGCCGCTCCTGCGCGCTCCGGAGGCGCAGCGCCAGCGCGGCATGCTGGCGCTGCTCGCCGGCAGCGACCTCACGCTCGATCCGAAGGACGACACGGCCGGCGCGCGCGTCGGCGAGAACCAGTTGCCCTCGTTCGTACGCGAGAAGATCGACAAGACCGTTGCGCACACCTTCAAGTACGTCGACGAGCCGCCGCGTTTCGTCGCGCGCGCCCGGACCCCCGACCCGGTGACCGCCAAGTTCGACGCCCAGGTGGACACGCTGATCTCGCTCGGCGAGGTCGCGGTCGCAGGGTCGGCGAGCGTGGCGGTGCACGTCAAGACGGGGCGCCTGACGGAGCTTCAGCTCGAGCTGCCGGGCGACGTCACCTTATTGAGTCTGACCGGTCCCTCGCTGCGGTCGCACAAGGCGACGCCTACGAATGGCCGACTGGTTGTAGACGTGGCGTTCACGCAGGAGATGGAGGGGGAGTTCCGGCTCGAGCTGGCGTACGAGCGGATCCTGCCCCAGGCCCAGGGCGAGTCGCAGGTCGACGTCGCGATGCCGCGCGTGCGCGGCGCGGAGATGGAGCAGGGACGGGTCGCGGTCGAGGCGCTCTCCGCCGTCGAGGTGCGCCCCGCCGCGGCCGAACGGCTGACCGTCGTCGACATCGCCGAGCTGCCTCAGCAGATGGTGCTGCGGACCACGCGCCCGATCCTGATGGCGTACAAGTACCTGCAAGCCGAGCCCGCGCCGCGCCTGGCGATCACGCTCGCGCGCCATCGTCTGGCGGGTGTCCAGGAGGCGGCCATCGAACGCGCCGACTACCGCACGCTCTATACCCGCGACGGCCTGCAGGTGACCACGGTGGAGTTCAGCCTGCGCAACAGCCGCAAGCAGTTCCTGAAGCTCCGGCTGCCGAAAGGCGCCAGCGTCTGGTCCGCCTTCGTCGACGGCAAGCCCGAGAAGCCGGCCGTCTCCGCGGGCGCGAACGGCGAGCAGGACGTGCTGATCAAGATCATCCACTCCACCACAGGCTTCCCGGTCCAGCTCGTGTACGCGACGCAGGGCGCGAGCTTCGGCAGCCTGGGCAGCGCGAGCGGGTCGCTGGCACGGCCCGACATCCTGGTCACCCATTCGCGCTGGGACGTCTACGTGCCGGCCGAGATGAGCTACGCGACGCCGCGGACCAACCTCGACGTGGTCACGGCCGGCGCCGCCGTGTCGCGCGAGGCGATGGCGCAGAAGCTCGCGCGCGCCGAGGGCGACCGCCCGGCGCCGCAACTGCTCGACCCGCTGCGCATCAGCGTGCCCACGGCCGGCATCCACTACGCCTTCGAAAAGCTGTATGCGAACCAGTCGGACCAGGACGCCTGGATCGCGCTGCCCTACGCGTCTTCGGGCGGCGCGGTGATCGGCCGGCTGTTCGGCGCCTTGGGTACGCTGCTCTTCTGGCTCGGCCTGGCGACGTTCCTGCGCCTCGACCCGCGGCTGCCCTCGCTCTCGCCGCGAGTCTCGCTGGGTCTCGCGGGTGGCGGGTTGCTGGTGCTGATCGGCGTCTCCCGCTACGGCGTCGGCATGGTGCCGGCGTTGCTGGTGTCGATGGCCGTGGCCGCGGCGCTGGGAATACTCCGCCGGCGCGCGCTGGTGGCGCCGATCGTCTAACCCGCTGCGAGCGCAGGAAGCCGAGCAGCGACGCCTCCAGGTCGAGCGGCAGCGAAACCGTAGTCGCGTCGCGCAGAAATCCGCGGCGCCGCGGAGGTATTAGGGCTGCCAGCCCTCGAGCGCCAGGTGGAGGATCAAGCCTTGATCGATGCGCCTTATGGCCCGCGCGTCGAGCACAGCCACAACGCTGCGGACACGCGCCTTGTCGACGGTGCGGACTTGATCGCAGAGCGCTCGCGAGTCTTTGGGGAGCCGGCTCTCCGTCGCACGGAGTAGCGGCTGGACGAGGCGCTCGGGCTGCCGGCCCTTGACCGACGACAGGGGGACGACCGTGATCGTTCGAGATACGTCGTTGGCGATGTCGCGCGAAACGACGATGCAGGGACGGGCCTTCGGCACCTCGGCGCCCCGAGCGGGATCGAGCGCCACCCAAACGATCGCGCCCCTCACCACTTGGGCCAGCCTTCGCCGTCCACGGTCGCGAAATCGCGAGCCACTTGTCGAGCCTCGGCGTCGCCGTCACGATACTCGGCGGCCAGCCGCGCCTCCAGCTCTTGCTTGGTGTGTTGGGCGATCCAATCCGACAGGCACGCGTTCAGGAGGCCGCTCAGGGATTTCTGAGGCGAGAGCTTCCTGGCCTTCATCACGAGATCGTCCTTCAGCAGCACCGTGGTCCTCATGGTACCCATCAGCATACAACGCTCATACCATGAGTCATACTCCGCAGCCGTCGCCGCGGCGAAGGGCTAGCGCCGCGAGCGCAGGAAACCGAGCAGCGACGCCTCGAGGTCGGGCGGTAGCGTGACCGCGGTCGCGTCGCGCAGGATCCGCGGCGTCTCGCGATACGTGGCCACGAACGCGGTGCAGCGCGGGCAGCCGGCAACGTGGGTCTCGATGTCAGCGCTGACGCCCTTCGGCAGCAGGCCTTCGAGATAGTCGGCCAGGAGCTCGATGCCGGAGGCGCACTTCACTTCGCTCATGACTCCCCTCCCGCGAGGGCGCCCAGGTAGCCGCGCAGCAGCAGCCGCGCGCGATGCACGCGCTGGCGCACCGCCGCCGGCTCCATCCCGAGGATCTCGGCGACCTCGGCCGTCTCCAGCTCTTCGAGATCGCGCAGCACGAACGCCTCGCGATACAGATCGGGCAGCCGCGCCAGACCCTCGAGCGCCTTCTCGGCCAGGCGCTTCCGGTCGAGCCGCTCGTCGACGCTGAGCGCCGCCAGCAGCTCCTCCGGCGTCGCCGCGTGCTCGCCGAACGCGTCGAAGCCGGGCGCGTACGCATCGAGCGACTCCGCGGGCCGCCGCGCGCGCGAGCGGCGCTGCATCAGCGCGGCGTTCGTGGCGACGCGGTAGAGCCAGGTCGAGAAGCGGGACTCGCCGCGGAAGGACCCGAGCTTGCGGTGCACCTGGAGGAAGGTCTCCTGAAGCGCGTCCTGGGCGTCGCCGTCGTCCTGAGTGAGTCGGCGCGCCAGCCGGTACACGCGGCCCTGGTAGCGCATGACCAGCGCCTCGAACGCCGTCTCGTCCGCGGCGCAAGCGCGCGCGACCAGCTCGTCGTCACTCAGGCTCGGCTCGGCGCCGGCTGCAGCCATCGCCGCCAAGGCTAGCGCGGCGCGCTCCGGTACACGTCGGTGCTCAGGTATTTGAGATCCGAGTCCACCATCAGCGCGACGACCGTGGCGCCGGGCCCGAGCCGCTTCGTGACCTGGAGCGGCCGATCCCGATCCCCTCGATCCGGTGCGCGCCGGGCGGGCCGCCGGAGAGCACCGCCGACTCGGCCGGTTCCACGACGACCAGCTCGACGCTCGCCTTCCTCTGCTTCAGCACCGTCGCCACACCGCGCGACGACGCTGACGCGCCGGCGGAGTGAACGAACGCGTCCACCGCGCCGCCCCGTCTGCCGCCAGATCTCGTCGCCGAGTCCGTGGTAACCCGCGATGCTGTCCTTGTTCTCGAGCTTCACGAAAACGGCCGCGCCGACGGGCGGCGCGACCTTGCGAAGTTGGACCAGCGAGGTGTTGCCGATCGCGTCGAGAACGTTCACGCGGTCGTGCGGATCGCCGCCTTCACCCTCGCGGCCAGCTCCGGCGTGACTTCTCTCACGCCGTGCTTCTCGGCCGCGTGCGCGACCACCTTCTTCATCAGCTCGTCCTCGTTCCCCGCCTCGGCGTGGAACGCGCATCCCTCGACCACGTCGCCGCACGCCAGCTTCTTGCTCATCTCATTCCTTCTCCGGTTCGCCCGGTTCACTGCTTTCGATGCCGCGCTCCCGGCTGGTGTGAGGGCCGAGCGGAGGATTGACGGGCGAGTACTCGAGCAGGCGGTAACGCAGCGGGCTCGCGCCACGCGTCTCGCGCGCCTCCGCGACGTCGAAGACGACCGTGAAGCCGGCTTCGAGGTTCGCCTGCCCGGTGAGCTGGAGGACGTCGCCGTTCGAGAAGTCCACGAACAGCAGCCCGGCTTTCGGGTTGACCAACAGGTTGCCGAGCGTGTTGAACATCGCGTTCCCGGGATAGTCGGGAAACGAGAGCCGGGTCGGGCGCGCCACTTCCACGAAGCCCGGCAGGCCGCCGCGGTGCGACGCGTCGGCTCCCGCTTCGGGGTGCCGGCTGGCGATGAACAGCGTGTCAGCGCGTCTGATCCACTCCCGCTGGCGCCGGTTCAACCGGTTCGAAACCTTGGGCTCGGTGATCGCGGCCGGCGCGTCGGGTTCCGCTGCGCGAAGCTGGATGTACTGCGGACAGTTGCCGTAGACCTGCTGCGGGCGGAGCACGAGGGCGCCCAGCGCGCGCCAGCCGATGCCGTTGAAGCGCATCCGCTGCCGCGTCCGCGGGTCGATCACCAGCAGCCCGAGCGGCCCGGCGTTCGAGAGGTTCTCGAAGAGCGGGTCCCCGGGCGGCGCCGCAGATGCGATCCGGAGATCTTCGCCTTCGACGCGCAGGAATCCGGGCGCTCCCGTGAGCGGTGAAGCCCAGACCCGTCCGCGGCCGTCGGTGGTCGACGCGACGGCGAGCCGCTGGCGGGACAGGAAGCGAGCGACCGCGGGCGAGATCGCGGGCCCGATGATCCGGCCGACCGCGCGCGCCTCTTCGGCGACCCCGGCGCGACGCTGGAGCTCGCGTTCACCGGCATGGAACACCCCGCTCACCTCCTTGAGATGCTGGAGGCGCCCGAAGCGTGACAACAGGACTAGCGGGGAGCTTCGGACTCGCGCTTGATGTGGTCCAGAGCACCCTCGCGTGGATGCGGTGGATGATCGCGTCCGACCAGGGCCACCAGTAGCTCACCGGGAAGATCGCGTGCCGATACCAGGTGGTACCGGTGAGGCGGGTTCGGCCTCCCGCGAGTGGCGTCAGCCGGAACTCGCCGCGCTCCGAGAATCGCGAACAGCAGCACTCCGGCGACCGCGTGGACGCCTCGGCCGATCCGGCCTTCGAACAACCAACTGCGGTTCACCGTGGCGCCAAGACTAAACGCCGGTTGCCAATCACCGAAGCTTTATACTGGGTCAACGTGGCAACCGAGAGCCCGAGCGGTGTCGACATGGTCGAGGTCCGTCGTCTCGTGATCGAAGTCCTGGCAGGTTTTCGAGCGCGTGTCAGCAGCCAGGGCCCGCATCCGGGCGACCGCGTCGATCTCTGGCGTACCGACCGGGCCTTCCGCGATGCTGTCTCGTGTGGGTGGGGCGATTGAGCGAGCTGAGCCGGAAACTCGATCAGGCCGCCCGCGCCGTCGAGACGTTGCTCGAAGCGCTGCGCGAGCCGAGAACGCCGATCGTGCGCGACGCCGCGATCCAACGCTTCGAGCACAGCTTCGAGACGACGTGGGAGGCGGCCCGCCGAACCCTGGGGGAAAAGGAGGGCCTGGACCATGCGTCGGCCGCAGCCGTGGTTCGCGCGTGCCACGGTCTTGGGCTGCTCGACGAGCCCGATTATCGCCTGGCGCGCCGGATGATCCAGGACCGGAGCCTGACCGTTCACACCTACCGCGAACCGCTTGCCGCGGAGATCTTTGGCCGCCTGCCCGACTACGCTTCGCTGCTGGTGCGCTGGCTTGGAGCGCTGCGCAAGCGCGCCGCGCAGGGTTAGGACCGGGGTCCGGCCGGTTCGCTTGTGAGGTTCCGCGCGACGGGCTAGATTTGAACGCTCGTTCAAATCTGACAGGGGCGCGTCCGATGCAGAGAGTCCGGCTGAGGCTGAACGTCAACGGTGAGTTCCGCGAGGCGCTCGCGCCGGTGCACCACACGCTGCTGGAAGTCTTGCGCGAGGGGCTGGGGCTGCTCGGCACCAAGCACGGCTGCGAGCTGGGGGAGTGCGGCACCTGCGCGGTGCTGTTGGACGGCCAGCTCGTGCTCTCTTGCGTGACGCTTCCGATCGAGTGTCAGGGCCGTGCGATCCGGACCGTCGAAGCGATGGCGCTGGACGGACGCCTGCACCCGTTACAGCAGGCCTTCGCCGACCTGGGCGCGGCGCAGTGCGGTTACTGCACGCCGGGATTCCTGCTTGCCGCCGAGGCCTTGATCGAGTCGAACCCGAAGCCCAGCCGCGCCGCGATCAGCGAGGCCCTGGCGGGCAACCTGTGCCGCTGCACGGGCTACTTGAAGATCTTCGAGGCGGTGGAGCTGGCGGCGGCGCGGATGCGCGGCGAGCACGCGCCGGATGCCGAGGAGCTGGCGCGCCGCGCCGAGGTCGTGCGTGGCTGAGAAGAAGCTCCACGTTGTCGGCCAGCCGCTGGTCAAGGTCGACGCAGCCGCCAAGGTCACCGGCCAGACGGTTTTTGCGGACGACCTGGTGCTGCCGCGGATGGTCTACGCGCGCCTCTTGCGCTCGCCGCACCCACACGCGCGGATCCGTGGCATGGATTTGACGAAGGCCGCGGCGCATCCCGGCGTGCTGGCGACGCTCGTCGGCGGCGAGCTGCCGATCCCGTTCGGGATCCTGCCGGTGAGCCAGGACGAGCACGCGCTGTGCCTGGACAAGGTTCGCTTCGTCGGCGATCCAGTGGCGGCGGTCGCCGCGATCGACGAGGAGACGGCGGAAGCCGCGCTGAAGCTGATCCAGGTCGACTACGAGGTGCTTGCGCCGTTGATGACGATCGAGGACGCGCTCGCGTCGGGCGAGCGGATCCACGAGTACGGCGCCCACGGCAACGTCCACAAGGAAGTCAGCTTCGATTTCGGCGACGTGGAGGAGGGCTTCCGCGAAGCCGACCTGGTGCGCGAGGACACCTTCTTCTTCGAGGGCAACACCCACCTGCCGATGGAACAGCACTCGGCCACCGCGCTCTACGGTCCCGACGGCAAGCTGACGCTCTGGTCCTCCACCCAGACGCCGCACTACGTGCACCGCGCGCTGGCCAAGGTCCTGGAGATGCCGCCCGCGCACGTGCGGGTGATCGCGTGCCCCAACGGCGGCGGCTTCGGCGGCAAGAGCGATCCCTTCAACCACGAGCTCGCGGTGGCCAAGCTCTCGATGAAGACCGGCCGGCCGGTGAAGATAACGCTGACGCGCGAGGAGGTCTTCTACTGCCACCGTGGCCGGCATCCGGTGCGGATGTGGGTGAAGACCGGCGTCAAGCAAGACGGACGCATCACCGCGATGCACTTCCGAACCGCGCTCGACGGCGGCGGCTACGGCAGCTACGGCGTCGCCAGCCTCTATTACACGGGCGCGCTGCAGACCGTCACCTACGAGATCCCGCGCTACAAGTTCGAAGGCGTGCGCGTTTTCACGAACAAGCCGCCGTGCGGGCCGAAGCGTGGCCACGGCACGCCCCAGCCGCGCTACGCGCTGGAGTGCCACATCGACAAGATCTGCGCGGACCTCGGCATCGATCCAGCGCAATGGCGGCTCGACAACACGCTGCCGCCGGGCCGGATCACCGCGAACCAGATGAAGGTCCGGACGATCGGGCTTCAGAAGTGCCTCGAAAAGGTGATGCAGAAGAGCGGCTGGACCGAGCGACATGGGAAGCTCGGTCCGGGCCGCGGCCTCGGCATCGCGGCGTCCGCCTACCTGAGCGGCGCCGGCCTGCCGATCTATTGGAACGCGATGCCGCACTCGGGCGTCCAGATCAAGGTCGACCGCAGCGGCGGCGTCGCGGTCTTCTGCGGCTCGACCGACATCGGCCAGGGCTCGGACTCCGTGCTCGCCTACGTGGTCGCCGAAGAGCTGGGCATCCGGCCCGAGGACATCCGCGTCGTCACCGCCGACACCGACCTGACGCCGGTGGATCTCGGCTCGTACTCGAGCCGCGTCACGCTGATGACCGGCAACGCGGCGATCCAGGCCGCGCAGCGTGTGCGCGAGCCGATCTTCAGGGCCGCGGCGAAGAAGCTGGAGATATCGGAAGACCGGCTGGTCGCCGCGAACCGGCGCATCTTCGACTCGGCGGATCCCGACCGGTCGCTCGGCTTCGCCGAAGCGGTGGTGCTCGCCGAGGCCGAGTTCGGAACGCTCGGCTCGACCGGTTCCTACAAGCCGCCCAAGTCCGTAGCGAAATGGAAGGGCGCCGGCGTCGGGCCCACTCCCACGTATTCGTACTCGGCGGCGGTGGTCGAGCTCTCAGCCGACCGCGAAACCGGGATCGTGCGCGTGGACAAGGTCTGGATCGCGCACGACGTCGGCCGCTCGATCAACCCGATGCTGGTGATCGGCCAGGTCGAGGGCTCGGTCTACATGGCGCTCGGCGAAGCGCTGATGGAAGAGCAGGTGTTCCGAAAGGGCTTGCACAGGATCCCGTCGATGCTCGACTACAAGAGCCCGACCACACTCGAGATGCCGCCGGTCGAGACGATCCTGGTCGAGACGCTGGATCCCGAAGGCCCGTACGGCGCGAAGGAAGTCGGCCAGGGTCCGCTACTGCCCGTGATCCCGGCGGTTGCCAACGCGCTCGCCGATGCGCTCGGAATTCGGGTGGACGAGGTGCCGATCACGCCCGACAAGGTGCTGGCC
>CAZVOI010000384.1:0-3192 GCA_964628275.1 uncultured Acidobacteriota bacterium | reverse complement strand
CACGAACTGCTCGGTCGGCCCGTCCACGATCCAAATCGGCTTGCCGGTGTCCGGGTCGTAGGCCGCCACGCACAGGCTGCCCGACAACACGAGCTGCTTCTTGCCGGCCACCTCGATGATGAGCGGCGGGCAATAGGAGCGGGTGCGGTTGGGGCGGTCGGCCCGCCAGCGCTCTTTGCCGGTGGCTTTGTCCAGGGCGACGATGTACCCCTGCGCGTCCTGGTCGCCGTTGATGATGATCGTGTCTTTGTACGGCAGAACGGTGCTGCAGTAGCCGTGCTTGGACAGCATCTTGCCGGGAACGGTTTTCCAGAGTTCCTTGCCGTCGTTGAAGTCGTAGCAGGCGATGGTCATGTCCGGGTGATCGAGGAAGCTGACCCAGACAAACTTGCCGTCGGTGGCCGGCGTCGAGCTGGCATAGGTGGACTTGATGTGGCGCTTGTCGATCGGCTCGCCTTCGTGGGCGACTCGCTCCCAGAGCAGCGCGCCGCTCTTCTTGTCGAGCGCCTGAACGATGAAGCGATGCTGCGAGCGGTCGTCGGACGCGTCGCCGTCGCCGTACAGGCCCGGCCGGAACGTCGCGTTGCCTTTGCTGCTGACGGCGCTGGTGACGAAGACGCGGCTCCCCCACACGACGGGGCTGGAGTGGGCGAGGCCGGGGATCGGCGTGCGCCACAGGACGTTGGCGCCGGTCTTGCCGTCCCAGGTGTCCGGCAGGTTCTGTGCTTCGGCCACGCCCGAAGCCTGCGGTCCACGAAAGGACGGCCAACTGCCGGCGGCGTCCGCCGCTTTGGGAAGCGTGCGCCGAGCCGGCGCGGCGCTGCGCAGGATGCGCCGCTCGGGAATGCTCTTCGCCTCCCCCGCGCGCAACCAGGTGCTGTGACCGAGGATCAATCGACGCGGCGGGCATTCGTCGGCTACCAGGTCCAGGGTCAGCTTGCCGTCGTCGCGGCTCAGGCGATACTGCCCGGGCGCCTCGCAGCCGCCTCCGCCGCCGCTGGTCCGGAGCTCGATCGTGTCGCCGGTCCGTTTCCAGGTTCCGCGGAACGCGGGCCAGCCTTGGCCTTCCAGCGAGAACGCGCCGTCGGCGGAGAAACGCGCTGTGAAGGCGCCGAACTGGAGCGGCGTCGCCGGCGGATCCTGGGCCTCGGCCAGCAGGCTCGCTGCGGCGAGCCCGATCGCGAGTCGGAGCTTGGTTCTGGTCATGGTGCATCGACCGCCTGACCAACCCATCGCCACTGGCTAGCGCGCCGGCGCGTCCCGGACCGGGATCGGCACGTTGCAGAGCTCGATCTTGCCGGCCGGCTGTTTGAACCACTCCTCGCGGCGGTTACGGCGTGCCTCGACCAATGATCGAAAGGCCTCGGTGTCGGTGCGCAGGACCTCCAGCAGCACGCGATCCGAGGCAGGCAGGTCCGCCGCCACGCGGATCGAGCGGATCGGGATGCGCTGCTCGGGCTTCTCGTAGAAGCCGATGTTGCCGGTGCCGCGCGGCAGCGTCGACAGCAGCTCTGCGCCGCGCAGCACTCGGCCGAACACGGTGACGTTGCGGTCCAGGTGCCGCGGCGCGTGGCCGATGACCACGTAGAGCTCGGTGCCGCCGCCGCTGCCGGCGTCACTGGCGCGGCCGGCGCCCAAAGCGCCGTAGCAGTGCGTGAGCCAGGCGCGGCCGCTCTTCGGGTCGCGCGCCGCCGGGAATCCGGAGGACCAGCCGACCTGCGCCGCGTACAGGTCGCCGTCCGGGAGCGCAGTCCAGGCGAGATCGGCGGCGAGCGCGCGGTCGAATTCGGGTGCTATATGGCGCTCGGCCTTCTTCACCGGCCGCTGTTTCTTGGCGTCGTTCTCGTCCGGGTCGCCCCACTGGACGACGTAGTTGTCCTGCGCGCGGTTGATCGTGAGCCCGTCGAAATAGCCTTCACGCACTAGCGCCTTCAGGTTCGCGGCGTGGCGCGGAGCGAACGCCGGAGCCATCTCGATCACGACCCGCCCGCCGGGGAGGTCCAAGTAGAGCGTGTTCTCGGGATCGAGAGACCGCCAATCCGCCGGTTTGGTTCCCGCCAGCACCGACGCCAGCGTCGGCGGCGCGCTCGCCGCGGGAGCCTGCGCCTTCGCGCGGATGCACGGGAGGAGCAGGATCGCCGCGCAGATGGATTGGATCGCTCGATTCGAGATCATGGCGCCCTGGTCCCGCATAGGATAGCGCCTCCGCTCTACTCTGAGGAGAAAGCGATCATGTCCAACAAGAGAGTCATAGCCGTGCTGGGCGCGACTGGCGCTCAGGGCGGTGGTTTGGTGCGAGCGATCCAGGGCGATCCGGGCGGCGGTTTCAGTGCTCGGGCAATCACCCGAGACCCGAGCGCGGCTCCCGCCCAGGAGCTGGCGCGGCTCGGCGCCGAGGTCGTGGCCGGCGATGTCGACGACGTCGCGAGCCTGACGAAGGCGTTCGCCGGAGCGTACGGCGCCTACGGGGTCACGTTCTTCTGGGCGCACTTCTCGCCTGAGAAAGAGCAAGCCCAGGCTGCTGCGATCGCCCATGCCGCCAAGGCGTCGAACGTCCGGCACGTGATCTGGTCGACCCTCGAAGACACGCGGCAGTGGGTCCCGCTCTCGGACGACCGGATGCCCACGCTGATGGGCAAGTACAAGGTCCCTCATTTCGACTCGAAGGGCGAGTCCAACCGTTTCTTCAGCGAGGCCGGCGTACCGACCACGTTCCTGCTGACGAGCTTCTACTGGGACAACCTGATCCACTTCGGCATGGGTCCCAAGAAGGGTCCCGACGGCACGCTGCTGTTCACGCTGCCGATGGGTGACAAAAGGCTCCCCGGCATCGCCGCCGAAGACATCGGGCGCTGCGCCTACGGCATCCTCGAGAGGCCCGAGTACATCGGCAAGACGGTGGGCATCGCTGGCGAACACTTGACCGGCGCGCAGATGGCGGCCTCGCTCGGCCGCGCGCTCGGTCGCGACGTTCGCTACAACGAGGTCACTCCCGAGGCCTATCGTGGCTTCGGCTTCCCGGGCGCCGAAGACCTCGGCAACATGTTCCAGGTCAAGCGCGACTTCGAGGCCGCCTATTGCGGCGCGCGCAGCCTCGACGTGAGCCGCAGTCTCAACCCGCAGCTCCAGAGCTTCGACGACTGGTTGGCTCGCAACGCGAGCCGGATTCCGCTCGAGGCGTGAGCTCGATGG
>CAZVOI010000383.1:0-2112 GCA_964628275.1 uncultured Acidobacteriota bacterium | reverse complement strand
CAATGAGTCGGGCCGGCACCGTGTCCCCCACGGAGCCAGTCAGGACTCGGGAGGAGGGTCCAGATGGACCGCGTGGTCGGAGGTCGCAAGGGTTCGCTGACGGCGCTAGCTCTAGCAGCAGCGCTCGCTCTCGGAGCTTCTACAGCTCCCGCGAACGCCCAGACGTCGAGCTACTCAATCATCGAGCTGGCCGGCGTCCCTCAGCGCATCAACAACAACGGGCAGGTCGCGGGCTGGGTCTACGTCGGTCCCGACGCCCACGCCGCCATCTACAGCAACGGCGCGTGGCGGGACCTCGGCGTCCCGGCCGGCGACCAGTTGAGCACGCTCTTCGGCATCAACAACGCCGGAGCGGCGGTCGGCTTCTCGTTCGCGTCACTCCCCGGGCCGGACAACCGCTGGCAGGCGATCCAGGCCGCGGCGGGTGCGACGTCGGTCCAGGCCCTGGCCATGCTCGCGCCGGACTCGTTCGCGTACGCCATCAACGACAGCGGAGCCGTCGTCGGCTGCCTCAACCGCTACGATGACATCTGGCCCGACCCGCACCGCGCCTTCCTGTACGCAAACGGCAGCGTGACCGACCTGCACGCCCTGCTGGCGACGAACCCGGTGTACGACTTTACCTGCGCGCGCGACATCAACCTCACGGGAGTGGTCGTCGGCGAGTTCCAGTCGTCGAGCGCCCCGCAGCGCGGCTTCGTGTACCGCAACGGCGCCGCCACGCTCCTGGCGCAGAGCTCGACGGCGTACCTCAGCAACGCCAGGGCCGTCAGCAACGCGGGCCAGATCGTCGGCGAGGGACGACTCGCGGGTTTCACCGCGGACCACGCCCTCGTCTACGACGTCGCGACCGACGCGATCGCGAGCCTCGGCCTCGAGACGACCGGCGCGTACAACAGCCGCCCGAACGACGTGAACGGGCCGGGCGACGTGGTCGGAATGATGTTCCTCGGCGTCGGGCAGCACGCCTTCCTGGCCTCGGGCGGCCAGGTCAAGGACCTGAACGACCTGCTGCCGGCGGGGACCGAGTGGGTGCTGCAGGAGGCGCTGTCGATCAACGACAGCGGGCAGATCGTCGGCCGCGGCTATCGGACGTCCTCGCCGACCATCACGCGCTACTTCCTGATGGACGCCCCGGCGCCTGCGCCCTCGATCGCCGGCCTGATCGCCCAGGTCCGCGCGCTCCAGACCGGCGGCTTCCTGAGCAGGGGCAACGCTACCGCCCTCGTGGCGATGCTCACCACGGCGGACCGGCATCTGCGCGGACGCAGCGACCGGCTCTCGGCGCTCGCGCTCGAGATTTTCGAGCGCCACGTCGACATGCTGATCCGCACCGGCCGCCTGTCGCCGACCAAGGGCCAGCCACTGATCGACCAGGCCCACCGCATCATGGACCTGCTGACGAGCTGAAACGATTACGGACGAACGGACAACGGACGCCGGACAACGGACAACAGCAAAGCGGCCTGGACTGCGCAAGGGGGGGCAACTCGCCCCCCTAACCCCCCGAGAGCAATGCCTGCTCGAGGTCGGCCACTAGGTCGGCTTCGTCCTCGATGCCGATCGACAGGCGCACCAGACCCGGGTCGATGCCGGCGGCGCGCAGGGCCGCCTCCGGCAGGCCGTGGTGGGAGGTGTGTACGGGCAAGCTGGCGAGCGACTCGACGCCGCCGAGGCTCGCGGCCCGAGCCACGAGCTGCAGCCGGTCGTAGAAGCGCTCGGCCGCCGCGAGGCCGCCCCGCAGCTCGAAGCCCACGATGCCGCCGAAGGCCGCCATCTGGCGCCGGGCCGTCGCGTGCCCCGGGTGCGACTCGAGCCCCGGGTAGTGGACGCGGGCGAGCGCCGCATGGCCCTCGAAGTGGCGCGCGAGCGCGAGAGCGTTCCGGCACTGCCGCTCGACGCGCAGGTGCACGGTCCGCAACCCGCGCAGGGCCAGGAACGCCGCGTGCGGGTCGAGGCAGCCGCCCAGGACCTTCATCGTGGCCCGCGCCGCGTCGATGCGCGCCTGCGACCCGACCAGCGCGCCGCCAATCAGGTCGCTGTGGCCCGCGAGCGCCTTGGTGAGGCTGTGCATCACGAGGTCGGCGCCGAGTGCCAACGGCTTCTGCAGCA
>CAZVOI010000382.1:0-6893 GCA_964628275.1 uncultured Acidobacteriota bacterium | reverse complement strand
AGGCGCCAAGAAGGTCGCGCTCATGTGCATCGGCCTAGCGGCCCAGAAGTTCGCCCAGGACCTGACCGACCAGCAAGAGATACTGGGCCTCTTCGCCGACATCGCGATGGAGACGTACGCCCTCGAAACCGCCGTGCTCCGCACGCAGAAGCGTGCAGCGGCTCGAGGAGAAGACAAGACCCGCCTTCAAGAAGCCGCCGTTCGCTGCTTCGCCTAGGACTCGATGGACAAGATCGAGGTCTCGGCGCGACGGCTGCTCGCGACCCTCGACGAAGGCGACATGCTGCGCACGTACCTTGCCGCGCTGAAGCGCTTCACGAAGCGCGAGACGCTCAACACGGTCGCGCTGCGACGCGAGGTCGCGCAAGCCGCGACCGAAGCGGGAGGCTACCCGCTCGGCTGAGCGGTCGTCGCCCTCTTCATTGCTGTTGTCTCGCACGTAATTCCCTGACGCGTTTCTTACGTTAAATCCACGGGCGGAGGCATTGGTTTCTCAGATTGCGAGGTCGGGTGCCGCGCGGTTCGCGTTGGTGGAGAGCGAGAAGTGCGGGAGCGGAGAGAGATCTCCGCTCCCTCGGGTGAAGGAAGGATCCGAGGTCAAGCTGGCCGATAAGCGCCGGCGCTGATGAGCTTGTTCTTGAGGTAGTCGAGATACTCGGGCAGTGGCGGTTCCTCGATCAGTTCCTGGATCAAGGGCGTGAAGTAGTGAAGCGAACGGATGGGTTCGAGGCGCTGGCCGTTGGAGCGAAAGGTTCGACGTGCTGCGGCGAGGACGAAGGCGTTTTCGACGACATCGAGCCTGATGCCGCGCTCGAAGAAATCCGCAGCCAAACGCCGGTCTTCGCGAAGCACGCGGCGGAGGGTTCCAGGGAGCGCCGTGTAGCGTGCGAGGACTCTGGCGACGTAGTGTTTCTTTAGGTCCATCTCACGACACCTCGGGCAGGGCGGCCTGGACGTGGTCGGCGGAGACGCTCCTGGCGCGCGCGAGTGCGGCGGCGAGCAGGGCGTGGTGAGCGAGGGTATTGAGCTTGCGCGGGAGCCCGCCGGTGGCCTGGAACAGCGCCTCGTATGCGGCGGGCTCGAACAGGGCCAGCTCGGTGCCGGCGCGACGCAGACGGTGAGCCAAGTAGGCGGGGACCTCGTCGCGGGTCAGGGCGGGCAGGTGGTAGCGGACGACGATGCGCTGGGCGAGCGCCTCGTGCACGGCCATGGAGAGCCGGCGCCTGATCTCGGTCTGTCCGAGCAGGAGCAGGCAGAGCCGGTTCTCGGCGTCCATGTTGTAGTTGGTCAGGAGACGCAAGTCCTCGAGGACATCGGGCCGGAGGTGGTGCGCCTCGTCGACGACGAGGACCGGCCGGCAGCGGGCCTCGGAGACCAGGCGTGTGACCTCGTTTCGGATCTGCCTGAAGAGCGCGGCGCGGCTGCGCTCCACAGAAAGGCCCATCTCCCAGGAGATGGTCTTGTACAGGTCCATGACGTTGCCGGTGGAGAGGCACACGTAGACCACGCGGTAGAGCGAAGCGTGGAGCTGTGCCAGGACCCTGCGTGCGCCGCAGGTCTTGCCGCTGCCGCTGTCTCCGGTCACGAGTCCGATGCCGCGCATGTCGAGCAGGTGCGTGAGGCGCACCTCGAGTTCCTTGGCTGCGGCAGCCGGGAACAGGTCCTCGGGCTCGATCTCGTTGCTGAAGGGATGCTGCGTGAGGCCGAAGTGCTGACGGTACATGTCAGTCCTCCCGCCGCTTCAGGTCCCGCAGCGGCAGGCCGGCGGGCGGATCGTCGAGCCTCTTGTCGGGACACAGCGCCTTGGTGGTGTGATCACGCCGCACGAAGCAGTTCGCGTACAAGTCCACGCGCTTGGCCTTTTCGATCTTGCGTCCCTTGAAGTAGACGTCCACGGGCCGGCCGCGGCGCGAGGGATCGAAGCGCAGCGTCACGGTCTCGCCCACCAGGGAGGCGTCGACCTCGTAGACGACGCCGAGCAGACTGACCGTGCGATCCTTCTGGACCTTGCGCTTCTGCTCGAAGAGAAACAGTTCGTCGAGATCGCACTCCGGTCCCACCAAGCGGACGTCGTGGGCGGACATGGTCCAGCGGTCGAGCGGGGTAGCTCCGTCGAGCCCTTTGTGGGGGCTCATGTGGTACTCGCCCTCGACCCAGGCCCACAGCCGGCGATTGAGCGCGTCGAGGCTCTTCGTGTCGGCCTCGCCGAGCGTGGGCAAGAGCTGCATGCGTACAGTCCGGAACCAGCGTTCTTGTTTACCCTTCGCTTGAGGTTGGTAAGGGCGGGCGTGGATCAGCGTGATGCCCAGCTTGGCGCAGACGAGCGAGAGGTGGTTCGAGCGGTAGGCGGCGCCGTTGTCGACGTACAAGCGCTTGGGTAGCCCGCGGCGCAGGATCGCTTGCTGCAGGACGGTCAGGAAGGCGGCGGTGTTCTCGGAGAGCGCGAAGGCCGCATACGGGACGACGCGGGTGGCGTCGTCGAGGAACGCGATCAGGTAAGCCTTGCGCTTGCGCTTGTCGTCGGTCACGACCGCCGGTCCGTGCATCACGTCGCTCATCCACAGCTCGCCCGCCTTTTCGAAGGCGAAGCGGCGTCGATCGTTGCTCGAGGGCTCGCCGCGCTTCCGGTCCATCAAGCCGTGCCGGGACAAGAGCCGGTGTACCGTCGCCGGGGCGAGCGGCAGCTCCTCGCCCACGCCGCTTCTGGCTTTGGCCCGCTCGATCAGGAGATTCACCGACAGCGCGGGATGCTCCTCCTTGAGGTTGCAGAGCAGATCAGCGATCTCCTGAGGGATCGCTCGCGCACGGCCCTGGTCCCGGCGTGGCTTTGGATGAAGCGCGTCGAATCCGCCACGGCGGTATGCAGCGAGCCAGTCACGGATCGTCTCGGTGGCCACGCGAGAGCGACGCGAGCCGGGAATCTGGTACTCCTTCTCCGCTTTCTCGCGCAGCAAGGGGTAAAGCCCGCGCTCGGCCTCCCCACGATGCAAGAGGTCGGCGATCAAGCCGTACCGAAACAGCGCCACCTGTTCTCGAGCTTTGTCGTCCAGCAGCATTTCCGTCTCCTGTCTGCCGACCTTCGTGGCCGGCCAGAAGATGGTGCCGCTACCGGCTCGGTGGGTCAGGCCCCGTTTTGTGTTGGAACGCCTCGTCGGGCTTCGCCATGCTGACTCGCGGGGGACGCAATCCGAGTGGCCGCGGCAGCTGGGGTAGCTGCGCCGCGGCGATCTCCCGAAGCGCGACGAGCGCTCGCTCCGTCCCCAGAACCGCTCGCGCAGATCGAATCTCCGCCACGCGGCCTAGCCGTCCAGGCATGAGCGTGATCAGGGCCAACAGCGCGAAGCGCACACCCTGCGTTCGCCGCCGCACCCAGCGCACGGCCCCGGGCAGCTCCAAGTCCGGACGTAGCGCCGCTGCCGCCTGCTCCAAGCTCTTGGACTCTTCCGCCTTCACGACGACTTGCTCCGCCTCGTCAAGGCTTCCCGTGAGCCGTGCCGAAAGACAGTCGGGCAGCAGACTGAACGTCATCTGCGCGTCCCGGCAGTAGTAGCGGGCCACACACATCCCCGGAGGTTCGACCCGGCTGTACGTCCCGTGGCGGGAAAAGCGACAGCCACCCTGTGGGTGGCGAGGACACTTTTCTAGGCTTGCCTTCCGCCAGCCACTCTCGCTAACGTATTGCTCGCTGGTGAGCGTCGTGAAATGACGCAGTTGCACACCGGCCACGGGCCCGCACGCCTCGAACGTGGCGGGCCCACTTTCCCTCCTGGTGCCGGTGCAGTCTCCACATGTCCATCCCCTCGTCAAACCTCAAACGGCAGGCGCGCCTTCGGCGCGGACGATGACCTCTCACATACGAGCCCTGCTCTCCCTTCCCGGAATCTCTCCCCCTCTCAAGCCGTCCACCGGAGAGAGAAAGCGCGACGCGCTCCGTCGCGGATCACGGAACAGGGTGCGAGCCAACAATTGCTTCAGAGACGTTCGGCGATTACGCTCTGTAAACTCAATTGAGACCAAGGAGCGCCTCCTGGTTCTGACGGTCCTCCTTCTCACCCGGAACGAGAAAGAGAACATCAGGCTTCTGACGCCGCGGATCCGCTCCGTGGCCGAGGATCTCAAGTTGGAGTACGAGATCCTCGTAATCGACGCTTCCAGCGACGGGACCGCGGAATTGGCGGAGTCCCTCGGCTGCCGCGTCGTCCGCCAAGAGGCGAGTGGTTACGGCAGCGCGTTCCGTCTGGGAATCGAGGCTGCCCGCGGCGATTTCATCCTGACCCTCGATGCCGATCACTCGCACACGCCCGAGTTTCTCCGACACATGTGGGCTCTCCGAGATCGAGCGGACATCGTAATCGGGTCGCGCTACGTCCCGGCGGGTCGCGCACATATGCCGTTCGTGCGAAAGGTCTTGAGCCGCATCCTCAACGCGAGTTTCCGGCGACTGTTGGCAATGCCTGTCGCGGACATGTCCAGCGGCTACCGGCTCTATCGCCATTCGATGTTCGCTGAGCTGGAGATCTTGGAGGGCAAGGACTTCGACGTTCTTCAAGAAGCGCTCGTCAAGGCATGGTGCGCCGGGTTCCGCATCCGCGAGGTGCCTCTCGACTATCGGCCCCGACACTCGGGCCGCTCGAATGCTCGGGCCATGGCATTCGCCGGATCGTACCTGTCCACGCTCAAGCGCCTTTGGACGCTCCGAAATAGCGCGAACTCCTGCGACTATGACCTGCGCGCCTTTTCGAGCTGGGTGCTTCCGCAACGATGGTGGCAGCGGAAGCGCTTCGAGATCGTCAATGACTTCTTGCCCGTGCGCGGGCGGAGCCTTGACATTGGCTGTGGCGCCAGCCAGATCATTGTGTCTCACCCGGGAATGCTCGGCATGGACGTCAACCTCAAGAAGATGCGAACTCTCCGGACCTCGAATCCTTTTCTGGTGCAGGGCTCGGCCTTCGAACTGCCGGTTGCCTCGCGGTCGGTCTCCACCGTCATCAGCTCCGAGGTGATCGAGCACATCCGAAAAGCCGACATCCTCTTCTCGGAGATGAATCGGGTCCTGACCGAAGGCGGGACGCTCGTTCTCGGAACGCCCGACTACGCGACTTGGATCTGGAACTTCGTCGAGTACTGGTACCAGAAGCTCCTGCCGAACGCCTACGCCGACGAACACATCTCTCACTACACTCACAAGGAGCTGAACGAGCTCCTGACGCGATTCGGGTTCGAGGCCGTTGCGCACCGATACGTCTTTGGTGGCGAGCTCATCATCAAGGCTCGGAAGGTGCGAGATTTGCCGCGACAGGAGCATGTCGCTTCCTAGAGCCGTTCTCGGCGAGACACTTCGTTGGGCGGTCCTCGTCACGCTCGTGTGGTTCCTGGGGATTTGTGTCTCGAGGACCGCGTACCCCTTCGACGTGGGCCACTACGAGGCCTATATGTGGGCGCCTGCACAACTCGTTCTGTCGGGCCAGAACCCTTACGACGCACGACACGTCTTCAACCCACCCTTCACGCTCGCTGCGTATGGACCGCTCTACTACCTGATGATCGCTCTCGGGATCGGGGCGTTCGATCTTCAACTGTGGTTCGGGCGACTGCTCTCGGTTCTCTCGGCCGGAGTCGGCGTGGCGTGTATTGGCTACATGTCACGCCGGCTCACTGGCAGCGCTGATGCGGCATGGCTCGGCATTCTTGCGGCGCTGTCTCAATACCCTCTGCAACATTGGGTTGCAATGCAGCGCTCCGACCTCCCCGGCTTGGGGTTCTCTTTCGCGGGCATGGCTGTCGCAGTATGGGCTGTTGGGAAGCGTCGCTGGCCAGCTCATGCTGTCTTGTCCGGGCTTCTCCTGGCAGCCGGCTTCTTCTGCAAGCAAGTCTTCATCCTGCCCACGTTGGCCACGATTGGTCTTTGCGCCGCGCTCGGAGCCTTGCGTCTCGGCCTTCTGGCGGCCGTTTCTGGGGCGACGATTGGGCTGGGCGTTGCCGGTTTCCTCGATGTCACTTCGTCCGGCGGCTACCTTTGGCAGCATCTCATGCTGCCGCAAGGCCTAGACAGAAGTTGGGGTAAGGCCGCCCAGGTCCTCAGGTCTTTTGTCACGGCTCCGTCGACCATTCTGACGGCTTCGGCACTCGCGTTGCCGGCATTTCGCAGGTTTCGCCGAGCCGATACCGCGGCCGGAAACCGCGTCGACGTGGTGCTCTGGTGCTATTCGGCTGCGACCGTCGCACTGGCCCTGGTCCTGTCTCGCTTTCGGGGCTCCAACCTCAACTACTACTTGGAGGCCAGTCTTGCGCTGCCTCTGGCGGCCGCGGTCGCCTCGGCGCGACTCTCAACCAGTATTCGATCGAAGATCGCCGTCGCACTTGCGATTGGTGCTGCGGTCTTTCTTTTCAGGTTCAGTCGCGGTGAATATTATCGATGGATGGGCTTGCCTTACTACCGCGCCCTTGTCACGGCCGTACAGAAGTCGGTTGCGCCCTCTGAGCCGATCGTGACTGTCTATCCGGAACTTGCCGTCGCGGCGCGCAGGCGCTACCACTTCAACGACGTTCTGCAATACCAGGACGGGCGCTCGGTGGCGTTGGTCACGGTCCTTGCGGAGGGAGTGAGATCTCGGCGCTACGCGGCGGTCATCAATCACGACTCCACGCCTCCCGCCGGTTATCGTCTGGCTGATATCCCGTTGCCCCTACCCGAAAAATACTGGCGGACCTATTTGCACGTCCGAATGGCGGAGTGACCGAGCCCACGGTCGTCATCCTCGGCGGCGGGCTGTCCGGCGTCGGCACGGCGCACGCGCTCGCCGAGGCTGGTTGGAAGAACATCACGATCGTCGAGCGCGCACCCAGGCTCGGTGGCCTCGCCGGCAGCTTCGAGCGTGACGGACATTTCTATC
>CAZVOI010000381.1:0-2371 GCA_964628275.1 uncultured Acidobacteriota bacterium | reverse complement strand
CTTGACGCCCTTGTCCACGCGCAAGTCGAAGTTGTGGAACGCGGGCAGCCGCTCGTCGCCGGGCGGCGCGAGGAAGACGGTCCCGACGCCGCCACCGTTCGGCCGGCTCGGTGTCTGGATGGCGAACGGCACGGCGTAGCCGCTGCGTCCGTTCAAGAACATCGCGAGGCCGATCTGCTGCCACGGCAACGTGTAGGAGGCTGACAGTCGAGCCAACCACGTGGCGTTGGTGTAGATGTTGTCGATCCCGCTGCCGCCGCTTTGCGGTGCGTATTGAGCGCCGTCGAGGTTCGCGATGTTGGTCGGGTCCTCGTAGGAGCCCTGCGGATAGAACTCCGGGGTCGTCTGGACGGTCAGGCTGCCGTTCAGCATCAGTCCCTTCGACATGCGCTTCCGCGCCGTCAGCTCGAGGCCCTTGTAGTCGCGGTTGAAGCCCGGCCGATTGGTCCGAACGTAGGGCGTCGGGGCCGGCGACGTGGGCTGGAAGTAGGTGATCTGGGGGCAGCGAGCGTCCTGGGCCACCGGGCAGGTGCTGGGCGGCGGGGTGTACTGAACCGCCACGTAGTTGGCGTCCGTCCAATTCGTGGTGTCGTCCCAGATGAAGTTCTTGTAGCTACGGTAGATGCCCGCGAGACCAAAGGCGAACGCGTTACCGATCTGCTTGTCGAAGCTCAGGATGAACTCGTCGGTCTTGGGCGCAGACACGTTCTTGTCCACGCTGCCCGTTGAGGTGAGAGCGTTCGGGGCGAGCGGATTGTAGTTGCCTCCGTTGGAGAGGGCCGTCCCGCTGATGTTGATCTCGTTCGCGGTAACGCTCTTGTCGCCGTTCAGGTCCGTCCAGGGGAAGCGCACGAACGACTGGCCAACCGGATTGAGGACGCCCGCCAGGCCGGCGGTGCCGAGCTGATCGACGTAGCGGGCATAGTTGACCTTGATGACGTTGCGGCCGTCACCCTTCAAGTCGTAGTTGATGCCGAGGCGCGGCGCGAGGTCGGTATAGGCGACGCCTGGATCCGCGCCGGGGAAGCTGAGCGCCGGCAGGTGGATGAAGGGCAGTCCGGTCAAGGTCGTCTGGCCGAAGAACGGATGCGCGGGCACTTGCGACGCGTTGGCGCGATCCCACTGGCGGTCGAAGCGCAGCCCCGCCATGACCGTGAGCTTGTTCTTGGTGTAGGTGTCCTGCAGATAGGCGGAGCTGCTGAACAGGTTGGAATCCGTGGACTGGTCACGGAACATGTTGGCTTCGGAGGCGACCGTGAAGTTGTTCGCCGGGCTGCGGAAGCGAGCTTCGACATTGCCGCCGCGGTGGTTCTGCGAGATGGCCTGGTCGCGCCGGTAGCGCACGCCGAACTTGATCGCGTGATCGCCGCCCAGGAAGCCCGAGGACGAGCGCGTGCCGGTCAGGTCGAAGGTGTTGGTCGGGCGCACGAAGCTGCTGGCCTGGTACGAGCGAGCCCAGAGCTGGGTCGCGACCTCCTGCATCGGCTGCACGGTCTTGAGCGCGTCTTCGTGGAAGTCGAGCACGAAGTTGTTGCCCACGTGCGCGAACTGGAGGTCGATCGCGAAACGGTCGGAGAAGATGTGGCGCCACGAGGCCTTGTAGGTCTTGGGGATCCCGGTCTTCCACAGACTCGAGCCGAGCTCCGGGTCGGTCACCTCCTTCTGGCGGAAGGTCGTCTCCTCGGGCCGGAGGTCGCTCGCGTCGCGCGCGTTGCGGACCTTGCCGGCGGCGTTCACGAAGACGGAGAGCTGGTTGCTCCTCGATATCTGGTAGCTGAGCTTGAAATTGTAGGTATTCAGCGTCGTCAGGTCCGTGCTGAGGCAGGGCCAGACCTCCTCCTTGAGGTCGTAGTTGAGCGGCGCGGCCTTGACAGCCGGGCAGTTCCCCGTCGTCAGGTAGAAGCCGTTCACGCCGACCTTGATGTCCTGGGTCCCGTAGCTGCCCCAAGCCCAGAGCTTGCCCTTGATGATCGGGCCTCCCAGCTCGAAGCCGTAGTCCTTGATGTTCTGGATCGGGTTGCCGGAGCTGGCGCCCTGGCGGCGCAAGTCGTCCGAGACGTTGACCGACTCGAGCTTGTCGTCGGTGAGATAGAAACGCCCGGCGCCGCGGAACTTGTCGGTGCCTTGCTTGGTCACCAGGTTGACGCCAACGCCGGGTGTCTGCTGGGTGACGTCAGCGCCGCCCGTGTTTATCTGCATCTCTTCGAAAGCGTCGAAGTCGTAGTAGAGCGGGGACGAGAGCGCGGACATGTCGGTGATGTCGACGCCGTCCAGGTTCCACTTCACCTGGTTGCCGCTGGCGCCCCGGGCCACGAAACCCGACTGCTGGCCCGACATGTTGCCGCCGATGTTCTCGCGGTCCATCGCGATG
>CAZVOI010000380.1:0-12010 GCA_964628275.1 uncultured Acidobacteriota bacterium | reverse complement strand
CGGGCAAGGGTCGTTGCGGCCGACCTTCTTGCCCTCGCGCCGCACCGTCAGGATCTCGTCGCCGCCGCCCTTGGCGGCCTCCGGCTCGGCCTTGGCGAAAGAAGATGCGGCCTCGCTCGGGTTGTTGAAGCTCAGGTTGCGCGGCGCCGTACGCGCGCCGGCGAAAGCCAGCTCAGGCTCCCGGGATCGAATTGGCGCAGACGACGGCGGGGCGGGGCTTCGGCCGGGCCTCGGCCCGCTGGGCTCGGCAGCGTCGTCGTCTGACATCGGCATCGCCTGGTACAGGAAGATCCAGCGCAGGATCTCCTCGTCGATCCGGTCCATCAGCGCCTGGAACATTGCGAACGATTCTTTCTTGTACTCGACCAGCGGATCGCGCTGGCCGTAGCCGCGCAGGCCGATGCCCTCTTTCAGGTGATCGAGGCTGTAGAGATGGTCCTTCCACTGCGTGTCCACGATCTGCAGCATCAGTAGCCGGGCATGCAGCAGCAGCGTCTCGGGACCGACCTGGCGCTCCTTCTCCTCGAACCGCCCGCGGATCCGCGGTTCCAGATTCCCGGCCAGTTCGGCATGCCCCAGCTTGCCCAGCTCCTCGACGCTGGTCTCGACGCCGAAGGTTTCCTTGAGCGCGAGGCTCAAGCCCGTGAGGTTCCACGCCCCGGGGTCGGCGCTTTCCGCGCAGTAGCTCTCCAGGTACCAGTCGAGGACCTCTCGGGCCAGGTCCAGGATGTGGGCGCGGGCGTCCTTGCCCTCCAGAACCGCGCGGCGCATGTCGTAGACGGCCTTGCGCTGCTTGTTCATCACGTCGTCGTACTCGAGCAGGTGCTTGCGGACGGCGAAGTTCTGCGCCTCGACCTGTTTCTGCGCGCGCTCGATCGAGCGCGTCACCATGCCGTGCTCGATCGGCACGCCCTCTTCCATGCCGAGCTTCAGCATCAGGCCGCTGATGCGATCGGAACCAAAGATGCGCATCAGGTCGTCCTGCAGCGACATGTAGAAACGTGACGAGCCGGGGTCGCCCTGGCGTCCGGCGCGTCCGCGCAACTGGTTGTCGATGCGGCGCGCTTCGTGGCGCTCGGTGGCCAGGATGTGAAGACCTCCGAGGGCCACCACGCGCTCGCGCTCGTTCTCGTCGATGAAGCCTTCGATGCGCTGGATCTCCGATGTCGCGGCGGCGACCGCGTCGATCGCCGAGCGCAGCGGGTGAGTGGCCAGGAAGTCGACCGGGTCTTCGATCGTGGGATAGAAGTTGCGGGCGATCCTTTCCTTCTCTTTTCGGGTCAGGTCCTTCACAGCCTCGAGGTAGCCCTCCAAGTTGGGGCAACCGCTGGCCAGTCCGACCGTGGCGATCACGGACGGATGGTCGGGCGCGAAGGCAGCCAGGATCCCGAGAAAGCGCTTGGCCAACTCGGTTCGCGTCGCCGGTTCGATCTTTCGCCCGCGGAACTCGCGCTCGAACTCGCGTTCCATCTCTTCGCGGACGCGCGTGGCCGCATCGACCCAGGCTTCCTGCGCTGCTGTGTCCGGATCGAGCTCCTTGCCGATCAGCACGGCCTTCACGCGATGGTCCGGCACGCCGCCCAGGATGATGTCGGTGCCGCGGCCGGCCATGTTGGTGGCGATCGTGACTGCCCCGTAGCGCCCGGCCTGCGCGACGATCTCGGCCTCGCGCTCGTGGTACTTGGCGTTGAGCACGACGTGCTTGATGCCGTCCTTCTTCAAGAGCGTCGAGAGGTGCTCCGACTTCTCGATCGAGATCGTGCCCACCAGCACCGGCCGGCCGTGCTTGTGGAGCTCCTTGATCTCGTCGAGCACCGCCTTGAACTTCTCGGGCTCGGTCCGATACACGACATCAGGCTGCTCGACCCGGATCAGCGGACGGTTGGTCGGCACCACCAGCACTTCGAGCTTGTAGATCTTGTCGAACTCGGCGGCCTCGGTCTCTGCGGTGCCGGTCATGCCCGCCAGCTTCTTGTACATCCTGAAGTAGTTCTGGAACGTGATCGTCGCGAGCGTCTGGTTCTCGCGCTCGATCTTGACCTTTTCTTTCGCTTCGACCGCTTGGTGGAGCCCGTCGGACCAGCGACGTCCCGGCATCAACCGCCCGGTGAACTCGTCGACGATGATGACCTGGCCGTCGTTGACGACGTAGTCGACCTCGTTCTGGAAGAGCTGGTGGGCGCGCAGTCCCTGGTTGACGTGGTGCAGGACGTCCATGTTCGAGGGGTCCCACAGGTTCTGGACGCCGAGCAGCCTCTCGGCGTGGGCCATTCCCTGCTCAGTGAGCGTCACGGTCTTGGCCTTCTCGTCGACGATGAAATCGCCCGTCTTCTCGAGCTCGGCGCGTTCCTCGGCCTTCTTGTCTCCCGAGATTCGCGCGCCCGGTATCAGCTTCGGGATGATTCCGTTGATGCGGTAGTACTTGTCGGTCGATTCCTCGGCCGGACCGCTGATGATCAGCGGCGTGCGCGCCTCGTCGATCAGGATCGAGTCGACCTCGTCCACGATCGCGAAGTGATGCCCGCGTTGGACGTAGCTGCCCAGGTCGAACTTCATGTTGTCGCGCAGGTAGTCGAAACCCAGCTCGTTGTTGGTGCCGTAGGTGATGTCGGCCGCGTAGGCTTCCTGGCGCTCGCGATCGGAGAGGTGATGCTGGATCACGCCCACTGACAGGCCGAGAAAGCGGTGCAGCCGGCCCATCCATTCGCTGTCGCGCTTGGCCAGGTAGTCGTTCACGGTCACGACGTGCACGCCCTGGCCGGACAAGGCGTTCAAGTAGGCCGGCAGCGTCGCCACCAGCGTCTTGCCTTCGCCCGTCTTCATCTCCGCGATCAGGCCGCGGTGGAGCGTCAAGCCGCCGACCAACTGAGCATCGAAATGGCGCATGTTGAGCACGCGGCGGCCGGCCTCGCGCACGACGGCGAAGGCCTCGGGCAGCAGCGTGTCGACGCTCTCGCCGCTCCCGAGGCGCTGGCGGAACTCGACGGTCTTGGCGCGCAGCGCGTCGTCGTGGAGGCTCCGAACTCCGTCCTCGAGGTCGCCGATCTTGGCGACGATGGGCTTGATCTTCTTGAGCTCGCGCTCGTTCTTCGTGCCGATCAGCTTCGTGAGAATGGTGTTCAGCACGCGGGCTTTGCCGAGTCGCTTGGGGTCGTGGAGCCGCCGGCAAAGACACGCCTGCCGGCCACAGGGAACAACGTCAAGCATCGAGCGTAACAGCCCGCTCGGGCCACCGTCAAACCGTTGACTTGCTGGAGGATTGGCCCGAGCCGGCCGGCCTTCGGGCTAACCGAAGGACCGGTATTCGTCGAGGATGAAGTGGATCGGGTTCTGCGCTTGATCGCGGATCCAGACCTCGTAATGGAGGTGCGGCGCGGTCGAGCGGCCGGTGTTGCCGACGAAGCCGATCACGTCGCCCCGCTTCACCCTCTGGCCGGGGCGAGCGTTGTAGCGGTCCAAGTGGCCGTATCGCGTCAGCATCCCGTAGCCGTGATCGATTACGATCGATTTGCCGTAGCCGCCCTTTTCGGCGACCGTGACCACCACTCCGTCCGCCGGCGCTGCGACCTTCGTGCCGAGCGGCGTCGAAATGTCGATGCCCGAGTGGAAGTCACGCTGTGCGGTGAAGGGGTCGATGCGGTTGCCAAACGAAGTCGAGAGATAACCGCGTACCGGCCAAACCGAGGGCGTCGATGCGAGCAGAACCTTCTGGTCGCGATACAACGACTCGAGCGTTGCAGACTTGCTGGTGAGGTCACTGACCTTGCGCTCCATCGAGCGCACGACGGTCGGGTCCAGCGAGGGGGCGTTGGCTTCGGCGCTGGAGACGCCGCCGACTCCACCGACAGCAGCATCAGGAATCGGAGCCTCGAGACCGGCCATCACGCCCAACTTGTCGACGACCCGTTGCAGCTGGATGACCTTCGCTTGGAGGCGGCCGACGTTTTCCTCGTACTCCTTTGTTCGCCGCGACAGCGTCTGGTTCTCCGCCCGGAGGCGTCTTGCCTCGTGGACCTGGAACGAGATGTAGACGTAGTGCACGAGCATGGCGGAAACTGCCAGGCCGAGAACCCCGATCACCGAGCCAGCCCACTTCGCGAGCCGAACCGGGACCTGGATCTTCCGGAAGCGCGCTTTGGCGTGCGGTACTACGATAAGGGTATAGAATTCGTTTGCCATCGGTCGCTAAGCTATCAGAAGAAGGCCGGACCTTATCACAGCGCGGAGCGACGCGTCAATCTTTTATCCAAATTCTTGGAGCGCTCAGCTGTCCCACCCCTCCTCACCCCGGAACTGGAGCGCCTCCGCGATATCTTGGGTGTCGACCGACGCGCGGCCCTCCAGGTCGGCCAGCGTCCGGGCCACGCGGAGCACTCGATCGTGGGCCCGCCCCGACAAGCCGAATCGATCGACGGCTTCTTGGAGAAGCGCCCGCCCTCGACCGTCGGGGCGCGCCGCGAGGCGCAGCTCAGGCGCTCGAAGCGAGGCATTCAGCCGCCCCGAGCGAGTGATCTGCCGAAGCCGCGCCGCTTCGACCCGTTGCCTGACGCAGGCCGAGGACTCTCCGGCCGGCGCTTCGATCTCCGCGTAGCGTAGCCCCCGCACCCAGACGCGCAGGTCGATGCGGTCGAGCAACGGTCCGGAGACGCGGCACTCGTAAGACCGGAGCTGGGAGGGCGTGCATCGACAACCCCGCTTCTCGTCGCCCCGAAAGCCGCAGGGACACGGATTCATGGCGCCTACCAGTTGGAAGCGGGCCGGGAGCTGCAGCGTGCCCCGCGCGCGGGAGATCGTGACGCGGCCTTCCTCGAGCGGTTGGCGGAGCGCTTCGAGTGTGCGTCTCTGGAACTCCGACAGCTCATCCAGGAACAGCACGCCGTTGTGAGCCAGGCTCACGTCGCCGGGCCGCGGATACGCTCCACCGCCCACGAGCGCGGGCTCGGTGGCGGTGTGGTGCGGGCTGCGGAACGGCCTTTCCTGAAGCAGCGCGTCGAGCGAAAGTCCCCACGCCGAATGAACCGCGGAGGTCTCGATCGCCTCCTCGAGGGTGAGCGCCGGCAGCAGGCTCGGAAGGCGCCGCGCCAGCATCGTCTTTCCCGAACCCGGGGGACCCACCAGCAGCAGGTTGTGGCCGCCCGCCGCGGCCACCTCGAGCGCCCGTCGAGCCAGCGGCTGGCCGCGAACCTCGGCAAGGTCGAGTGGGGACGCGGGGAAGACGGGCGCCGGCGGCGGCACTGGCGGTTCCGGCCGGGGCGAGGCGCGCGCGACCTCGACCGCCTCCGGCAGCGAGCGCACCGGAAACACGGCGATCTCCGGAACCAGCCCCGCCTCGCGGTGGTTGGCCGCCGGCACGATCGCGGCGCGTACGCCCTCGGCGCGCGCCATCAGCATCATCGGTAGCAGGCCGTGAGCCGCTCGCACGCTGCCGTCGAGCGCCAACTCGCCGATCAGCAGCAGCGAGTCGAGCGTCGCCGCAGGCAGCGCGTTGTCGGCGGCCAGCAAGCCCATCGCGGTCGCGAGGTCGAAAGAGGACCCGACCTTCTTGAGGTGGGCCGGGGCGAGATTGACGGTGATCCGGCGGTCCCACTTGAAGTCGAAGCCACAGTTTCGGAGCGCGGCGCGAACCCGGCCCTCGCTCTCGCGCACGCAGGAATCGGCGAGACCCAGCATGGTGAACTTCGGGAAGCCGGCGGCGGTGTCGGCCTCGACCCGGACCAGCCGAGCCTCGATTCCGACCAGGGCGGCGGTGAGCGACGTGGCGAGCATGGCAGTCCCCCAAGCAACCCGACGACGGCGGGGGGGAGCCCACCTCGCGGCGATCCCGAGACTACCTGGGGAGGCGGCCCGGAGAGGTCCGAAAGCGGCTTAAAAGCCGCGGATCGCGTAGACCGTCAAAGAGTCGCCGGCCACGATCCGCGAGCCGCGGATGCCGTTCCAGGACTGCAGCGCCTGGATCGACGTGCCGAACTGCGTCGCGATCGCCCCGAGCGTGTCGCCCGGCTTCACGCGGTAGTTGATCCTCACGCTGCCCGACGGTAGCTCCGCGGCGCGGGAGGTCGTCGCCGCCGGTGCGTGGGCGGTCGCGGCGGAAACACGCGGATCGATCGGGATGATCAGCTCCATGCCGACCGAGAGCCGGCGTTGCAGCGGCATCGAGTTGGCCGATGCCAGGTCTGCGGTTCGGATCGAATAGGTCGCCGCGATCGAAGACAGCGTTTGCCCGCGCGCAACCAGGTGGGTTCGGAAGCGCACGCGCCGGTCGGGCGGCGTCGTCGCCAGACAGGAAGCGACGGTCGTGCCCGATCCCAGGGGTACGCGCAGGTCGAAGCGCCGCCCCGACGGTGTCGCGAGTCGCCGCAGCGAGGGGTTCAAGAGTTGGATCCGATCGAGCGTCGTGCCGGCGCACTCCGAGATCAAGCGCAAATCGACCGCGCCATCGACGCCGACGGGTTCCGAGGCTGGCAGCGTTTCGGTTGCGACCGAGAACCCGTAGCGTTCGGGGGCCTTGGCCACCACGATCGCCGCGTGGATCAGGGGCACGTAGTTCTTCGTCTCGCGCCGCAGGGCACGGGTCTTCGAGAGCGACCAGAAGTCCTCGACCTGGTAGCGTCGCAGCCCGCGCTGCACGTTGTGCTCGCCGGCGTTGTATCCCGCCATCGCCAGGTTCCAGTCGTTGAACATCCCGTACAGGTCCTTCAGGTACTTGGCCGCGGCGCGCGTGGCCTTTTCGGGGTCGCTGCGCTCGTCGACCCACCAGTCCTGGAAGAGACCGTAGCGACGGCCGGTTTCGGAGATGAACTGCCACATGCCCTTGGCCTTGGCTCGCGACAGGGCGCTCGTGTGGAAGGCGCTCTCGACCAGCGCCAGGTAGGCGAGGTCCTGAGGCACGCCCTCCTCGGCGAGGATCTCGCGGATGCGCGGCAGATAGCGGCTGCCCCGCGTCAAGGCCGCGGCGAACCAGTCGCGCAGCCGGCCCTGATACAAGTTGATGCAGGAGAGCACCGGGTCGTTCAGCTCGACCGGGAAATCATTCTTCTCATCCTGCACGGCTTCGATCGCGACTCGCCGCTCGCTCTCGCTGGCCGGCGCGTCGTCCACGTTGATCGCGGTGACTTCGTCCACCGAGGCTGGCTCGGGCCGCGCCTCGGTGAACCCATCCCCCGCGGCCAGCGCCTCGATCTCCCAGAGATGGATGGTTTCCAGCGTGCGCCGGTAGGCTTCGGCCAGGCGCGGGTGGGACAGCGCCCCGCCGGGAGCCGTCAGATAGATGTCGACCGAGCGGTCGAACTCCTCGCGCGCCCCTTTCAGGTGTCCGTCCCGAGCCTGGCCCTGACCGGCTCTCAAGGCCTCTTCGGCCCTCGCGATCAGTTCCGCCGTCGGATCCGCTGCCGGGCCCGGCGCGACTCGTTCGGGAGCCTGAGCCATCGGAGCCGACTTCGGCGAACTCGCACAGGACATCGCCTGTGCGACCAGCAGGACAAGGCCGAGAGCCTGGGCTCCTCTGTTCATAAACCCGAGAATCCTAGCATCGGATGAGCCCTAACCTACGATCTCCAAGACGTTTTTGCCATCGGCGTAGTCGCGGGCCGCTGGCGTGATGATGGCTTTCCGACTGGCCCGAATGACGCGGCTATCTCGGAACGCGCGCCGCACATCGTCCTCGCAGACGAAGTCGACTGGCGGCGTCGCGCCCGCGCCGAGCATCGGAGCGGGAACCGACCTGGTTGACGCGGGCGGCGGGGAGACCGATGTTCCATCCGATCGTCGCCGCTCGTACGCCAGCCGCTTGACGTTGATCAGATGTAGTGGCGTGATGTTGTCGGATGTGATGTTGCCCGCGTAGGCGCCGCAGCCGAGGCTCATCGAGGGGGCGAGCCCGGTGGTGTAGCCGGTGGCGCCCATCGACGTCATGCTGTTCGCGATCACCCGGAAGACCGGATTGCGTAGCGCGAACTCGCGGATCACGGCATCGTCGCGGCTGTGGATGCCGGCGGTGTGGCCGGTGCCGCCGTAGCGCAAGAGCTCGATGCAGCGCGCGCTGCCTTCCTGCCAGTCCTTGACGACGTAGAAGGCGAGCACCGGCGAGAGCTTCTCGATCGAGAGCGGAAAGTCGCGCCCGACACCGCCGAGCGGCGCCAGCAGGACCCGGGTTTCTGGTGGAACGGTGATTCCGGCCTTTTGCGCGATCAGCGGCGCGGGACGTCCCACGATCTCGGGGTTCGCCAGCCGCTGCGGCGTCACCACCACACGCGACACCGCGGCCACCTCGCTCTCGCTCAGGAAGTAGCCGCCGTTCTTCTTCGCCTCCGCGACCACCTGATCGCGGATCGACTCGTCGCACACGAGTGCCTGCTCGGAGGAGCACAGCGTGCCGAAATCGAACGTCTTGCCGTCGATCACGTCGCGCACGGCCTTTGGAACGTCGGCGGTCTTCTCGATGTAGGCCGGCACGTTGCCGGGTCCGACGCCGTAGGCAGGCTTGCCCGAAGAGTAGGCCGCCCGCACCAGGCCAATCCCGCCGGTGGCCAGGATCACCCCGGTGTCGCGATGGCCCATCAACTCCCGAGTTCCTTCGAGCGAGACCTCGCTGAGGCAGCTGAGCGCGTCGGAGGGGAGCCCGGCGGCGACGGCGGGGCCGTGCATGACGCGCACAGCTTCCAGGATGCAGTTCCGCGCCGAGGGATGAGGCGTCATGACGACGGCGTTGCGCGCCTTGATCGCGATGAGCGCCTTGAAGATCGCGGTCGACGTCGGGTTGGTCGACGGGACGATCGCCGCCACCACGCCCATCGGCTCGGCGATCTCGACGATGCCGCGCTCCTTGTCTTCGCGCAGGATGCCCACGGTCCGGAGCGGGCGGATGAACTCGTGGACATTCTTCGAAGCGAAGCTGTTCTTGAGCGTCTTGTCCTTGACGTTGCCGAAGCCGGTTTCCTCGTGAGCCAGGCGCGCCAGCCGCTCGGCCTCGGGCAGCGCGGCCTTCGCCATCGCGTCCACGATCCGGTCGACCGCCTCCTGCGAGAAACTCGCGAGCGCCGCCTGCGCCTGCTTGGCTTTCTGGGCGAGCGCGCGAGCCTCCTGGATCGAACGCAGATCCTTGTCGGCGACCGTCATCCAGGGCTCCCCCTCGAAGTGCTGCGACTTCCGCGCGCGAGGCTAGCATATGGATTGACAGCCTTTCCAGCTATCCTTTACACTCATAGGGTTTTACGTCTGACGCGGCCTGATTCGGCTCCCACGAGTAGCGAGCCTTGGGCAAGACAAGACAAACAGTTAAGGAGATCGAGATGGAAGTTCGACGGACCTGGGGGAAGGCGCTCGTGGTGATGGGCCTGGCCCTGCCCCTGCTGCTCGCCGGCTGCAGCCGCCGCAAGGCGGCCGAAGTGAACGACATCGTGCCGCAGATCGCCATGAACCGGCTGCGCACACCGCTCGGCAGCGCGATCGAGATCACGTACACCTGGAAGCTCGAAGCGACGGCGAAGAAGATTCCCGTTGACTACCGCGCGCTCGTCCATTTCCTCGACTCGCATCGCGTGATGCTCTTCGAAGACGACCACGCTCCGATCCCGCCGACGTCCGCCTGGGAAGCGGGCAAGACCTACAGCTACTCGCGGACCAAGTTCGTGCCGATCTATCCGTACGTCGGCGAGGTCGAGGTACGGATGGGCCTGACGCCTCCCTCGGGCCGAGGCGAGCGCCTGGCGCTGAAGGGCGATGACGCCGGCCTGCGTGAGTTCCGAGTCGCGAAGATGGAGCTTCTGCCCCAGACCGAGAACATCTTCCTGGTCTACAAGGAAGGCTGGCACAGCCCCGAGGCGTCGCCGCAGAACCCGAGCCTGGAGCGGACCTGGACCAAGAAGGAAGGCCTCGTCTCCTTCAAGAACCCCAAGAAGGACGTGATTCTCTATCTCGAGGCCGACACCAACGCGAAGGCCTTCAGCGCGCCGCCGGTGCTGACCGTTTCGGTGGGCGGCAGCAAGGGTCTGGTGGTCCCGATCGAGAACTCGGAGTTGTTCTTGAAGAAGATTCGCTTGACGAAGGCGGATCTCGGCGACGGCGAGTGGGTCGACTTGCGGCTCACGATGAACGAGTCGTTCGTGCCGAAGGTGCTCGGCATCAACCAGGACGACCGCGAGCTAGGGCTTCTCGTCTACCACCTCTACGTGGGAGAGGCCGACAAACTCGGCAAGGCGGCCGAGGAGGGCGTCTTGGCTGCTGGCCCGGTTACGCTGCCGTCGCCTCAGGCCGCGCCGGCCAAGGGCGCTCCCGCCGCCAAGCCGATTCCCGTGACCGCTGCGCCGGCGAAGAAGTAGCCGCCGCTAGGTCTTCTTCGGGCTGATCTCGATATCCAGCTGGAGCCGGATCCGCTCGCGCGGGTTGGCCGGGTCCAGTTGGACTGTCGTTACGTCGCGCAGCGACAGGCGCTCTCCCTGGAACGTCAGGTGAACGCCGATGCGACGGGCCTCCTTCAGCAGCGTTTCGGGAAGTTCGACGGCGGCATGGTGGGCCACCTCGAGCTGGCCTTCACGAAGCTGTTCGATCTCGGCGTGTAGCGCCGGTGCTTCCTGGACCGGGACGACACGCACCGGGTACGGGCCGGTGTTCTTCTCGGCGAAGCCGACCGCCTCGGCTGACCCCGCCAGCTTCGTTTCCTCGACCGGCTTCTGCGGCGCGCCGGATTCGGCGGCGCGCGGCCTCGCGCCGGTCTCCGCGAGCCTCCCCCGAAGCGCGGTCAGCGAGAGCCGCGAGATGCCCTTGAGCGTCTCGAAGACGCCCAGGCCGTGCCGGGCTGAGGCCTCGAAGTGGGGCGCACCCGCGGCGTTCAGCTCTTTCTGAAGCGTCTCGACCGGTACGATCTGACGCAGGTCGCGCTTGTTGTACTGGAGCACCATGGGGATGTCGTCGAGCCGCAGACCCAGCTCGCGCAGGTTGTCGCGCAGGTTGGCCAGCGCCTTGACGTTGGCCTCGAGCGCCTCGGGCTGGCTGTCGGCGACGAAGACGATGCCGTCGGCGCCTTTCAGCACCATCTTGCGCGTGGCGTTGTAGAAGACTTGACCGGGCACCGTGTAGAGCTGCAAACGGACCTTCATGCCGCCGACGATGCCGACCTCCAGCGGCAAGAGGTCGAAGAACAGCGTGCGATCCGTCTCGGTCTCCAGGCTCACCATCTCGCCCCGCGAACCGGGCGCCGTCTTCGAATGGACGTGCTGAAGGTTGGTCGTCTTGCCGCAGAGTCCGGGGCCGTAGTAGACGATCTTGGCGGTGGCCTGCATCGTCGTGGAGTTGATCAGGACCACGCCGCCGCCTAGAAATCGATGCCCGCGCCGGCGTAGACCCGGCTGTCGGCGGGGCGCAGCGCGTCGCTCGGAAGGCTCAAGTAGCGCCATTCGCCGCGCAGCAGCAGCAGGCCCAGTTTCAGCTTCCCGCCCAGCGCGAAGGTCTTGAGCACGCCATTGTCGGTGCGCAAGTTGCGCGTTTGGCGGTAGACGCCTACACCGGGGCCGGCATAGAGCGTCAACCGCTTGATCGACGGTGACAGGAAGGCGCTGGCGGTGAAGGCGGTCATCGCCGCGTCGAGGCTCTCGCCGGGGAACCGCGCCCCCTCGGCCTCGAAGGTGGCCAGCTTGAACCAGGTGGTGCCAAAAGCCGCGCCGTAGCCGTTGCCCCACAACTCGCTGGGCGAGGTCAGCGACACGAAGGCCGTCACGTCGGCCGCGCGCGCGGCCGGGGCGCACGCCAGCGTCAAGAGCAGCGTGACGGCGCTCGAGAAACGACGCATCTGAACCGGACGCGACTCTATCCGATTTCGAGCGGCCCGTTCATTCGATCGTGACGCGCCTGACCCTGGGCCGAGGCGCGGGCGCGGTACTTTCGAGGCGCTCGAGCTGCCATTGACAGAGCAGGATCACGCCTTCGAGAAGCTGCTTGCGCAGCCGGCGCGCCTGCTCGCGATCCAACCCGGCTTCTTCGAGCACGTCGGATACGAGGCAACACGTCTTCTTCATGG
>CAZVOI010000379.1:0-5012 GCA_964628275.1 uncultured Acidobacteriota bacterium | reverse complement strand
CGGCGACGGGATCCTTGCCGAAGACGCGCACCGAGCCGCTTTCCGCCCGTAGCAGACCGAGAAGATGCTTGATCAGCGTCGTCTTGCCCGCTCCGTTTGCGCCGACGAGGCCGTAGACCCCCCCGCGTGACATCGAGAGGCTCACCGAGGCCAGGGCCGTCTTGGCACCGAAGCGGCGCGTCAGCCCCGACACGTAGATGACCAAGTCACTCACCCTCGACCAACCGGGCGTCGCCCATGCGATCCGCGAGCTGGAGCGGCCTCAACTGTTGGCAACGGTTCCTCGGCGGTGCCATCCGATGCTCAGTTATGCGGCCCCTCGCTGATGGATGACCAAATCCACGTTGCAGTTCAGGACTTGGAGAAGCGCAAGCATCTGGTCGATCGACTTGCGGTAATTTGTTTGGTCGACCAGCCGGTAAAACTGTGCGGCCGAGGTCCCGAGACGGCGAATGATTTCGCGCTTTGCCAGCGGACTCTTGGCGACTTGGCGCTGGGCTTCCAACGTGAGTCGATAGAGCAACTGGTCGCGGACATAGGAGGGGTCCCGGTTGTACTCGAGGACCTGCTCCGCATGAACGTAACCCTTTGCGCCGGAGGCCAGCACATACCAGAACGCCTCGCGACCCAGCTCCTGGTCGACTCCAAGCCCCCGCACTGCATTGGTGCCGGACGGGCAAGGATCAGCCTGGGAGTATGGAAACGGAAGGAGCCGAGAACCTACACGCACTTCGAAGGCCCTGCGACGATTGTTCGCTGCGACCGCACGGATCTTCATAGCCGTCCTTCGACCTCGAGTGCCTCGATGAGTTGGACCACCCGTCGCGACGCCTTGCCAACCATGGGCATTTTGTTGTCCAAGTCCCACTTGACCACCAGGCGAGCATCGCGATACACGTGGACGTGACGGGGCGTGTGATCACCACGCCACGTCACGAAGATGTAGCCCCCGCGCTTGATGCGCGCCACCGCTATACGTTACCACCAGAGGGTACAGATCTCAGCTCCCCGCCGCGGGCCTCTCGTTCGACGCCAGGAGGCCGCACAGCCGGCATGGCGGCCGCGGATCGCTACCGGTCACAGGCGCTACTCGATTGTGCGGTGGTGTCCTTGCCGCGCTGAACCAAGCCGCTCAAGCTCAGCGCCGGAAACACCATCACGAGCTGACAAATCCAGTACCAAGACACATGTAGCAGTGCCCGTCGAGCCCGCCGCCGCTGCAGGCAGGGCACGTTCGGTGAGGATTGCGAGGATTGCGGTTCATCTGGGCCTCAGTCGGTAGGCCTACGTCTGCTGACACGCCTGAATAGCGTAAGTACTTCGCGAATGTCATTTCGTCTGAAGTCGCGGCGACCGCTTTCCCGTCCACAACGTCAACGAGCCGCTTCTCGGCGTCAGTGGACGGGGCTCGTCGGTGGGTAAGGAGCTCCATGAACACGTGCCTTGAGGAGTTCACCTAGCCGCTCGCTGAGCCGTGCCTCTACCACCACTTCTCCTCGCCCTCGGCGGTCACGGGTCGGGATAACCTCCAACGGGTCAAGTAGCGCCTCTCAGGTCGGGGGGCTGCGCGGAAGGCCGTCTTCGCCGTACTCGAAGAAACCGCGGCCGGTCTTCACGCCCAGGTGGCCGGCGCGGATCATCTTGCGCAGCAGCGGGCACGGCCGGTACTTGACGTCGCCGAGCTCGTCGAAGAGGTACTGCATCCAGCGCCAGACCTCGTCCAGGCCCATCCGATCCGCGAGCTGGAGCGGCCCGACCGGCAGGCCGAAGCCCAGCTTCATCGAGGTGTCGACGGCCTCGGCGCTGGCGACTCCTTCCATCACGACGTGCATCGCCTCGTTCAGGAATGGCAGCATCACCCGCGTGGTGACGTAGCCGGGCGATTCGAACACCTCGATGCCGGTCTTGCCGATCAGCCGGACGAAATCGAGGGCCGATCGGTACGTCGCGTCGGACGTCGCCAGGCCGCGGACCATCTCGACCAGCGGCACCCGCGGAACCGGGTGCAGGAAGTGCATGCCGATCACACGGTCCGGGCGCCGGGTGCGCGCCGCGATCTCGGTCACCGACAACGTCGAGGTGTTGGTCGCCAGGATGTCCTCGGGCGGGCAGGCGGCGTCGAGCTCCTGGAACACGCGCACCTTCAGCTCGAGGTCTTCAGGGATCGCCTCGATCACGATCTGCGCCGCCTCGAGCGCGTGCAAAGCCGGCGCGATCCGGATTCGCGCCAGGATCGCGCGCTTCTCCGATTCGGTGCGCCGCCACTTGGCGATGTCGCGGTCCAGCTCTTCACCGATGCCCGCGAGCGCGCGCGCGGCGCTCTCGGGCGACTGGTCAGCCAGCAACACGTCGAGGCCCGCGGCCGCGCATGTGATGGCAATGCCCTGCCCCATCGTTCCGCCCCCGACGATGCCCACCGAGCTGATCGCGCCAGCCGCAGCGCTCACGCCGTCGTCTCGGTGAACTCCCGGCCCAGGCGGCCCATGTTGCGGAACTTCCGATAGCGCGACTCGACCAGGTCCGCCCCTGACAACAGGCGCAGCTCGCGCAACTGGCGCTCGATCACCGCGTCGAGGCTGGCGAATGTCTGGTCGTGGTCGGTGTGAGCGCCGCCCGCGGGCTCCGGCACCACCTCGTCGATGACGTCGAGCGCTTTCAGGTCGGGGGCGGTGATCTTCATGGCCGTGGCCGCTTCCTCGGCTCGCCCCGCGTCGCGCCATAGGATCGACGCGCAGCCCTCGGGCGAGATCACCGAATAGACCGAGTGCTCGAGCATGTTGACGCGATCGCCGACGGCGATCGCCAACGCGCCGCCGCTGCCGCCCTCTCCGGTCACGCTCACCACGATCGGAGTGGGCAGCCGCGCCATCTCGCGCAGGTTGTACGCGATCGCCTCCGCCTGGCCGCGCTCCTCGGCATCCAGCCCGGGATATGCCCCGGGCGTATCGACGAAACACAGGATCGGGCGGCTGAACTTCGCCGCCAATTGCATCACCCGAAGCGCTTTCCGGTAGCCCTCGGGCTTGGGCATCCCGAAGTTGCGGTGGATCTTCTGCTTGGTGTCGCGCCCCTTCTGGTGTCCCAGCACCGCGACCGGCGCGCCCTTGTAGAACGCCCAGCCGCAGACCAGCGCGGGATCGTCGCCGAAGCGCCGGTCACCGTGGACCTCCGTGAACTCCGTGAACAGCGCCGCCACGTAGTCGAGCAGGTACGGGCGATTCGGATGCCGCGCCACCTGCGTCTTCTGCCACGGGCTGAGCCTGGCGAAGACCTCGCGCCGCCGGCGATCCAGCTCCACGCGCAACCGCTGCGACTCGCGCTCCTTTTCGGGGTCGCCCGGAAAAGCGTCCAGCGCGTCGATCTGCTTCTGCAGTTCGACGAGCGGCGCTTCGAAGTCGTTGTCAGCCATCAGTCGGACATCCTCTCACCCTGGTAGCCCGTCAGGAAGTCGCGCGCGGAGCTCCATTCGTGCGCGACAACACCAGCGCCGCTGGGCCGAGCAACGCCTCGATCTCCTCGCGAAAGCGCGGGTCGGGCCGCACCCGAAAATAGGCCGAGGGCGCAACGGCCACGGAAAAGGACCCCGGCCGATCCAGCTCGAGGGTGACCGGAATGTCGCCGCGGTGGGTGTCCAGGATCTCCTTCAGGCGCTCACCCTTGGCCCGATCCCAGAGGGCGACCGGGAATCGAATCGTCACATACCGGGCCTCGCTCAGCTTGGCTTCCTCGAGCGGCAGCAGATCCGAGACGATCAGTCGCGGCTTGGCGTCGTCCACCGGCTCCGCTTTGGCCTTGACCAGGACTATTTGATCGTCGAGCAGCCGCGCCGCGATCTTCTTGTAGGTCTCCGGAAAGACCAGGGCTTCGGCCGTTCCTTCGAGGTCTTCCAGGACGAAGGACGCCATCCGATCGCCCTTCTTGGTCTTGATCAGGCGCAGCGCCGTGACGATGCCGCCCAGCGACACCTCGCGGGCTTCCTTCAAGTCGGCCAGGCTGGCCGTGGAGGCGTTGGCCCACTGCTGAAGTTCGGCGCGGAAGCGCTCCAGGGGGTGGCCCGAAACGAAGAAGCCGAGCGACTCCTTCTCGAAGCCGAGCCGCTCGCCCTCCCCCCAATCGGGAACCTCCGGCAGGCGGTCCAGCGACGCGGCCGCGCCGAAGCCCGGGCCGGCGCCGCCGAGGAGTCCGAACAGGCTCGCCTGGCCCTGCTCACGATCGCGCTGGCGCTTGGCTCCGGCATCCAGCGCGCCGTCGAGCGCCGCGAACAGCGAAGCGCGGCGCTTGGTCAGCGCGTCGAAGCAGCCGCTCTTCACGAAGCTCTCCACGACGCGGCGATTGACCGCTTTCGAGTCGACTCGCTCGCAGAACTCGTGGAGCGAGCGGAACGGCCCCGCTTTGCGCGCCTCCAGGATCGCCTCGACGGCCCCCTCCCCGACGTTCTTGATGGCCGCGAGGCCGAAGCGGATCCGAGACGGCTCGCCCTGCGCCTGGCCCGGAACCACCGCGAAGAACATCCGCGATTCGTTCACATCGGGCGGCACCACGTCGATGCCCATGTCGCGCGCCTCTTCGATGTAGGAGACGAGCTTCTCGGTGTTGGCCCGCTCCGAGGTCAAGAGCGCCGCGATGAAGTACGCAGGGTGGTTCGCCTTCAGATACGCCGTCTGATAGGCGAGCCAGGCGTAGGCGGCGGAGTGCGACTTGTTGAAGCCGTAGCCCGCGAACTGCTCCATGTGGTCCCAGATCTTCTGGGCCTTCCGCTCTTGCACCGCCCGCGCCTTGCAGCCGTCGAGGAATTTCTGCTTCTGGGTGGCCATCACCTCGGCGTTCTTCTTGCCCATCGCCTTGCGCAGGATGTCGGCCTCGCCGAGCGAGTAGCCCGCCAGCGCGGAGGCGATCTGCATCACCTGTTCCTGGTAGACCATGATCCCGTAGGTGCCCTGCAGGATCGGCTCGAGCGCCGGCGTCTCGTAGCTGACCTTGGTCTGGCCGTGGCGGCGGCGGATGAAGTCGTC
>CAZVOI010000378.1:0-14164 GCA_964628275.1 uncultured Acidobacteriota bacterium | reverse complement strand
TCATCGGGATCGATACTTCGGTCTCACCGCAGCTCTTGCAGCGGGAAAGAAGGACGTTCACCAGGACAACACCCGGCAACACATGGCCGTAGTCGTACCTACCCCGTTTCGTCACGATCGGTCCACCGCACAACAGACACTTCTTCTCGGCGCTCACTCCCTCAGCCTCCAGGACGCGATCGCGGTGGCGACATCACCGTGGCCTGAATTCGGGGATGTCTCGCCAGGGGCGCGCGTCCATGAACAACGACAGGTGGCCAACGTTCGTGGTTGCCACGATCACATGATCCCCGGGGCGCAAGAGGAGAGCGCTTTGAGCTGCGAGCACCACATCGACATCCAGCTCCTTGTCGTCGGCGGTCGGTGTTCCGGCGCTCCGAGCCGCTGCCCAGAGTTCGGCGGCTTTCAGCATCGTCGGAGTCGTGATTGCGGCGTAGTTCAGCGTCGTTTTGAGTTCATCGAGGCGCGCGATCGATTTCATGCTCTTGATGCGGAGGAGTTCTCGGCGCAGCTCGTAGTCAGCCACTTCAGGGACGTACACCGAAAGTCCGCGCATGAGAACTGTTTCGAGCCACTGCTTGCATTCGCGCGGTTCGCCGGTTGCGGAAGGATGAACGATCATCCCGAGCACTCCGGTGTCCAGGACGATGAGCGTGCTCAGGGAAAGAGACGTCGACGGGACGTTCGATTGCTGTCGAGTCCTCTTTTCAGTTCCTCCCAAGCTTCGAGGCCGCCGTCAACCTTCGAATCCTCATCGACCCACGAATGCAGCAGCCCAATCGCCGCTTCCGTTGGACGCCGCGCTCGCGAGAGGAGCGCTTCCTTGGCCTCCGCCAATGCAGCGGTCGTTTGTTCCCTTGTGACCGTCGGAAAATCCTCGAGGAACTCAGCCAGCGGCCGACCCGCTTCGAGGTACTCCAGCAGCGCCTGTACGGGCACACGTGTGCCGGCAAACACCGGCGTTCCGCTCATGATGCCCGGATCGACCTGGATGACTGTGGTGCCCTGCTTCATCATGTTCAGGATACACCTGAGGGTGTTCGGGCCGAAGACCTTCGAGGTCGCACCCAAGAGGGCCACGGCCTCCGCGAGCATGCGCTCTCGAACACGGGGCCGCAACCCTGCTCTCTCGCAGCATCCACCTTGCAGCCAAGGAGCGATTGCGAGCATCAGATACCATGAAAAGGGAATGTTCAGTATTCCTTTTTCATGGTACTGTGGGTCGTGATCCAACGCCGCGGGGAGCTCTCTCGGATTCGTCGCGCGCTGCGCCGCCAGCGCATCGCGGTCCTGGTGGGTCCGCGCCAGTGCGGTAAGACGACGTTGGCGCGTGAGATCGTGAGGGCTGACTCGGACAACTACTTCGATCTCGAGGATCCGGCCAGCTTGGCAAGGCTCAGCGAACCCATGACGGCGCTCCAGTCCCTCCGAGGCATCGTCGTCATCGACGAAATCCAGCGCCGGCCGGACCTGTTCCCGGTGCTGCGGGTGCTGGTCGACCGACGGCCACTGCCCGCCCGCTTTCTCATCCTCGGCAGCGCCTCTCCCGAGCTACTCCGCCAATCGAGCGAGACGCTGGCCGGCCGCATCGAGGTCCTCACGCTCGGAGGGTTCTCGCTCGCCGAGGTGGGAGCGCGGAGACAGGAAGCGCACTGGAGGCGCGGCGCTTTTCCACGCTCGTTTCTGGCTCGCAGTGAAGGCGACAGCGTCGCCTGGCGCCGAGCCTTCGTCAACACCTTCGTGGAGCGGGACGCGCCCCAGCTCGGACTGGCTGTTCCGGCACAAGCGCTGCTGCGCTTTTGGACGATGGTCGCCCATTGGCACGGCGGCATTTGGAACGCCGCCGAGCCCGCGCGCTCACTCGGCGTCAGCGAGCCCACGGTCAGGCGCTACCTCGACTTTCTCGCGGGCGCCTTCATGGTTCGCCAGTTACCCCCCTGGCACGAGAACCTCAAGAAGCGCCAGGTCAAGGCTCCTAAAGTCTACATTCGCGACAGCGGGCTGCTCCATCACTTGCTCGGCATCGGCTCAGGACGAGAACTCCTCTCTCATCCGAAAGCCGGCGCCTCCTGGGAGGGATATGTGATCGAAGAGGCGATCCGTGTGATCGCTCCCGACGAGGCCTACTTCTGGGCGACCCATCAGGGAGCCGAGCTGGACCTGCTTCTCTTCAAACACGGCCGTCGTCTTGGCATCGAGGTAAAGCGCGCCGATGCTCCCAAGGTCACTCCCTCGATGCGGATCGCCATCGAGGACCTGGGCTTGGATCGGCTGGTGGTCCTCTACCCTGGCACACGAGGGTACGCGCTCGACGAGACGATCAGTGTCCATCCCGCCGTGTCGGTCGCCGATGGAAGCCGGCTCTTCGGTTGAGAAGACTACGCCTGTCCGTCCAGATACTGCACCAGCTCGTCGGACGGCAGCGGACGGCTGATCAGGTAACCCTGGATCAGGTCACAGCCATAGTTGCGGAGCAGCTCTCGCTGCTCGGCGGTCTCGACCCCCTCCGCCACGACTCGCAGCCCAAGACTGCGAGCCATCGTGATGATGGCGTGAACGATCGACGCTGCCTGGGCGTCGCGGGTGAGGTCTCGGACGAAGGACTGGTCGATCTTCAGCGTGTCGAGGGGGAAACGACGCAGGTAGCTGAGCGACGAGTAGCCGGTGCCGAAATCGTCGAGCGAGAGCTTGACACCGAGGTCCTTGAGGCGGCGCAGCGTGGCCAGGGTGCCGTCGCTGTCCTGCATCGCGGCCGTCTCGGTGATCTCCAGCTCGAGAGCGGCGGGTGGGACGCCCGTCTCCTCGAGGACGCGTGCAACCTCCTCGACGAGATCGGGCTGCTGGAACTGGCGGGCCGAGAGGTTCACGGCGACGCCGAGGTCTCGGCTACCAAGCTTGGCGCGAAACGTCATGAGCTCCATACAGGCGGTCCGCAGGACCCAGGCGCCGATTGGCACGATCACGCCGGTCGCCTCCGCCAGTTCTATGAAAACCGCCGGCGAAACCGGGCCGCGGACCGGATGTTGCCATCGCAGCAGGGCCTCCAGGCCAAAGGCGCGACCGTTGGCCAACACCTGCGGTTGGTAGTGGAGACGTAGCTCGTTGTTGGGGAGGGCGCGGCGCAGGTCGTTTTGGAGCGCGAGACGATCGAGGGCACCCGTGTTCATCCCCTGCGTGTACGGCTGGAAGCTGTCGCGGCCGGCCTCCTTCGCCTGGTACATGGCCGTGTAAGCATTCCGCAGCAGCGTCTCCCCGTCGGAGCCATCGTCCGGGAAGAACGCGATGCCGACGCTCGCGGAGACGAAGACCTCGCGCCCGTCGATCAGGAACGACTGGCGCAGCATCGCCTGTACCTTCTCGGCGATGGTGGCGGCATCCTCCAGGCGCAGCAGGCCAGGGGCCAGCACCGCGAACTCGTCGCCGCCGACGCGGGCCAGGGTGTCCCCCTCGCGCAGGCAACCCTCGATCCGTTCGCCGACCGAGCGCAGCAGCTTGTCGCCCTGGCCGTGGCCCAGCGAGTCGTTGATGACCTTCAGCCGGTCGAGATCCAGGAGCAAGACCGCGAGGCTCTTCTTCTGGCGCGGCGCTTGGGCGATGGCCAGGCCGAGCCGATCGAGGAACAGCGTGCGGTTGGCGAGGCCGGTCAGCGGGTCGTGATAGGCGAGCTTGCGGATCTCTGCCTCGGCTCGCTTGCGGTCCGTCACGTCGAACGCCGTGCCCAACACCGCTGGCCGCCCCTCGTACTCGATCCAGCCCGCCGAGAGGTCCACCCAGCGCTCCTCGGCGTCGGCGCGGACGACCCTCACTTCGCGGCGCCAAAGCGCGCCGGCGGCCCGCTCCAGGGCGAAGCCCGCTTCGTCGACGAACTCCCAATCCTCAGGGCGCAAGATGTCCCGGAAGCTCATCGACGCCAGCTTTGCGGGAGCATGGCCGGTGAGCAGGGCGAGGGCGTCGTTCGCGTAGCGGAACGCCGAGCCCTCGTGGACGAAGATGGCGACGCTCGCGGCATCGGCCAGCGTCCGGAACTTCGCTTCGCTCTCCCGGAGGGCCGCGGTGGCCCGGCGCCGCTCCAGGGTGCTGGCGACCTGCTGGCCCACGAAGTTCAGCAGGTCCCGGTCGGCGGCATGGAAGCGAACCTGCTCGCGGTAGCTCTGCACCACCAGGACGCCCAAGACGGCCCGGTCGCGCCGGAGCGGCACGCCAAGCCAGTCCACGGCGGGTCGGCCCAGGATCTCGACCTCGCCGCGCCCGACCAGGTCGGCGACCACGGCGGGCGAGGCCAGGAGCGGCTCTCCGGTGCGCAGGACGTACTCGGCCAAGCCGCGCGCCAGGGGCCGTGGCGCCGGGGTCGAGTCCTTCTCGTCGGCGAAGTAAGGGAAGCGCAGGAGTCCGTCGGGGTCCTGCATCGCGACGTAGAAGTTCCGCGCGTACATCAACTCCCCAACGATCGCGTGGAGGGCAGGATAAAGGTCCTGCAGGCTCTTGGCGGCGGCGGTGGTCTCACTGATCCGGAACATGGCCGTACGCAACCGCTCGGCCTGATCGGCCGTGCGGGAGCCGCCTGCGGCGCGGGCGTCGGCCTTGCTCGGCACGGTTCGTGTGCCAATACTACACAAGGCTGGTCGAACTTTTCCAGGAGCTCCCTGCACTTTTCGGGTACACGCCCCTCGGAACCGTTGGACACCGCACCGATTGTCGGCCTGCCCAAAAAGTCGGCGTGTTATTCTGACTTCATCCCCAGATGGGCAAAGACGCCACCGCGGGCAAGTGCTTGAACTGCCGGGCCGAGGTGTTGGTGCCCAACTCCTTCGCCGACGCCGACCTGATCCAATGCGGCGTGTGTCGCATGTCGCTGAAGATCCTGCGCGCTGGCGGAGCCCTTCGGCTGGCCATCGCCGACGTCGGGCCGTTGCGGGACGAGGTCAGGTCGATCGAACAGCGCATGCGCGGCCTGGAGACGGACCTGGCGCGGGCGCGCGCCAGCTTCGGCATCGGCGCCAATGGCTTCGGCATCGGCGTCGTCTACGTGGTGTATCAGATCGGCTTCCGAGACGAGAGCCTGTCGCGTGGGCTTTTCACGACCGCCATCGGGATCGCGATCGTCAGCGGCCTGATTCTGGAGCTCGCGAACTTCTTCTTCCTGGCCAAGCGGCGGGAGATGAGCCGGCTCTCGGACGAGATCGACCAGGCCAACGCCGACATCCGGGAACGCCAGGCGAAGATTCGCGACAGCCTGAGAAAATAGCCGCTTTCGAGGCCGGCTATTCGATCTGGCCGTTGGCCAGCATCGAGTCGATCGTCTTGTAGATCCAATAGCTGCAGCGCGGCACGTCGCGGTGCAGGTCGTTGAGCGACGCGCCCTTCTTGAGGCGAGACCACACCGAGACCCCGAGCTCCACGGTGTCGGCGTCCTCCCACTGAAGTTGCGCGGCCTTCTGCTTGAAGATTCGGTTCGGGTCGGAGAGTCGCGTTTGAAGCACCGGCAGTTCGTCCTGCAGCCGCACCGACTCCATCAGCAGCGAGATCGCCGGCATCGTGATGTCGGAGGTCTGCACGTCTTCCTCGGGGACGTTGCGGCCCGTGAACGAGAACTCGCCCTCGAGCGGCGCCTGGAAGAGTTGGAAGACGGCGTCGTCGCCCGACAGGTTCCTGACTCGGGCCCGGCAGATGTTGCCCTTCATGAACATGATCTCGGCGAACTTCTGCTTGCCCTGCTCCTGCAACACCGTCAGGACGCCGGTCTGGTGCGAGCCGATCAGGGTTTGGATCACGGTCGCGAGGTCGAAGAACTTCAAGTTGCCTTGGAGCTGCTTCGCGGTCTGTCGCGGGATCTTGAGTGTCGTGGCCTCGAGCCGCTTGGCGAGAACCAGGCACATGTTGCGCGGCAGGGCGGGCAAGCTGCCCATCAGCTCCTGGAAGACCGGCTTGTCGAGCATGAACAGCTCGACATGCTCGGGCGAACGCGCCGTCGCGGTTCGTGGCGATCCGGTCAGGAGCGCCAACTCGCCCAACACTTCGCCCGGGCCCAGATACGCGACCGGCATCGGCTCCGAGCCGTCGGAAGGCTGCGCGATCACCTCGAGGACTCCGCTCTTCACGAGATACAGGCGGTCGCCCTGGTCGCCCTGCCGGAAGATTACGGCGCCGGGCCCGAACTCCAGGAATTGGCCCTGGGCCATCACCGCGCGCAGCACCTCTTCGGTCTGGTTTTCGAAGAGATCGGAGGCCTTCAGAAACGCGATGTCAGGCGGGATCGACAACTGCACCTCCCAAGGGGCGAGAATTATACGCTCGGCGCAAGTGTGCTAACATCCCGCGATTTCTCGGGGCAATCTCAGACCGAGCCTCGAAACGGCCGCGAGTGCGGGCGGTCAAACCGTTGAAGCAAAAGGGATTAATGGCCTCCACCACGCTGTCCTCGCTGTCCCCGGCCGAGGTCCACGGCGTGCTCTCGAAGCACATCTTCGCCGACGGCGAGGACCTAGTCCTGGACTTCGAGCGAAGCGAAGGCGCCTACCTCTTCGACGCCAAGTCGCAGCGTCGCTTCCTGGACTTCATGACCTTCTTCGCGTCCAACCCGCTCGGTTACAACCACCCGAGGATGAAGGACGCGGAGTTTCGCAAGCTGCTGCTGCGGGTGGCCGAACTGAAGCCCTCGCTGTCCGACTTCTACAGCATCGAGTACGCCCAGTTCGTCGAGACGTTCGCGAAACACTGCAAGCCGGCTCACTTCAAGTACGCCTTCTTCATCGAGGGCGGCGCGCTGGCGGTCGAGAACACGCTCAAGGTCGCCTTCGATTGGAAGGTACGGCGCAATCGCGCCAAGGGGATCGCCGGCGAGCGCGGCCAGCAGATCCTCCACTTCAAGGAAGCCTTCCACGGGCGCTCAGGCTACACGCTGTCGCTCACCAACACCGACCCCGTCAAGACCGAGCTCTTCCCCAAGTTCCGGTGGCCGCGCGTCGACAATCCGAAGCTGCGTTTTCCGTTGAACGACGAGGCCCAACGCGAAGTGGCCGCCAGGGAGCAGCAGGCGCTCGACCAGATCAAGGCCGCCTTCGACGAACACGGCGACGACATCGCCGCGATATTGATCGAGCCGATCCAGGGCGAGGGTGGCGACAACCACTTCCGCGGTGAGTTCCTGCGAGCGCTGGAGCGCATCGCCCGCGAGCGGCAGTGCTTCTTCATCGTCGACGAGGTTCAAACCGGCATCGGCATGACCGGCAAGATGTGGGCCTACGAGCATTTCGGGATAGCGCCCGACGCGCTGGCCTTCGGCAAGAAGACCCAGTGCTGCGGCTGCCTGGTTGCCGGAAGGGTCGACGAGGAGCCCCAGAACGTCTTCAAGATCCGCTCGCGAATCAACTCGACCTGGGGCGGCAACATCACCGACATGGTGCGCTTCGCACGGATCCTGGAGATCATCGACCAGGACCACTTGATCGAGAACGCACGCGTGGTCGGCGATCGGCTGCTCGCGGGCCTGCGCGAGATCGAACGCGAGCGCTCCGGGCTGGTGCGCAACGCGCGCGGACGCGGGCTCTTGATCGCCTTCGATCTCGATACGCCGGAGCGGCGCAAACAGGCTCTACAGGCGTTCCGCGAGCGCGGCCTGCTGGCGCTGCCGTGCGGCGTCCAGTCGGTGCGCTTTCGGCCGCCGCTGAGCGTCACCACCCGCGACGCGGACGCGGGCCTGGAAATGCTGCGCCAGGGTCTTGGGTCGATATAGGGAGTCTGCGAAGGGAGGAATGCCATGATCGAGCGCGAAGGGGCGATCAAAATCTACAGCGAGGTGCTCGGGGCCAAGGGCGCCAAGGGCCGGCTGGTGCGGGTCGCCGAGGGCTTCTACGAGGTCCTGATCGAGATCCAGGGCAAGCTGTACACGGGCCTGCTGCCGATCGCGAGCACCGTGATCTTGGCCGCGGAAGCCGAAGAGGAAATCCCAACCCTCGAGGTGGAGCGCTAGGCGATGGCGCGAGGCACGCGCGTCGTCCTCGTCGGCCTGGGCCCGATCGGGGCTGGAATCGCGAGGCTGGTGCTCGAGACCGAAGGCCTGCAGGTTGTCGGCGCGACGGACATAGCACCCGACAAAGCCGGCAAGGACCTCGGCACGGTCCTGGGCGGGCCCAAGAAGCTGCGCATCAAGGTGGATGGAGACCCGGCGCGGTTGCTTCGCAAGACCAGAGCCGATGTGGCCATCCTGTCCACGGCCTCTTCGGCCAAGGTAGTCAAGGCCCAGGTGCTGGCGCTCGTCCAACGCGGGCTGCACGTCGTGACCACCTGCGAGGAACTCAGCTTTCCCGATCCCAAGAACGCGACGGTCTTCCGCGACATCGACCGCGCCGCCAAGAAGAAGAAGGTCTCCGTGCTCGGCACCGGGGTGAACCCGGGCTACGCGATGGACGCGCTGGCGCTGATGCTGACGGCGCCGTGCGCGCGCGTGGATCGCGTCTCCGTCACCCGCGTCGTGGATGCCGCCACGCGGCGACTGCCGCTGCAACGCAAGGTCGGCGCGGGTCTCAACCTGGCCCAGTTCCGGCGCGCGCTCACCGAAGGCAGCGTGCGACACGTCGGGCTGCCCGAGTCGGCCCACATGATCGCCGCCGGCCTCGGGTGGAAGCTGGATCGCGTGGAAGAGACGATCGAGCCGGCGATCGCCCCGCGCGACCTCGACACCGAGTTCCTACGCATCCCGGCTGGGGCCGCCGCCGGCGTGAAACAGCACGCACGCGCCTATCGTGGCGGCGAGGTCGCGATCAGCCTGGACCTGCAGATGTACGTGGGCGCGGAATCGCCCCGCGATCACGTGCTGATCGATGGCGCGCCGCCGATCGACATGACGATTTCGGGGGGCGTCGCCGGCGACATCGCCACGGCGGCGATCGTGGTGAACGTGATCCCCAAGCTGCTGGCGGCGCCGGCCGGCATGCTGACGATGCGTGACATCCCGCTGGTGCACCGCTTCAACGCGATCGACCTGAAGACGCTGCCCAAGAAGCGCTAACTCCGGGCGAGCGGCGCGCGCGCGCTGCCCTGCGCGCCCGTTTCCCGTTAGGATTCGACCCGCGAATGCAAGGCACCCTCTCCGAAGGCGTGCTGCCGGGTTTCTTGCGCGACCTCTACGTCGGCCGCAAGAGCGGGCCGGCGCGCTTCGTGCGCGGAACCGAAGAGCGCAGCGTGGGCTTCCGCCGCGGCCACATCTCGCACGCCTCCACCAACGTGCCCAGCGACCACTTGACCAACTTGCTCCAGCGGAACGGCCTCTTGAGCGCGACCGACCAAGAGCGCTGCGTCGCCAAGATGGCCGAGGAAAAGAAGCGCCTCGGCGAGGTCTTGCTCGAATTGGGCCTGATGACCAAGGAGAAGATCGAGGAGGCGCTGGCGTTACACGTGCGTGAAGTGCTGGTCAAGGTCTTTTCGTGGCACGACGGCAGCTACAGCTTCGAGGAGCAGCCCGATGCCGAGTTGCCGGGAGTTGAAGACGTCACGCAGCGGCTCAGCACCGGCGAGCTGATCCTGGAGGCCGTGCGCTGCGTCCAGGACCCCGACGTCGTGCGCTACGCGCTCGGCGATACCAACCGCGTGCTGCAACTCTCCAACGATCCGTTGCTGCGCTTCCAGAAGATAGCGCTCAGTCCCGTCGACGGCTTCCTGTTGTCACGCGTCGACGGCACGCTCTCGGCCCACGAGGTGTTCGAGCTCTCCCCGGTCAGCACGCCGGAAGCCGAGAAGAGCCTGTTCGGGCTGTTGTGCACGGGGATCGTGGAATACCTGCCGGATCCGCCCAAGAAACGACAGGTGCGCGGCAAGACCGAAACGTTCAGGACGCTGCCCAATCCGGAGCCAACGCAGGCCGCGCCTTCGCCACCCGCTCCCAAGCCAGTGTCCCCCGCGCCAGCTACGCCGCCGGCCGCGCCGCCAGCCCCGACCGCCGAGGCGAAGGACGACGGCAAGCGGAGCCGGCGCCAGGAGATCGCCCTGATGTTCGACGGCCTCAAGACGCAAAATCACTTCGAGATCCTCGGCATTCCGCGGGCCTCCAACGAGACCCAGGTCAAGGAAGCCTATTTCCGTCTCGCCAGGCGCTTCCATCCAGATACCCAGCACGACGCGTCGCTGGCCGACCTCGCGAGCCAGATCGAGGCCGTCTTCATCCGGATCGGCCAGGCCTACGAGACGCTGCGGAACCCGAAGAGCCGCGGGCAGTACGAAGAACGACTGGGCTCGACTCGATCCGGATCGATGTTCCAGACACCCGCGGCGCAGCGTTCCACGGCTGGCGCCGAGGCGAAGACGCCCGAGCCGCCGCCGCCCGAGCCCCGCAAGGAGAGGGACCCGGCGACCCAGGCGCAGCTTCTCGGAGTCGCGATGAAACAGGCCGATCGACTGCTGATTCAGGACAAGTTCTGGGACGTCATCCAGACGCTCGAGCCTTTCCTCACCGACGCGGATATCCCCAAGTCGCGGCTGACCTCACGCGCCCAGGTATTGATCGCCAAGGCCTATCTCAAGAACCCCAAATGGGTGAAGCGCGCGGAGGATGAGCTGCAGAAGGCCGTTTCGGGCGACGCAAACAATGCGGAAGCGTACTTTCTTCTCGCCGGCATCTATCGCAGCGGCGGGCTGAAGAGCCGCGCCACCGCGATGTACAAGAAGGCCGTGGAGCTGAAGCCCGACTACGACGAGGCCGCCCTCGCGTTGAACGAGTTGGGCGGCGCAGAAGCGACGCCGCCGCCCGGTGGCGGCTTCTTCAAGAAGTTGTTCAACAAGAAATCAGACGAGTAGCTCGACCACCGCCGCCTCGGCCATCGAAAAGCGCACGCGGCCGACGCCGCTCACGCGGACCACGCGGCGCCCAGCCGCCGCGAGTTCCGCCTCGAAGGCCTGCAGCATTTCCCGACGGCCCTGGGGCCGATCGCGCATCGGATCCGGCGCCCAGGGAAGGTCGACGTCGAGCAGGAGATGCAGGTCGTAGCGTCGCGTCCGCGCCGCACGAGCGATCCACTCGGGACAACGTCCGAAGTAGTGATCCGAGTAGATCCGCGTCGAGAGGAGGTCGGTATCGCAGATGATCAGGACGCCGCCCGCCTGGGCCGCCTCGTCCTCGGCGGCGATCTGACCGCGCGCGATCGTCTCAACCTCCTCGTAGAAAACAAGCGAGGGCGGCTCGCGAGGCGGCAGGCCCTCGAGATAGACCCGCACGTACTCGGGCACCGCGCGCGCCCCAAACCTCGCGGCGAGCTCGGCCACCAGCGTCGTCTTGCCCGTGGACTCCGGCCCGGTGACGACGACGCGCTTCGGCTTCATGCGGTTGCCAAGCTTCACAGATAGACCCGGTCCACGCCGCATGTTCCCACACGCTCAGACGGACGGGAGATAGAGTGACGAGCCATGAGCAGCATCTCCCGCCGTCGCCGCGAGTTCCTGCGTTTCCTGGCGGCCAGCCCTTTCGCCGCGCGCGCCTTCGCACAAGACTCGGCGTCTGCCATCGCCCGCGCCAAGGACGCCTTGAGCGTGATGGATTTCGAACCCTTGGCGCGCAAAGCTCTTCCGCCGGCGCACTGGGGCTATTTGGCGGGAGGAGTGGATGACGACCTGACGCTGCGCATGAATCGTGAGGCGTTCTCGCGCTATCAATTGCGCGCCCGGCGTCTGGTCGATGTAACCAGGGCTGACCTCGAGATCGACGTCTTCGGCGCGACATGGGACATGCCTATTTACGTCAGCGCCGTCGGCAGCCAGCGGGCGTTTCACCCCGAGGGAGAATTGGCCACGGCACGCGCGGCCAAGGCGCAGAGGGCGATGCAGATGCTTTCGACCGTCGCGTCCACTTCGGTCGAAGACGTCGCGAAAGCACTGGGAACGCCTCCCTGGTATCAGCTCTACATCCCAACCAATTGGTCGGATACAGAGAGAATGGTCAAGCGTGCGGAAGCTGCGGGATGCCCCGTGCTCGCGTGGACCATCGATCTCCTGACCGGGCGCAACGCGGAGACCACGGCGCGTCTCGCCCGGCAGGACGCCCGCGACTGCATGTCGTGCCACGTAACGCCGCCGATTGGCGGTTCGACCACGCTGCGGAATCGCACGAGGCCCATGTTTGCGGGACTGAGCGGCGAGATGAATCCCCCCTACGCCGACTGGACCTACGTGGATCGCTTGAAGAAGATGACCAGTATGAAGTTGCTGCTGAAGGGCATCGATACCGCCGAGGACGCAACACTCGCGCTGGAACATGGCGCCGATGGCGTGATCGTGTCGAACCACGGTGGCCGCGCGACGGAAACCGGCCGGGGAACGATCGACATCCTTCCCGAAGTCGTGGACGCCGTGCGCGGCCGGATTCCTGTCTTCGTCGATGGTGGATTCCGCCGCGGCAGCGACATCTACAAAGCCCTCGCCATCGGTGCCCGCGCTGTGGGGATCGGTCGGCCGTATGTCTACGGGCTCTCGGCGTTTGGTCAGGAGGGCGTCGAACGTGTACTCGAGATCCTGCGGGCGGAGCTGACGCTCACCATGCGGCAATGTGGGACGCCATCCATTGCCAAGGTCACGCGGGCGGCGGTGCTACGGCAAGGCGCACCTTTGTAAGCAGCATTGTGCGCCGTCTACAGCAAGGTGTACCAGTCGGACCTGCTCGTGTGTGCACTTGCGTGATGGCCAGGACGCACCCTACTTGTCACTGGGCATCCGCTATACTCGAATGCGATCCTGCACAGGACGTGAACATGCCCGAGCCGGTTGCCATCCCGCCGCCTGGATTCGACGAACTCAGCGTCGAAGAACAGATCGACTACGTGCAGTCGTTGTGGGAACGCATCGCTGCAACGCCCGATCAAGTGCCCGTACCTGACTGGCACCGAGACGTGCTGGACGAACGCCTCAAGGACTACGAAGCGACCCCCGACGCCGGCGAGAGCTGGGACGTCGTGCGGGATCGACTTCGCGACAAGCTGCGCCAGCGCTAGCCTGCATGCCGCGGCGGTGGATCGTCCGACCGCTCGCGGAGTCGGATCTCGACCGCGCCACGTCGTGGTACGAGGATCAGAAGCGGGGTTTGGGATTCCGGTTCCTCGACGCGGCGGATCATCTGTTCAACCGGCTGCGCGACAGCCCGCTGCAGTTTCCGCTGGTGTCAACGGACGTGCGGCGTGCACTGCTGCACACGTTTCCGTACGCCGTCTACTTCCGCGTGACAGACCACGTCGTCGTGGTCCTCGCGGTGCTCCATCTTCGTCGCGATCCTCGGACATGGCAGGCTCGATCCTGAACCTAGGCCAGCCGGAGCGCTTGAAGCTAACGAGCTTTCGCCAGCGATTCGATGATGTCGTGCTGGAAGCGGACGAAGCGGTAGAGCTCGGCCTCGAGAATCCGCTCCTGGTCGGAATGCGCGCCAAAGCCCTTGGGTCCATCCTCGGCGTCGAGGCCAGGGCCTATGCCGTAACACTGCATGCCTTTGGCGCGCAGATACGCCATGTCGGTGGCGCCCGTGCTCATCATCGGGATCGTCGTGGTGTTGTAGTTCCTCGTCACCGCGGCTTCGATCGCGACCATCGCGTCTCCGTCGAGACGCGTCGGGGCGAACGACGGGCGAACGTCACGGGACGCGTAGGCGACCTCGACATTCGGGTCTCCGATCACGGACCGCACGACCTCCAGGAACTTCGCGGGATCCTCGTCGGGGAGGGCGCGCACATCGAGCGTCGCTTTCGCCTCGGAGGGGATCACGTTCACGCGGTACCCGCCTTGCAGAATCGTCGGCGACACCGAGGTGCGGAGCGTCGAGGCGGTGCGCGGCTCGTTCGACAGGAACCACTCGTCCACCGTCTCAACAGCGTTGCGATCGCCCGAGACCACGGCCCGGTACCGTGCCGACTCTTCGCCGGTGGTGACGCTGGCGAGCCGAGTGAAGTAGGCGCGCGTGGTGTCGTTGAGGCGGATCTCCGGCTTCCAGGCGCCGATCTTCGCGACTGCGGCCGATAGGCGGACGACCGCGTTGGCGCGAAGCGGGACGGAGGCGTGGCCGGACACGCCGCGCGCGGTGAGCTCGATGGCTCGCGGAATCTTCTCGAGAGTCTGAACGCCCGCGAACTTGACCTGGCCGCCGCTCCGGACGACGTTGGCGCCCTCGGCGAAACAGTACTCGGCGTCGATCTTGGGG
>CAZVOI010000377.1:0-3064 GCA_964628275.1 uncultured Acidobacteriota bacterium | reverse complement strand
AAGTGGCCCATCCACGTGTCGAGGAGAGTGTTGGCCTCGGTCAGGGCTTTGATCGCCTGGCGCGCGTCCCCATTCTTCAGCGCGTCTTCACCGTCAACGATCCTGGCATATGCCTGAGGCTCGGCCTGGAGCTCGGCGGCGAGGCCCGCCGCGAGTGCTCGCGCCCTGGCCAGGTCGCCCGTCTCGACGAACACGCGCGCCGCGAGGAATCGGATCTTCACGGCTTTGCTGTTCCCCAGGGCCTTTTCGGCAGCAGTGATGGCTGCGGCCTTCTGTTGCCGTAGGAGTTGGGTATAGGCGAGCGCGGCGAACTTGTTCGCGGCTCTGTCGGTGTCCATGGACGCCAGGTCCGCAGCGGCGCCTTGCGCAAAAACCCGCGCGGCGTCCGAGAGACGGCCTTCATACAGTGCCAGGTCGCCGAGGCCGGAAGCCGCGTAGGAGGCACCCAGCGCGTCTATCTTTCCAAGCGCCTGGAAGGTTTCAATCGCCTGAGGCAACTGGCCCTGTCCCAGTTGGGAAAAGGCCAGGGCAAGCAGGCCAAACAACCCCGGCTCCTGCATCGCTCGCACTTCTTGTTCCGCGATCTGGAAATCGCCGTTGTAATCTGCGTATAGCGCCAGGTTTACCCGGTAGAGCGCACGCTTCGGCAGGATCTTGACGACTTGCCGCATCTCGTCGAGGGCCCTGGGCATGTCTCGCAGATACGTCAAGCACAGGGCGAGGTTGTTGCGTGCCGATGCGTCAGCCGCATACCTGGCGATGAGATCGCCGAATTCCTTTACGCATTGCTGATGGTCGCCGGTCACCATGTAGAAGAGGCCGCGCGTTCGGTACCGTTCGCGCTCCGTCATGCCGTCAACGTGACGGACGGCTTCCTTGATGAACTGCTCGGCATCCTGCTGCTTGTCCAGGTTGCGCGAGGCAATGGCCATGCCTGCGTAGGCGAGACCGAATTTCGGATCCCGGGCGACCGCCTTCGAGAAGCTCTGTCGCGCCTCTTCAAACCGGCTGTCGGACATGGCCTGCGCCGCCGCCGCATAGTCACGTACCACTTCCAAAGACGTGGCCGACAGAGTTTCCATGGCGAAGCGTTTGTCGGAGTCTGACGTGTCGTCGCCGAGCGCCTCGCGCACCTCGCTCGCCAGCTTCGTTGCAGCACCCAGCACCTGGTCTTTGCTGGAGGCTCTGTTCTTGGCGCTGGCGATCACGTTCCCGGTCACCGCGTGGGTCGCTTTGACCGAAACCCCATACCCGCTGCCTTGACGGTCCACCGCACCGGAGAGAACCACGCCAAGCCCCTGCTTGACCGCGATCTCCAGCGCCGCCCGCTCATCCAGCTTCTCAGGGGGCCGCACGCCGAGGCTCCGGCTGATTCCGCTCCGGTCGTAGGCGCTGATGAAGCCTGCCCCTTCCAAGGCGAGTTTGAGCATCGGCTCCAGCGTGCGGTCGAACGTTGGATCGCCGGTGCCGTTCTGAAAGTCCGCGATCAAAACCGAAACGGGTTCGTGTTGTTTCGGCGGCGCAACCGCGCGGCGCGTCAGAAAATACGTGCCGACGAGCATCGCGATCACGAGGACCGCGCTCGCCGCCATCAGGCGCGGCGTCAGGCGCCGCACGAGCGGCAGCGGCTTGCCGTTCTCATCCAGGCCTACCAGCTCGGCGACCAGCTCGGCCGTCTTCTGGTAGCGGGCCGCGGGATCATTGTCCAGGCAGCGCGACAGGATGCGCCCGACGGCCTCGGGGATCTCGGGGTCGACCGAGCGGATGTCGGGGACTCCCCGCTGCATGCGCTTCTTCAGCTCCGACACAACGCTCGAAGCGCTCGCCAAGCGCGACGGGCCGAGCAGCATGTCGTAGAGGATCAGCCCGAAGGCGTAGAGGTCGGCGCGATGGTCGACCTGCTCGCCGCGTGCCTGCTCGGGCGCCATGTAGGCCAGGGTGCCGACCACGGCCCCCGCCTGGGTCCCGTGCGCGTCGACCACAACCGCCGCCTGGCTGCCGGGCGTGCCGGCCACGGCCTCCGTCTGGCTTCCGAGCGTGCCGCTCGACATCGAGCGCGCGATGCCGAAGTCCATGATCAGCGCGTCGTCGCCGGCGATCATGACGTTGGCGGGCTTGAGGTCGCGGTGGACGACACCGACCTGGTGGGCCGCCCGCAGCCCGAATGCCACTTGCTTCGCGATGCTCAGGGCCTGAGCCAGCGGGAGCTTGCCCTTGGCCAGAAGCTTCGAGAGATCGGTGCCCTCGACGTAGCTCATCGTGAGGTACCTGATGCCGTCGATCTCCCCGAGATCGTGGATGCGGACCACGTTCGCGTGCGTCACCTGCCGGGCCAGCAGCAGCTCGCGCTTGAAGCGCCGCTCCAGCTCCTGTGCGCGGGCGGCGTCGTCGGTGGCCTGCGGCTTGACGACCTTGAGCGCCACGGAGACGCCGAGCTCGGCGTCCCACGCCTGGTACACCGCGCCCATGCCGCCCGCGCCCAACAGTCGGATGATGTGATAGCGAACGCCGAATGCCTGCCCCACGGCCAGCAGGCCGGCGGCACTGGTGGCGGGCGTATTCGGAGCGAGCGCCCGGTCCATCGTCTCCGCCGATTCGATCGGCAGCTTCACCAGGCCACCGACCTCGGTCGCGGCGTCCTCTAGCGGGACCTCACTTGGCGGCGGGACGGAAGGCTCGGCCGGCTGCTTCGGGTCGGTCGCTTGAAGCTGGAGCGAGCGGCCGCATTCCGGGCAGAACTTGCTGCTTCCACTGCTGTCGTGCCCGCAGCCCGGGCATCTCTCCACCACGTGTTCTTCGCGGCATTATGCCACAGGCGCTTGGATCAGCCTGCCGAGGCGCGCGCGGCGGCCCGTCAGTTGGGCGGCAATGACTCCGGCCCGATGTGGGTGCGAACCACTCCTTTCCGCTGCAGGAGTGAATACGTTGCCGTCAGTCGCGCCCCGGCGCGCGCCCGGCTCGCGGCTCGCGTGCGGGCGTCACGGCGAGCAAGCCCTGCTCCACGAGCGTCGGCGGCTTCCGCAGGCGCGTGGCCTGCTCCCACGCGTAGGCGATGGCCAGCAGA
>CAZVOI010000376.1:0-2708 GCA_964628275.1 uncultured Acidobacteriota bacterium | reverse complement strand
TCGTTCATCCCGCTAAGGCTACGTCGCCCCCACGAGCGCCAGGGGAGCGGATCGCCGCTCGCACGATCGGCCACATCCGATTCGGCCGCACCGTCCGAGTTCCTCTCGCAGAAGTAGAGCGACTGATTCGGGAGGGAACGATCACCGCGGAACAGATACAGAACCTGTCCCTCGTCGGCCGCGGGGCCCTGGAGCTGCTGCGCATCCTGCCCGGGGTGGTCACCGACAACGCGAACTACGAGACGGTGGGCTTCGGCGGTGGCGCCAACGACTTCTTCACGACCAGCGTGAACGGCACGCGGGGCACCACCATCAGCCCGGTGCTCGACGGCTCGAAGATCATCGACTTCGGCAGCAACAGCAGCGTGATGGTCAACATCAACCCGGACATGGTGGACGAGGTCAAGATCCAGACCAGCAACTACGCCGCGCAGTACGGCACCTCCGGCGTTCAGGTCACGGCGGTGACGAAGGGCGGCGCGTCGTCCTTTCACGGCTCCCTCTACGACTACTGGCGCAACTGGCGCTTCGCGGCCAACGACCGCTCGAACACCGGGCACGACATCCCGCGGCCGGAGAGCAACTACCAGTACCCTGGCTTCAACCTCTCGGGCCCCGTGCTCATTCCCGGGACCGGCTTCAACAGGAACCGCGACAAGCTCTTCTTCTTCGTGGGCTTCGAGGTCCAGCGCCAGATCATCGACCCGGGAACCTCGCTGGGAGTGGTGCCGACCCTGAAGCAGCGGGAGGGCGACTTCAGCGAGCTCCTCGCGGGCTCGGGCCAGAACCTCGCCCAGCCATCGCTGGTCACGATTCCCGCGGGCTTCCCCGGAGAGGGCGAGACTGCACCGGGGAACGATCTGCGGCCCTACATGGACCGCTACGGCCGGGCCATCCTGAACATGTACCCGCGGCCGAACCACACCGATCCCGACAACCGCTACAACTACGCCTTCAACCGGCCCCAGCCCGTGAACCGCTGGCAGCTCGTGACCCGCCTCGACTGGAACGCGACGGAGAAGACGCACGCTTACGTGCGCCTCGCGCTGGAACGGGAAAAGCAGGAGTGGGCGCGCGGGATCTGGGGCGGCTGGTCGACCTACGAGCTGCCGAGTCCGGTCCAGGGAGACAACAAGTCCTGGTCGATCTCCGCCAACGTCACGAGCGTCCTGAGCCCGAGCCTCACCAACGAGGTCATCCTGAGCGGGAGCCGCCTGAAGCTCGACAACGACTGGAAGGACCCTTCCAAGATGACCCTCTCCGCCCTGGGCCTCGAGGGATACCGTGGCTCGTTCGACAACCACCTCGACGAGGCCTCGCTCCAGTTCTGGAGCGACACCCTCGGAGGCTTCGGTCCCCCGGGCGTCATGCCGGTCTACGCCCACAACGACAGCCTGTCCCTGGCGGACAGCCTCACCAAGGTGATGAACGCGCACACCCTCAAGCTCGGCGTGTTCGTCGAGCGGGGCGAGAAGCAGCAGAACTTCGACAGCAACCCCCAGGGCTTCTTCAACCTCGGAAGCACCTGGATTCCGGGCGGCACCGGCAACGACTACGGCGACCTCTTAGTGGGGCGGCCCGCCGCCGTCTACCAGACGACGACCGTCCCGCGCGGGGAATGGCGATTCTGGAACCTCGAGGGCTTCGTCCAGGACAGTTGGAAAGCGCGCCGGAACCTGACCATCGAAGCCGGCCTGCGCGTGGCCAAGCTCACGAACAACCAAGAGCTGAACTCCCTGGGCCTGCGCTTCGAGCCCTCGGCCTACGATCCCAACCAAGGTGCTTTCATCGACCGCGATCCGCAGCGGCCGAACGGCGTCCTCCTCGCCAAACGGGGCGAGATCCCGAAGGGCATGACGCCGAGTCCCGGGGTGGCGCTCATGCCCAGGCTCAACGTCGCGTGGGACGTGTCCGGCAATGGAGACCTGGTCGTCCGAGGCGGGTCTGGCCTCTTCTACAACCGGCCCAACGGCAACTTCCAGTATTTCATCCAGCAATCGCCCCCGAACATGTTCAACACCAGCGCCAACACCTTCGACGTGGACGGGGGCCTCACCTTCTCGAGCCTGCCGACCCTCGACCCTTACTCCCGGCTGTCCGCGAGTTGGGTCAACTCGCCCGATGCCCGGTCCGTCCATTTGCCCCGAACCTGGAACTGGAGCCTGGGCGTGGCCAAGCGTCTGCCCTGGCAGCAGACCCTGGAAGCAGCCTACGTCGGCAACCGCGCCGATCACCAGCCGGACCGCAAGATCGCCAACTTCATCAAGCCCGGGACCCTCACCGGCACCGTGGGCAACGCAGACCTCGACAACCCGCTCCACCGGGTGGCCCTCGCCGAATCGGTGGCCGCGACCTTCCGGAACTACCCGGCCTACTCGCAGGGCTCGTGGTGGTGGCAGTACGAGGCGGTGTCGCACTACAACGCCCTTCAGGCGACCCTTTCGCGTTCGGGGACACGAGTCCAGTACTTCGTCAACTACACGTTCAGCAAGGTCCTGGGAACTACCGCCGCGGACTACGCCGTCCTCGACCCCATTGACGCCCGTAACCGGAGCTATGGCATCCCTTGGTGGGACCGCACCCACATCTTCAACGCGTCCTACAACGTCCTCCTGCCCGACCCGATCGGCGCCAAAGGCAACCTCGTCCTGCGCGGCCTGCTGAACGGCTGGCAGGTCTCGGGCATCACCAGCTACAACAGCGGTCAA
>CAZVOI010000375.1:0-3289 GCA_964628275.1 uncultured Acidobacteriota bacterium | reverse complement strand
CGGGCGCCGTGGGTGTAAGCGTCCGGCGGAGTGTTGGGGTGGGCGTGGGCGTCGGAGGCGGCGTCGGGCGGAGCGTGGGAGTCGGAATCGGCCGGACCGTTGGCGTGGCCGTGGGCTCGGGCGTTGGGGTGACCGGCGTCGACGTGGGCTCGGCCGTGGGTCGGGGCGGCGGAGGCGTGACGATCGTGTCGGGCGGCGGAGCCGTCGGCGAAGGAGAAGCCTCCCCCGGCGTCGGATTCATGACTTCCCTCAGGAACAGTCCGGCTGAGCCGAGAGTCACGATCACTACCAGCGAACCGAGCAGCAGCCACGGGCCGACGCTGCGCGCCGCCGGCCCGGGCCGCCGTTGAGGCGCGGTCTTCTTGGTCAACCGTGGCGCAGGTGGCACGACGAGCGGCGGCGGCGGCGGAGGCGCTGCCCGCGCTTCCTTCCATTTCGCGGTGGGCGTGGGTGTCGAAACGGTTGCCGCCAGCTTCGGCGCCGGCCGCGGAGTCGGCGCCGCCCGGGGCGCTGTTGGCATCCCGCTCCCGGTGGCGATCGTTCCCTCCAACGCGTCGTCGGCGAGCAGCGACGCGGCCCTCGCCGGTGTGGCTCCCGCCTCCGGCGTCAAATGCAGGGCGGCGCCCAGCGGGGCCCCCGGGAACAACTGGCTGTAGACCGTCTTGAGCGCCGCGGCCAGCTCCAGAGCTGAGGCGTAACGCTCGGCGGGTTCCTTGGCCAGCGCCTTGCCGAGAATCGGAACCAGCTGGGCCGGGATCCCTTTCGCCCCCTCCCCCTCCAAGTCCGGGGCGCGCTCGATGGTGAGAAAGATCGTGGCGATCGGTGTGTCGCCGCGGAAAGGCACGTGACCGCTCAGCATCTCGTAGATGACGATGCCCATCGAGTAGATGTCGCTGCGGAAGTCGAGCTTGAGCCCGCGCGCCTGCTCGGGGCTCATGTATTCCGGCGTGCCGAGGATGTGACCGATTGCCGTCGCCCCTTGCGTGGCCCCGTCGACCTGCTTGGCGATCCCGAAGTCCATCAAGCGCACGCGTCCGTTCTTGTCCAGCATCACGTTGGAGGTCTTGAGATCGCGATGCACGACGCCGGCGTCGTGGATCGCCTGCAGACCTTCGACGATCTGGATGGCCGCCCCGAGCGCCTGGGGCGTCGAGAGCGGCCCGTGCTGGGTGTAGTGCTGCTTCAGGTCCAGCCCCTCGACCAGCTCCATCGCGATGTAGCCGATCGACCCATCCTCGCCATAGTCGTGGATCCGGCACACGTTGCCGTGCGTGATCTTCCGGGCGAGCTTGATCTCGGATCGGAAGCGCCGCGCCATGTCCGGATCCTGCGCGACCTCCGACCGCAGGACTTTGAGGGCCACCTTCTCGTCGAGGACGCGGTCGTGGGCCTGGTACACGATGCCCATGCCGCCGCGCCCCAGCGGGCGCAGGATCTCGTACCGGCCCGCGACGACGGAGCCCTTCACCAGCGAAGGCGCCGACGGAAAGATCTGGCCGCAGGTGAAACAAGACCGCTCGGCGTCGCCATTCTGCGAGCCGCAACTGGGGCAGATCATCGGGCCCTCGGAGTGCCGGCTACGAGCCGGCCCGGCTCAGGATGCGGGCGATGTCGGCGCGTCCAGCGCGTTCCGCCACCTCGCGCGCCGTTTCGCCGGCTACGTTCCTCGCCCGCACGTCCGCGCCTTGCGTCACCAGATACTCCACGGCCTCGGCGTGTCCGCGCAGCGACGCCCAATGAAGCGGCGTGGCCCCGAAGCTGGCGTCCTTGGCGTCGATCGCCTTCGGGTTGCTCGGGACGAGCCGCCGCAACGCAGCGACGTCGCCGCGCTTGGCGGCCTCGATCAGGGCGCCAGCGTCCCCGGCGGCGGCGCCGGTCCGCGCTTGCAGCAGCGCGACCACCGTGTTTCGTTTGGCGCGCTCCGCCACCTGCAGCGGCGTCTCGCCGTTCTGGTTGATGGCGCCCTTGTCGGCGCCTTGTGAGATGAGGTACTCGACGATCTCCGGATTGCCCTTGAGCGCGGCCCAGTGCAGCGGCGTGCCGCCGAAGCGCGGATCCTTCTGGTTGAGCAGGCCGTGATTCTCCGAGATGAGCTGCTTGAGCTTGGCGATCTCGCCATCCCTGACCGCGTCCACGAGCTCCTGGATCGGCGCGGCCGCGCCCTTCAGCAGTTGCACTACCGCGCTGTGCTTGGCTCGCTCGGCCACTTGCAGCGGCGTCTCGCCTTGCTTGTTGCGGGCGTTGACGTTGGCGCCTTGCGCGAGCAGCAGCTTCGTCGCCTCGGCGTGGCCTCGGAGCGCGGCCCAGTGTAGTGGCGTCGCGCCAAAGGCCGCGTCCGGCTGGTTGATCAGCGCCGGGGTCTCCGCGATCAATTTGCGGAGGCGCTCGACGTCGTTGGTCCTGGCCGCCTCGTGGATGTTCCCGGCCTCGGCGCGCGGCGCCGGGCCTGCTGTCGAGCTCAGGAGCCGCACGATCTCCGCTTGCTTGGCGCGCTCGGCCACCTGAAGCGGCGTCTCGCCTTCTCGGTTCTTGAGCGTCACGTCGGCGCCCTGCGCGAGCAGCAATGCCACGATCGCCGGGCGGCCCCGCAGCGCGGCCCAATGCAAAGACGTGGCGCCGAACGCGGCGTCCTTCTCGTTGAGCAGCGAGGGATCCTCCGTGAGCAAGTGCCGGACCGCGGGGAAGTCGCCCTGCTTGGCGGCCTCGATCATCACCGAGGCCATCGCCTTCGTGGCTCTCGGCGTCGGGCTCGGCGTCGCCGCGGGAAGGCTGGAGGACGCGGCGGCCCCGCCACGCCGCGACTGCTCGAAGGCCTCGACCACCCGAGGCGAGAATTCCGAGCGGCTGAGTCTCAGCTTCGGGTCGGATTCCTGGGCGCCGATGAATGCCGCGCGCGCCTCTGCCTCGTGGCGGAGGCTCAAGTGTGCGATCCCCAGGTAGAGATATCCGCGCGAGAGGTTCTCGGGCGTTCCACCCTTCTCCTTCAACCGCTGCACGACCGCCCCGAGCGTACGGATCGCCGTCGGGAAGTCCCCTTCTTCGACTTGTTGCAGCCCCCGGGCCAGTTCCGGATCCGAAGCGACAGTTTGCGCGGCGGTGCCCTGGGCCAACCCCAGAACGAAGGCCGCACAGCAGGCGAAACGGAATACGTTGCGCATTTGATCCCCTGAGGTGGTGAGTACAGGCACAAGGCTACGACCACAACCCCTAGAAAACAATGCCCTCAGAACGCCACGCGGATCCCGGCGCTCGCCAGCAGGCCGCCGGCATCGAAGCTCAGGCTGCTGCC
>CAZVOI010000374.1:0-24110 GCA_964628275.1 uncultured Acidobacteriota bacterium | reverse complement strand
TGCGGCGCAGCCGCTCGTCGCGCGCCGCGTAGACGACGCCCATGCCGCCCTGGCCGATCTTGCGGACGACCTCGTAGCGTCCGATCCGCGCTGGTGTGCTCGGAGTTGTAGCCGCCAGCAAGCCGATGGAGGCGGGCTGTGTCCCGGACGGCACAGGCGTGCCCGCACCCGCGTCCCGCCCAAACCACCGGCGCCAGCTCACGAAGGTGACCTCCCGACTGCGATTCCCGCGAATCCGCCGCTACTGCGGGGAAGCCACGCCATGGCGCCTCACCCGCGCCCGCGGCCTCACCCGCTTTTCTAGAATCCGACGGACCTTACGCTCATGCCACGGCGCACGTCAATGTCGGCTGGAGCCTGCGTCGTCCGACAGCGATGCGTCCCTCCGCGACTTTGAGAGTACGCGCCTCTTAGGGCGCGGGCGCCGTGCACAGCAGCCGTCAGGATGCGCTTAGACTTCCAGTTTCGCCGGAGCTTGGTCTTGTCGCTCCGGACAAGGAGGCGCTTCATGTCATCCGAGCACAATGCGGCTGGAGGTCCTTCTCCCGCGCTGGTCTTCGACACGTTGTTCGCCTATCAGCGCACGGCGGCGCTCCGCGCGGCGATCGAGCTGGACCTATTCCGGGCACTCGGCGAAGGACTCGGGGACACTGCCTCGATCGCGCGGCGCTGCTCGGCCTCGGAGCGCGGGACGCGCATCCTGTGCGACTTTCTGACCGTGATCGGGCTATTGAGCAAGTCGGGCGGCAGCTATCGGCATACGCCGACCAGCGCGCTCTTCCTCGACCCGCGTTCACCGACAAGCGTCGCCTCGACCGCGCGGTTCCTGGGCAACCCGATGGTCCAGGAGCCGTTCGACCGGCTCGCCGAGATCGTCCGCACCGGACGCACGGTGCTTCCCGGCCAGGGATCGGTGGAACCGAACAACCCGGCCTGGATCGAGTTCGCCCACAGCATGGCCCCGATGATGGCCCCGATGGCCGCGCCGCTCGGCTCGATCGTGCTGGACGGAAAGCAGGGTCCGGTGTCGGTGCTGGACATCGCAGCCGGTCATGGGCTCTTCGGTATCGAGGTGGCGAAGCAGAATCCGGAAGCCCGCATCGTCGCGGTCGACTGGGCCGCGGTCCTCGAGGTGGCGAGCGCCAACGCCCAGAAGGCGGGCGTGCGAGACCGCTACGAGACGCGGGCCGGCAGCGCCTTTGAGGTCGAGTATGGCGGGCCCTACGACATCGCGCTGCTCACCAACTTCCTGCACCACTTCGACCCACCGACGTGCATCACTCTCCTGAAGAAGGTGCGCGCCTCGCTCAAGCCCGGCGGTCGCGTCGCGGCACTGGAGTTCGTGCCCAACGAGGACCGTGTGTCGCCCCCGATGGCCGCCTCTTTCAGCCTGACGATGCTCGCCACCACCGCGGCAGGCGATGCCTACACGCTTCACGACCTCGAGAAGATGTACGCTGCGGCCGGCTTCGCCGACGTCACCGGCCACGCAGTTCCCACCGGACCGCACACGGTCGTGGTCGGGTGCGCGGCGTGATTCTCCGGGTGCGTCCATAGACTGGACGCGTTCTGTCGCGAATCGAGACGCTGTTTCCGGGAAGCCCTTGAAGGAGGCTCAAAGCGCGCAGGCACGCGGATTGCTGTTTGCCGCGACCAGATCGAACAGGGAGGGGAGATTGCAGATGGAAAGCGTAGTCGCGGCAGGCTCGTGCTTGGCTGGGCTGCTGGAGACCGAGCAGGTGACGATCGACGGCCAGTTCGACGGCGAGATCCGGGCGACCGGTCTCGTCCGCATCACGGAAAGAGCTCGCGTCAAGGGAAAACTGGTGACCCCGAGCGCGGAGATCGCCGGCGCATTCAACGGCGAGATCGACTGCCAGCGCCTGGTCTTCGGTGCCACCGCTCAGGCCGAGGGCCGCTTCACCGCCGTGCGCCTGCGCATCGACGAAGGAGCGCAGGTCCAGGCAGCTTTCAACCAGGAACCGGCGTTGGTCCTCGTTGAGACCGCCGAGCGGGCGCAGGCTCTCGTCGAGATCGCGTCGCCGGCGCCGGACCTGGCGGTCGCCGTCTAAGCCCCGCGGCCGCGCACAGCGCCGCCGCACAAAGAGCCCGAAGAGGTATCGTTGCCTCGGTAGCCCCCGATGATTGGGCAGACGCTCTCCCAATACCGGATCGTGGCGGAGCTCGACCGCGGCGGCATGGGTGTCGTGTACCGCGCCGAGGACGTGGAGCTCGGCCGCGAGGTTGCGCTCAAGTTTCTTCCCGAGGAAACGTCCGCCGACGGCGAAGCGGTGGAGCGCTTCCAGCGCGAGGCGCGGGCCGCCGCCGCGCTCAACCACCCCAACATCTGCACGATTCACGAGATCGGCCAGCACCAGCAGCGGCCCTTCATCGTGATGGAGCTGCTGGAAGGACAGACGCTCCGGCAGCGCATCGACGGACATCCGATGCCGGCCGCGTCGGTGGTGAACATCGGCCTGCAGATCGCGGCCGCGCTCGCGGCGGCACACGCCAAGGGGATCGTGCATCGAGATATCAAGCCCGCCAACGTCTTCGTGACCGTCGACGGGCGCGTCAAGGTTCTCGACTTCGGCCTAGCCAAGCTGCTCCCGCAGTTGAGCGAAGACAGGACCACCGACGGTTTGACCGGCATCGGCAGGGTCATGGGCACGCTCCCCTACATGGCTCCGGAGCAGGTTCGGGCCGAGGAAGTCGACGCCCGCAGCGACGTGTACGCGCTCGGGTGCGTCCTCTACGAGATGGCCACGGGCCGCCGCCCCTTTCTCGAGGGTCATTCCGCGCGCCTGGCCGACGACATCCTGCACAAGCCGCCCGACCCGCCGCGCCAGTCCAGCCCGGATCTATCTCCTCGCCTGGAGAGCATCATCCTGAAGTGCCTGGAGAAAAAGCCCGACAACCGATACGCGTCCGCCCGGCAGCTCGCGGCAGAGCTGCGGCGCATCTCCGCGTCGACGCCGCAGAGCATGTTGTCGATCGCCGATACGCTCGTCCATCTGCCGCGTGCGGCGCTCTCGCGGCGGATGGTTGGGTGGACGGGCCTGATCGCGCTGGCGGCTCTGTCCGTGGCGATGAACCTGGGCGGGTTTCGGACCTGGCTCAGGAGCCGCATCGCGGGCGGGCCCCCGCGGGTCCGCTCGCTGGCGGTGCTGCCGCTCCAGAACTTCTCGGGCGATGCGGAGCAGGAATATCTGGCCGACGGGATGACCGAAGCGCTCACCACCGAGCTTTCGAAGATCGGCGCGCTCAAGGTGATCTCGCGCACCTCGGCGATGCGTTACAAGGACGCGCGCAAACCACTTCCGGAGATCGCGCGCGAGCTTGGCGTCGATGGCGTGGTCGAAGGCTCGGTGCTCCGAGTCGGCGAGCGCCTGCGCGTGACCGCGCAGCTCATCCACGCGGTGACCGACCACCACCTGTGGGCTGAAAGCTATGACCGCCGGCTGACGGACATCCTCGCGCTCCAAAGCGACGTGGCCCGCGCGATCGCAGACCGGATCGAGGTCAAGCTCACCCCGGCCGAGCGGTCGCGTCTCGTCAGAACCCGGAGCGTGAACCCCGAGGCCTACGAGCTCTATCTCAAGGGCAGGTATCACCTGAACAAGTTCACGCCGGAAGGGTTCGAGAAGGGTCTGGCGTTCCTTCAGCAGGCGGTCGAGAAGGACCCGGCGGATCCGCTCGCGCATGCGGGGTTGGCGCTCGGCTACAGCTTGCTGGGCCACGAGAGGCTCCCGGATGCTTTTGTACGCGCGGGCGCCGCGGCCAAGCGAGCGCTCGAGCTGGGGGAGACGCTGCCGGAGACGCACCTGGCCTTGGCCGAGAACAAGCTCTATTGGGATTGGGACCTCGAGGGCGCTGCCGCCGAGCTTCGGAGGGCCCTGGATCTCAATCCAAGCCTGGGCCAAGCCCACTACGACTACTCCTGGTACCTCGAAGCCGTAGGTCGGCACGACGAGGCCTACGCCGCGATGAAGCGCGCGATCGAGCTCGACCCGCTGGTGCCGCTGTTTCACGCCGCGCTGGGATGGCAGTATTGGTTCGCGTCCCAGCACGACGCGGCGCTCGCCGAGGCCAGGAAATCCCTCGAGCTGGAAGCCGCGTTTGCGCTGGGTTTGACGCTCGAGGGCTACGGCTACGCCAGCAAGCAGATGTACGACGAGGCGATCGCGGCGCACCGCAAAGCCGCGCAGGCCGACAAGGACTTCCGCTGGCCGCTCGGGCGCAGCCTCGCGCTCGCCGGCCAGAAGGACGAGGCGAGAAAGCTGGCGGCCGAGATCGAGAAAGAGCCGACGGCGATGAACGCCTGGGGCCTGGCCGGAATCCACGCTGCGATCGGGAACCAGGGCGAAGCACTTCGATGGCTGGAGACAGCGTACGAGCTCCACTTCAGCTGGATGCCCTGGGTGGGCGTGGATCATTCACTCGTGCCTTTGCACGACGACCCGCGCTTCCAGGCCCTGGCGCGCCGCGTGACGCTCGCGGCTCAGACCGTCCGCTAGGTCGGGAGCGCGTCCCCCTTCACGCGCACCACGACAGTCGCGAAACCGCTGTGAGTCTTCCTCGTGGTCTTCTTCTGGCCCGTGGAAATGGCTGAGCGATTGCCCGCCGTGAGAGGTGCACACGGCCCCGGCGCGAGGAACCCGCCCTGGGCCTGGTACACTTCACTTCGACCTCGCGCGGGCACCCAGATCCGAGGCGACGCTTCTGCCGACGATCTGCGTAAATGGTCTCCCGATCTTCTTCTTCCCGCGCTTGGCCCCTTTGGAAAACCAATGAAATCCTTGAAGCGAATCATCTCCGCCGTTCGTGTCTCTCTCGGCTTCGGCAGGCTGTCGGATCTGCGGCTGTCGCCGCCTCACGGCTGGTTGTTGCCGGCCCCGCCGGCGGCTCAGCCTATACCCGCCGTCGCCACGCCGCTTTCACTCGGCTCACGCGGATGACGTCGGTTGCGGGCCCGGTGTTCGGGTGGACTCGCCCGCCCGGGCCTCAGGGGGAACCGTCGATGGATCGAGAAGTCGGTCGATGGGCATGTGGAAAATGCGGGAAAGCGTTCGCCGGTCACTGCCCCTGGGAATGCGGCGCCTGGATCAACCGTAGCTTCCGGCAGATCCGACCCGCCGGGGTGAAGATCTTCCGCGCCGCCGAATGGGACGAGAGAGCGCTCGCGACCACCTAGGGCTTGCGTCTTGGTTGAGAATCATCCTGGCAGTGAGGTGAGGCTGCCGGGAGATCGAGCATGAGCGGTTTTCGTGGCGATGTTCGTCAAGCCGTGCGAGCGCTCAGCAGACAGAAGGGCTTCACAACCGCGGCGCTCGTTTCTGTGACGCTGGGCATCGGCGCCAACACCGCGCTCTTCTCGGTCAGCTACGGCGTGCTGCTGCGACCGCTGCCTTATGCCGATGCCGGCCGGCTGGTGCGGCTCTCCGAGCACCACCCCGGCGCGAACGCGCCAGTGCGCACGCTGCTCAGCAACTTGACGTTCCACGCCTGGAATGACGGCGCGCGCACGCTCGACGGGCTGGCGGCCTATAGCGGAAGCACCCATCTCGACACGAGCGGCGGTGAAACGGTGCGCATCGCGGGCACCGCGGTCTCGCCAGCGCTATTCACGCTCTTGGGCGCGCGTCCGGCCCTGGGCCGGCTGCTCCAGTCAAGCGACGCCGCCCCCGGAGCGGAGTCCGTCGTGGTGTTGTCGGATGGCTTCTGGCGCGAGCGATTCGGCGGAGACGCTTCCGCGATCGGACGCTCGCTCACGCTCGACGGCCAGCCGCGGACGATCGTCGGTGTCGCGCCTGACGACTTCTATTTTCCTTCGCGCGACACGCGCCTATGGACGCCGTACGACGTTCCGCGCGGCTCCACCGACGCGGGGCGGCAGTCGATCGCGGTCATCTCAGCGCTCGCGCGGTTGCGCCCGGGCGTGACGGCGGCCCAAGCCGCCGCCGAAGGAACCGCCGCCGCCCGCGGCGTCGTCCGGCCCCCGCTGGCCGAGACGATCTTCGCCAAGGGCGGGCCAGTGGAGGTGCGCGTGGACATCCTGCTCGACGGCATCACCGAACGGGTGCGTCCGGCGCTCCAGGTCCTGGCCGGCGGCGTCGGCTTCGTGTTGCTGATCTGCTGCGCCAACGTTGCGAACTTGCTGCTCTCGCGCGGCGTCGCGCGGCAACGCGAATTGGCGGTGCGCTCGGCGCTCGGCGCGAGCCGAGGCCGGCTGGTCCGGCAACTCCTGACCGAGAGCCTGGTGCTCGGCCTCTCGGGAGGTGTCTTGGGTCTTGCGTTGGCCGCCGCGCTGCTGCGCGCGTTTCCGGCCTTCGCGCCTGCCAGCTTCCCACGCCTGCAGGACGTTCAGCTCGACGCGCGGGTTTTCGCGTTCGCGGCGCTCCTCTCGCTCGCCGCTGGCCTTCTCTCGGGCTTGTTACCCGCCCTGCGTTCCGCACGAACGGATCTGCGGCCGGCGCTGCGTGACGGTGTCGGAGCTTCAGCGAGCGCGCGCACGCTGCGGCTGGGCGGCGCGCTGCTGGTCGCCGAAGCGGCATTGGCCGTGATGCTGCTCGTCGGCGCCTCGCTGCTGCTGCGCAGCTTTTTCAGCCTGATCGCGGTCGATCCCGGTTACGATGCGAGAGGCGTGCCGCAGGCGCGCGTCTTCCTGCCGAGCCTGGACCGAACGCCGGAGAAGACCGGCGCATTCGTCGACGCCTTGCTCGAGCGCATGCGCGCGACGCCGGGTGTCGTCGCCGCGGGTGCCGGCAACATGGCTCCGATGGTCGGCAACACCATGCTGAGCCAGTTCCGCCTGCCCGGGACCGGTCCGGGAGGCGAGAACGTGATGGCGCGCTCGGTGACCTACGCGATCACGCCCGGCTTCGCCGAGGCGCTTTCGCTGCGGCTTCGCCAGGGACGCCTGCTGCAGACCGCCGACCTCGCCTCCGGCATCCGCAACATGCTCGTCAACGAAGAGTTCGCGCGCACGTACTTGAACGACGGCAAGCCGATCGTGGGCCGCCGCTACCTGAACCTGTTCGCCGGTACGAATGGAGTGACCTCCGAGATCGTCGGCGTCGTCGGCAACGTCCTCAAGAACGGCCTCGACGCAGAGCCGATGGGCGAGCTGTTCCTGCTTTCGCGCCAGGGCGCGAACATGGCCAACGAGCTCAGCGTCGTGGTTCGCACCGGAGGCGATCCGGGCCGGCTCGCGCCCACGCTGCGCTCGCTGGTCGTCGAGCTGGAGCCGATGGCGGCGCTCGACGTCGCGACCTTGGAGAGCCGCGTTGGGGCCTCGGTGAGCCAACCGCGCTTCGCGGCGACGCTGCTCGGCGCGTTCGCGCTCTTGGCGCTGGCGCTGGCCGCGATCGGCCTCTATGGCGTCCTCTCCTACAACGTCTCGCAGCGGCGGCGCGAGATGGGAGTGCGCGCCGCGCTGGGTGCGAGCCGTCGCGACCTCGTGTCTCTCGTCTTGCGCCAGGGCCTCGCCATGACGGGCCTGGGGCTCGCAATCGGGACCGCCGGAGCCCTGCTGCTCACGCGGCTCCTCGAGACGCTGCTCTTCCGCGTGTCGCCCACCGACGCGGTGGCGTTCGGCGCGGCTCCGATCGCGCTGCTGGCCGTGGCGATCGTGGCCTGCCTGGTGCCCGCGCGCCGGGCCGCAGCGGTCTCACCGACCGAAGCGCTGCGCTGCGAATGAGAGTCCAGCTTCAGTACGGGCGCGACGGGCTCGCGGTCGAAGTTCCAGGATCGAGCGTCACGGTCATCGAGCCGCGCTTTCTGCCCGGGCTTGCCGACGAAGCCGCGGCGTTCCGCGAGGCCGTGCGCGATCCGATCGGCGCCCGTCCGCTGCGGGAGATCGTGAGATCGAGCGACCGCGTGGCGGTGGTGATCCCCGACATGACACGGCCGCTTCCGTCCGATCGGTTGCTGCCTTGGCTCTTCGAGGAAGTGAGCCACGTGCCCGCTGGCCAGGTCGTGATCGTGAACGGCACCGGCTCGCATCGCGCCAACACGCCTGAAGAGCTGGCCGCGATGCTGGGGCGCGACGTGCGGGACCGCTACCGGGTCGTGAACCACACCGCCCACGATCTCGAGACGCTCTTGCCCTGCGGCAAGTCGGCGGACGGCGAGACGGTTCTTCTGAACCGCGACTACGTCCTTGCCGACCGTCGCATCGTCCTGGGCTTCATCGAGCCGCACTTCATGGCCGGCTTCTCGGGCGGCTACAAGGGAATCTTTCCCGCGATCGCCGACATCGCGTCGATCATGCGCTACCACGACGCCAGGACGATCGGCCACCCGAAGAGCACCTGGGGAGTGCTCGACGGCAACCCCACGCAGGCGATCATCCGGCATAACGGGGCGCTCTTGTCGCCCGACTTCTGCGTGAACGTCACGCTGAATCGGAAGCGCGCGATCACGCGTTTCTTCTGCGGCGACCCGCTCCTGGCGCACGACCAGGGCTGCGGCTTCTCGAAGCAGACCGCGATGGTCGCCTGCGAGCGGCCGTTCCCGATCGTGGTGACGACCAACTCCGGCTACCCGCTCGACCAGAACCTGTACCAGACCGTCAAGGGGATGTCGGCCGCCGCGCAGATCGTCGCCGACGGCGGCTACATCGCGGTCGCGTCGCGCTGCAACGACGGCTTCCCCGAGCACGGCAACTTCAAGAAACTGCTCTTCGATCACGCTTCGGCGCGCGCGCTTCTGAACACGATCGAGGCGCCCGGTTTCTCGCTGTACGACCAGTGGGAAGCGCAGCTTCTCGCTCTCGTCCGCCTGAAGGCCCGGGTCGGGCTACTGAGCGAGCTACCCGCCGCGGACGTGCGTCGCGCCCACCTCGAGCCGATCGAGGACGTAGGCGCCGCCGTGGCCGCGGAGCTCGAGCGGATCGGAGCGGGCGAGCCCGTCGCCGTGCTGCCGGAGGGCCCGCAGACGATTCCGTACGTCGGCTAGGACGTCGCCGGCCCAAGCTCCGGGCCAGTTGACGGCTATCCCCGGCAGGCCCACGATTGCCGGGTCGTCGCGAGGAGGCCAAAGATGAAGAAGCAAAAGCATGACTCTTCGGACCCAGGCGACAAGAAGGCCTCCGAGAAACTGAAGCGGAAGATCTTCGACGGCGAGACCGCCAAGCTTGCGATCGAGCTCGTGAAGATGCAGGAGTGGATCAAGGCGACGGGCTACAAGCTGGTCGTGATCTTCGAGGGCCGCGACGCCGCCGGCAAGGGCGGCCTGATCAAGACGATCTCGCAGAGCCTCAACCCGCGCGTGTGCCGCGTGGTCGCCCTCGGCACGCCCACCGAACGCGAGAAGACTCAGTGGTACTTCCAGCGCTACGTGACGCATCTGCCGGCGGGCGGCGAGATGGTGCTGTTCGACCGCAGTTGGTACAACCGCGCCGGGGTCGAGCGCGTGATGGGGTTTTGCAGCGAGGACGAGTATCGAGAGTTCCTGCGTTCCTGCCCCGAGTTCGAGCGCGCCATCGAGCGCGCCGGCATCCATGTCCTGAAGTACTGGCTCTCGATCAGCGACGAGGAGCAGGAGCGGCGTTTCCAGAGCCGCCTCGAGGACCCGACGCGGCACTGGAAGCTGTCGCCGATGGACGTCGAGTCGCGCTCGCGTTGGGTCGAGTACTCGAAGGCCAAGGACGAGATGTTTTCCTACACCGACATCAAACAGTGTCCGTGGTACGCCGTCGACGCCGACGACAAGCGTCGCGCCCGGCTCAACTGCATCGCGCACCTGCTGAGCCAGGTTCCGTACAAGGAGGTCAAGCGGCCGAAGATCGAGCTGCCACCCCGGCAGAAGGACAGGGGCTACGTGCGCCCGCCGATCGGCGACCAGACCTTCATACCCAAGACCTACTGAGTCAGGGCGTGAGGACCGCCTTGATGTAGCGGCCGTCGTGCATTCCTTCGAAGCAATCCTTCCAGGTGTCGAGCTTCCCTACCTTGCTGAGGTAGGGGCGCGGGTCGAGTTGGCCGGTGCCCAGCATCGCGAGGACACGCTCCCACACCGGCCAGGTGTGGCTGAAGCTGCCTTGGAGCGTCACCGCCTTCTTCACGAGCGCGTCCATCGAGAAATCCATCGGCTGCGGGCCCCAGCCGACCTTGGTGATGTGGCCGGCCGGCCGGACCCACTCCAGAGCGTTCCTGAGTGAGCCCGACGCCCCCGTCGAGTCGATGATCACATCCGCTCCCAGGCCGTCTCCGATGGTCGAGAGCAGCGTCCTCATCTCTTCCTGCTGGGTGTCGACCGCCCGGGTGGCTCCCGCCGAGAGGCCGGTTTCCATGCGCGAGCTGTCGCGGGTGATGCCGGCCAGGATCACGTGGCCGGCGCCGCAGAGCCGCGCCATCGTCGCGCACAGCAGGCCGATCGGCCCCGGGCCGATGACGATGACGACGTCTCCCGGCTTGACCCGCGCGCTCACCACCGTCGCCTGGAACGCCACGCAGCAGGGCTCGACCATGGCAGCGACCTCGAAGGAGACGTTCTTCGGGATCCGGTGCAGCAGCCGCGCCGGCACCTTGACGTACTCGGCCATCGCCCCGTGGATCTCGTAGCCAAAGCCGCGGCGTGCGGGATCGAGGTTGTACATCCCCTGTCGGGTGAGGGGCGACTCGAAGTCGATCTCCGCGGCGGTCTCGCTGGTCACGCGATCGCCTTCCTTGAAGCCCGCGACACTCTTCCCGAGAGCGGCGATCTCGCCGCAGAACTCGTGGCCGAGGATCACCGGGACCGTGACGCTCCACGACTGCGTGTTGTGGTACTGGTGGACGTCGCTCCCGCACACTCCCACGCCGCGGACGCGCATCAGGACGTCGCCGTCGCCGATCTGCGGGACAGGCATCTCGCGCAGCTCGACTGCCCCATTCCGAAGCTCGAACTGCACGACAGCGGGCATCTTCGACGGCATGGTTATCTTCCCTTCACGTGCAGGACGAAGTCCCGGATCGTCTCGAAGAGCTGCTCGGCGTCGGCGCCGGGCTTGAGCTCGTAGTCGGCCACCGCCAGCGGCGCGCCGATCACCACCAGCGACGCGCCCAACGCCGGGCACTGGGCCGCCTGCTCGATCGAGAGGCCGCCCACCGCCTGCAGAGGCAGCTTCACGGCAGTGCGGACCTGCTCGAGGTCGTAGAGCGGCGACTTGCCCGTCTCCCAATGACGCTCGTCGAGGCCGGTGTGCACGACGATCACATCGACACCCAGCGCCTCCATCTTCCTCGCCATGGCGACCTTGTCCGGGCAGAGCATGATGTCGCCCATGACGTAGCGGCCGTACTCCTGCGCCGCACGAACCGCCTCGCGGATCGTGTGCTCGTGCGCCTGGCCCATGACGACGACGAAGAACGCACCGGCCTTGAACATCATCTCGGCCTCGAGGTAGCCCGCATCCATCGTCTTCAAGTCCGCGACGATCGGGTGGTCGGGATACTCACGGTGGAGCGCTTCGACGGCGTGGAGCCCTTCGCCCAGGATCAGCGGCGTCCCAACCTCGAGCCAGTCGACACCCGCGCGGACCGCGATCTCGGCGGTCGGCATCGCGTCGGCCAACGTCTGCAGGTCGAGCGAGAGCTGGACCCTGGGGGTGCCGTCGAGCAAGCTCGGCTTCGTCAACGGCTCACCTCACCACAGCCCCCAGGACGACGTCGACAAGATGTGGAGCCCGAGGAGGAAGTTCGTAGCCATGTGCGCGGTGATCGGCGCCCACAGGTTCTGCGTACGACGAAGCCACAGCGTGACGGCGGCGCCGTAGCCGAGCGCGGCGAGCCACTCCGGATGAGTGGCCGCGTAGAGGACCACCGTCGTCACGACCGGAACCCGACCCACGCGGCCGAAGGGTACCGCCTCGAACTCGTCGTCGGCGAGGAATCGGAGCAGGAACCCGCGCCAGAACAGCTCCTCTGCGAGGGGCGCGGCCACGACCAGGGCCAGCAGGCGCAAAGCGAGGAAGACCCCCCGCCCGCCCGCCGCCACGTCGAGCGGATCGAAGGCGCTGCGGGCGCCGAGATGAGGGTAGCGGATCCACGACTCGACGCCGATCCAGAAGAGGAAGCCGACGGTCCCGAAGAGCGCGCTGGTCCCGAGGACCGTCGCGCGCGGCCGCGGCCCCATCAGACGACGCGCGGCGAAGAGAGCGGCGCCGACGGGCAGCAGCTTGAGGGACCACGCCACCGAGCCCCGCCCGGGGCCGAGCGCGTTCTCGAGCGGCGCGGCGAGGACGTAGATCGCGAACGGCGCGATCCAAGGCAGGGCTCGGCTCAGCGGGCTGGCTCCGCCCAAGGGCAGAGGTCGTAGAGCGGTCCCAGGAGCGCGGCGGCGAAGCGGGCCAGGATATCGTGGCCCTCCCGCGGCTCCGGGTTGAGGAGCGTCATGTAGACGTGCAAACGCGCGGTGGTGTGGGGCGGCGAGGCCAGGACGCGCGCGACGTTCTCGATCTCGAAGAGGCCCGGCCGGGGGCTCAGCATCACCCGTCCCTGTTGGCCCCAGAACAGGTCGGAGCGCTCCTGGTTCCGCCGCCGATAGCTCCGGAGCGCCACGTCGACCGCGGGCCCGCCGTTCGCAGCACGGATGACGCGGCTGGCGCCCGTCGTTTTCGACCACCCCCGCAGCGAAAGACACACGTCGAGATCGTGGGGACCTTGCCGCAGGTCGGAGGCCCAATAACCGATCCAAAGCCGGATCATTCGCCCGCGGTCATCGCGGTAGAGGCGGCTGAGCTCCTGGTCCGAGCGCAGCGATCGAAAATCTGCGGCCGGCAGCACGTCCTCGCCTTCGAAATCGGCCAGGCGTGCCGGAACGGCCGGAAAGAGCGGGGGCAGCACGGGCTCCGGCCAGGCCGCGATCTCCGTGCACGCGATCAGTCCGGCCGCCAGCAATACCGCGGCGGCCAGCCCGTTGCCCACGGCGGCGCCCTGCCCTGGAACCGGCTGAGGCAGCGAGGCGAGGTCGGGTCCCGCTGGGCGTGAGCCCTTCAGCCAGCCGGCGGCCAGCCACAGCAGGCACGGGCCGGCGACGAAGAGCGCGGCGCCGAAGGCCTCGTGCGCCCCGCCCTCGACGGCCACGTCGCCGAAGACTTCCCGCAGCCAGCCGGTCGCCACGATACGCACGATGTTCAACGCGAGCGCCACGGGCGCCGCGACCAACGCCAGCGCGCCTCCCAGGGTCAGGCCCCCGCCGTGCATCCAGGCGACTACGAAGGCTATCGCGACGAGCGAAGTCAGCGACCGGAGCCCGCTGCAGGCCTCCGCGATCAGCAGCGGTCCGGCGGGAAGCGTGAGCACGAAGCCGTCGCGCGTTGCCGGCATGCCGAGGCCCGCCAACGACCACTCGGAGGCGCTGATGGCGAGTGCCCGGAGGCCCGACTGGAACGACGACCCCAGCGTGCCAGGAATCGGCAGCGCCAGCACGAGGAACAGGATCGCATGGCGGAACGCCCAGGCCCGCGAGACGCCTTCACCGGCAACGAGCAGTCCGATCGCCGTGAGTAACACCGTGACGCCCAGCAACCAGACCACGCTCTGACGCGGTCCGAATGTGAGGCTCAGATAGAAGGCGATCGTGTAGAGCGCGGCGCCGCAACCGACGAGTGCGAGGCCGAGGCTGGCTGGCCGCCGTGGCTGCCGGCGGAAGTCCGCGCGCGCACGCCATGCGGCCACGGCGGCGACCGCGGCCATGAGGAACCCGTGCGCATGGTCGGGTAAACGCCAGAGGTCTGTGAGCAGCGGAGCCGCCGCCGCCGCGCCCAGCGCAACCAGGGCCCACGCCAGGGCCCACCCGGCGCCCCCCTTCACGCCGCCGCTCGCTCCGGCCGATCCGGCCGAGTGAGCGGAGCCAGCAGCAGACCCCGGATCTCGGGGTCACGCCAGCGCCATAGGAAGCTGTCTAGCCAATAGTGCGACAAGGTCGCGCCCATCACCAGCAGCGCCCCGAGCCGCTGCAGCGTTCCTGCAGGTGCGCCCTCGACCGCCAGCGCCAGAGCCGCTGCGGCGGCGAGGACACTGCAGAAGAGGATCCCGTCCCGGACTAGCCGGAGCAGGATCGGATGGGCACTCTCCGACGCCGCATCCACGCCGTAGCGTCGGCCCTGAGCCGTCCAGAGGATGCCCAGGTACTGCACCTGGTGCGGCAGGCTCATGAGGGCCCAGGCGAGCAGCCGCTCGCCGACGGCGACCAGGGGCCAAGCCAGCGATGCCGAGATCCACAGGAAAGCCCAGTGCGCCGCTCGTCGCGGTGCGGGCCTTCGCGCGTGGTCGCGCACGACCGCCGCCAGGGCGGCGGCGATGGCCAGCAGGGCGGTGATCCGGAGCGGCCACACCGCCGCTGACGGAAGGACGGGCGCCGCCGCAAACGCCAGGCAGGCCGCGTTGCCCGTCCACACGAAGGCGTGCTCGGAGTGTCGCGTTGCATCGTCGCCGCCGGCGGCCCGGCGAGTCAGATTGAGGATGCCCAGAGACTGGCGGGTGTTGTGCCAGATGGCGACCAGCAACAGCAGCGTCTCGGCTGGCGCGGGCGGCACCCACCACAGGATCGCGGCGGCGGCCAACAAGAGCCCGAGCGGCGCGTGGTAGAAGATCCGGCTCCGGCGGGCGAAGACGCTTCGGTTGTAGCCGTCGAGGTAGACGATCGAGGTCGAGAAGACGTGGGCGAGACCGGGGAAGGCGGCGAGGGGCACCAAGACGAGCCAGGCGACCGTGGGGGCGCGCATCGACCACGCAACCAGAACGGCGACGAGCAGCGGCGGCCCGTACAGATAAGTCCAGTCACCGCGCCGCCCGAGAATGCTCCCTGGGTAGCCCGCCAAAGGCTCTGCTCCGCTCTTACGGCGCGATCAGTGGCGAGATCTCGAACGCCACGCGCGGATGCCTGCGAACAACCCGAGGACGGCGCCGCCCACGGCCATGAGCGTGCCGGAGCCGGGCTCCGGGACCGGCCCGCCCGCGTGAACGGCATTCGTCAGGACCAGCAGGACGGCCGCGACCGCGAAACGATAGCCCTTCACCATCCGCGGACGCTAGCACTCCGGCGAGACGCGCGTCAATGGACGCTTCGGGACTCGAAATGGCGGGCGAACTGCCCGCGCAGGAACGCAGCACTCTGTCGCAGGTTGTCCATCCCGATCTCGACCGTCGGCCCCTCGCCGTCCTCGATCGAGACCCAGCCGTCGTAGCCCGCCCGGGCCAGCGCACCGAAGATCCGGTCGTAATCGTTCAGCCCCTTCCCGATCACGCCGTGTTTGACGAACTTCGCATAGCCGTGCTGGGGGTCGCGAGCCATCGTCTTCAGCTCCTCGATTGTCCCCCCCTCGAGGAAGCGGTCGGAGGCCTGCATCGTCGCCACGCGTGGCAGGACTCGGTCGAGCAGCGCGTATTGGTCCTCGCCCGCGACGATCGCGTTCGAGGGGTCGTATTGCGCCTTCAAGAAGGGAGAGTCCACACCCTCGAGGATCGCGAGGTAGAGCCGGTGGCTCTGGGCGAACTCAGGGTACTCCCAGAGGCCGTCTTTGTAGTGGTTCTCGAGGCACATGACCACGCCCGCGGCCTTGGCGTGCGGCTCGAGCTGCCACAGACAGTCGATCACCCACCGGAGAGCCTCCGCCTCGTCTAGTCCCGGCCGGTTCTGTCCCGAGAGGACGCGGCAGTACCTTCCGCCCAGCTCAGCCGTGACTCGGAACATGTCGCGGGTGCGCTCGACTTCCTTCTTCCGCTCCGCCGGGTCGGGCCGGGTGAAGTCGGGCGAGTTGCAGAACATCGGCAGCTCGAGGCCGCGAAGGGCGGCCTCGCCGCGCAGCCTACCTAGATACGCCGAGTCGAAAGCGTCGAGGAACGCCGGGTACAGCTCGGCCCCGTCGAGCTCGAGCTCCGCGGCGAGGTCGAGCCATTCCAAGACAGTCATCCGCCTCTCGACGAGCGCGTCGAAGAACCCCTTGGGAAAGGCGGCCAAGCGTGGCATGGGTTGAAGAACCTCGACCGATCGGGCATTGTATCCGCGCGCTGGACACGGCCAGGAGGTCAGCCATGAACGTGCGACGGTTGTTCGTTGCGAGTTGCCTGTCGCTGCTCACGACCTCGATGGTCTTCGCGATCCGCGGTGACATCGAGGCCGATCTTTCGGCCGCTTTTCACCTCACCAAGGAGCAGATGGGGCTGATCTGGGGGCCCGCCTTCTGGGGCTTCACCCTGGCGATCTTCATCAGCGGCTTGATCGTGGATGCGGTGGGCATGCGGGCGCTGCACGTGGTCTCGAGCCTCGGCTACATCGGCGGGATCCTGCTGGTGCTCGTGGCCCCGCGCCCCGACGGCCCGGTTTCCTCGATCTTCGGCAGCGCCGGGACGCTGCTGCTCTACGTTGCGTTCCTGGTGATGGGCCTCTCGCAGGGCCTCGTCGAAGGCGTGATCAACCCGCTGGTCGCGACCCTCTTCAAGGAGAACAAGACCCACAAGCTGAACGTGCTGCACGCCTGGTGGCCGGGCGGGATGGTCGTCGGCGGCCTGACGGCCGTTCTGCTCACCCAACTGGGGGCGAGCTGGCAGGTGAAGCTCTCTTCGATCCTCGTGCCGGCGGTGATCTATCTCGTGATGGTCCTGGGCCAGGAGTACCCACGGACCGAGCGCGTGCAGTCGAACGTGTCCACGGGCGAGATGTTCAAGGAGGCCACCAAGCCGATGTTCCTGCTGCTCTTCGCATGCATGTGGATGACCGCGGCCAGCGAGCTCGGTCCCGATCAGTGGTTTCCGTCGATCATGAAGCAGCTCACCGGTCTGGAGGGCGTGCTGTTCCTCGTCTATACCGCCGGGCTGATGTTCGTGCTGCGCTTCTTCTTCGGCGACGTGGCGCATCGGTTTTCGCCCTTCGGCGTGCTCACCGCCTGCTCGATCCTGTGCGCGCTCGGCCTGTACTGGCTGGGCAGCCTCAAGGCCGGGACTTCACCACTGGTCGCGATCGTTGCCGCCACGCTCTTCGGGATCGGCAAGACCTACTACTGGCCGACGATGCTGGGCGTGACCTCCGAGCTCTTCCCCAAAGGCGGCGCGCTGCTGCTCGCGCTGATGGGCGGCGCGGGCATGCTCTGCATCGCTGTGGTGCTGCCGATCATGGGCGCCGAGTTCGACAAGGCCGGCGCGGGCGCGGCGCTGCGCACGGTGGCCGTGCTGCCGGTGATCCTGACCGTGGTCTTCGCGCTGCTGTTCCTGCACCACCGCGCACGGGGCGGCTATCGGGCGGTCAAGCTCGAGCCGACGACCCCAAACAGGCTATAATAGCCTTGTGCGAACGGCCACGATATCCGAGACGAAGAACAGCCTGAGCGCACTGCTGGACCGGGTCCGGCACGGCGAGACGATCGTGATCACCGACCGCAGCCGGCCGGTTGCGCGCCTGGAGCCCGCGCTGGGCGCTGAGCATGCCGGCCCCGACGAGGGGCGCTTGGCGCGCCTGGAGCGAGCCGGCGTCATCCGGCGCGCGCGCCGCGGACGCCTCGAAGAGATCCTACGGGTGGCGCCGCCTGCTCCGCGGGCCGGCGGCGACGTCGTGCAGGCGCTGATCCAGGAGCGCCGCAGCGGCCTTTGAGGTATTGGGACAGCTCGGCGCTGGTGCCTCTCGTGGTTCGCCAGAAGCGGTCGGGGCGGATGCGGGCCCTGTACCGATCGGACGCCGGCATCCTCGCGTGGTGGGGCGCGCGCGTCGAGTGCGAGTCGGCGGTCGCGCGTCTCGAGCGCGAGGGGCTGCTCCGACGAAGCTCCGCCGCGGCCGCGCGTGGGCGGCTCGATCGCTTCGCCGCTACCTGGCAGGAGGTCCAGCCTTCCGAGCCGCTGCGCGAGAGCGCGTGCCGGCTGCTTCGCGTTCACGACCTCCGCGCCGCCGACGCATTGCAGCTCGCCGCGGGTCTGGCGGCCGCCGAGGCGCGCCCGGCGACACTCGCCTTCGTGTGCCTGGACGACCGTCTCGGAGCCGCCGCGGAACGTGAAGGCTTTCCGGTCATGCGCGCCGATCGCTCGCGCCTGGACGGGCCGCGGCGGCCCGCGGTACACCCGAGACCCGGCACGATACGTTCCCGCTCCCATGGAGAATGAGATCGACGACGCCGGCCGCGCGCCTCGAATAGCGGGTTCCGTCCTGAACACGATCGGCAACACGCCGGTCGTCCGGCTCGGCAAGCTCGTCCCGAGCGGCGGCGCCGAGGTCGTGGTCAAGCTCGAGTTCTTCAATCCCACAGGCTCCTACAAGGACCAATGGCGCTGGCGATGATTGAAGCTGCGGAGGCGCGGGGAGCGCTCCAGCCGGGCATGCGGGTGATCGAGTACACCGGCGGCAGCACGGGCTCCTCGCTCGCGATGGTGTGCGCGGTGAAGGGCTATGCCTTCGCGCCGCTCTCGTCGGACGCATGGTCGCAGGAGAAGCTCAAGACGATGCGCGCCTTCGGCGCGGATTTGCAGCTCCTGCCGAGCGAGGGCGGCAAGATCACTCCGGACCTGATCAGCCGCCTGCGCGCCGAGGCCGAACGCCAGGCCCAGGCGGACGGCGTGTTCTATACGAGCCAGTTCCAGAACAAGGACGCGATCCAGGGCCACATGGGGATCGGCCGCGAGCTGATCGAGCAGACGGGCGGGCGCATCTCCGTTTTTTGCGGCGGCGTCGGCACCGGCGGGATGCTGGCCGGGGTTTCGCGCGCGCTGCGCGAGGCCGGCAGCGCGGCGCGCGTGGTCGCCCTGGAACCGGCTTCGTCGGCCTTCCTGACGACGGGCCGAGGCGGGCCGCATCGCGTCGAAGGCATCGGGCCCGGCTTCAAGCCGCCGCACCTCGAGGGCGACGTGTACCACGAGGTTCGCGCCGTCGACGAGGCGGAAGCGCGCGCGACGGCGCGACGCCTGGCGCGCGAGGAGGGGCTGCTCGTCGGCACGTCGACCGGCTTGAACGTGACGGCGGCCCTGAAGTTCGCGGCCGAGCTCGGCCCCGGCCACGTAGTGGCCACGGTGGCCGTCGATACCGGCCTCAAGTACCTGGCGGGAGACCTGTTCTCGGGTTAGTGGCCACCGATCGGCTCGCCGGGCCGCCGCGACCGACGAACTCGGTTCGGAACGAGTTACGGATTCCGCAGCTGCTGGCCTACGCCAGCGACTTCGACCGCGCTCCGATCCATCGAATCGCGACCGCTGCCTGGGCGGCGCCCAGCGCCCAGCCCGCGAGCACGTCGCTCGGCCAGTGGACGCCGAGATAGAGCCGGCCGAAGCCGACGAAGAGCGGAAGCCCGAGGGCAATCATGAAGAACGCGCCGCGACGAAGCCGCAAGGTCGCCCGGGCGAGCAACGGGTAGAACGCGGCCGAGGCGAGGGCGTGACCGCTCGGGAACGAGAAGCCCGTCTCGCCTACGAGGCGCGGCCAGAGATCCGGGCGCGGCCGAGCGAACACGGGCTTCAGGAAGAGATACAGGGCCAGCGTGGTTAGGCCCACCGCGAACCACGCCTGTGCTTCTCGGCGTTCTCCCCGCCGCAAGTGCCACGCGATGGCCGCGAGCACCAGGATCGCGGAGAAGCGCAACGTGCCGAGCTCGTGGGAGAAGCGGAACAGCATGTCGAGGAGCGGCCTCGCCAGCTCGTGGACCGACAGCAGCAGCGCCGTCTCGCTCACGGGCGTCCCAAGGCGAGGGCTCGACTTCCTAGCGATCTGCCGCCCCGCCGGCTGTCGCGAGGCGGGCGAGGTCGAGCGGCCAGTTCAAGATCAGCGTGACGTGCTCGCGCCCGCGTGAGCGCAGCATGATGAAGCGCTGCCCGTCCGGCGTCACATCGAAGACCGGAGCCAAGTGGGTGTCGCCGCCGGTTCGAAACAGCAGGGTGGGCTTCGACACGGCAAGCGAGTCGCCGCGGGTCGTGATCGAGACGGAGTAGAGGCCTTCGGTCGCGTAGAAAAAGACCTCGCCGCTTCTCGACCAGGCCGGCGACTCTCCGCCGCCCGTCGACAACTGGAAGCGCTTTTCTCCTTCGGGAAACGGCCTCACGTAGATCTCGTTGCGGCCCGCCTCCAGGGACTCGTAGGCCAGCCAGCGGCCGTCGGGAGAGAAGCTGGCGGCGACTCCGTAGACTCGGCTCGGGAAGAGCGGTTGGGCCTGGCTCGATGCGTCCAGCGGCATCTTGAAGAGGTTGCCTCTCTCTCCCGAGCCCTCGGCATAAACGAGCCAGCGGCCGTCGGGCGATAACGCCAGCGCCAGCTGCGTGTCGATGCTGGTCGAGAGCCGCTCCTCCTCGCCGGCGGCGTCCGACCGGCGGGACGAGAGGTTCCAGGTACGCGCGCCCCGCGCCGAGGTGTAGATCACTCGCTCGCCACGTGGCGTCCAGACGGGACGGATCCAGAAGACCTCGCTGGCCAACTGCGAGAGCGAGTCCCGCGCGAGGTCGTAGACCCAGAGCTGCCCGGGCGCATGCCCCAGGCTGACCGCGACACGACTGCCGTCGGGAGAGAGACTGAGTCCGCCGCCCGCCCGGTAGCCTGCTGCTCCCATGTATCCGGGTGCCAGCATGGGCGTGCTGGTCCCAGCCAACGCGGCGACGCTCTCGATGGAGCCACTGCGGGAAACGCGTACCAGCTCGACGGGGCTCTCCTCGGTCCGCACGAAGCAGAGCGTCCCGTCGCGAGCGACACTCGGAGCCAGGCCGCCGGGCACCGCGAGAAACGGCGCGCCGGTCGTCTCCAGGCGCTCCAGCGAAAAGGGCACCGCCCAGATGCCGGGGTTGGTGGTTTCCCGCTCGTAGACCAGGTGACCCGTGGGGGAGTAGACCGGCCAGCGGAGGCTCTCACCGGGAATCTGGAGGACGACGCGACGCGTTCCTCCGGCGAGCAGCGCAACCGTGTCGGGTGGGCCGGCCTCGCGGTGCACCGTGAAGATCAATCCGCGGTCCTCCGGCAGTGCGGCGATCTCGTGGAAGTCCGCCTCCGCGGTGCGATCGAGCGCGAGCAACTCTCGCCCCGCACCACCACCCGCCGGGATCTCCCACAGGCCGACCGTGTCGCTGCCCGCGAACACGACACGCCCGTCGCTCGTCCAGGCGCTGCCGGCGGATCCCACGAGATCGCTGGGCACCACGCCCAGCTCGGTGGGCCGACCTCCCTCGGTCGAGACCTTCCAGGCCCGTCCGTGCCGGACGTAGGCGAGCTGCCGGCTGTCCGGCGACCAGGATGCGTACTGGACCTCGTCGCCATCGGGCAGCTCGACCGCGTCGAGACGATCGAGGCTTCGGACCCGGAGCCGGCCGCCCGCCACGTAGGCCACGCGAGATCCGTCCGGAGAGACGACGGGCATCCGGCCCAGGCGGGCCTCCAGATCATCGATGGCCAGGTCGAGCTTCCGGACGACCGCGTCTCCGGTTCGCGGTGAAGGCCGCAGCAGCCAGCCGGCGGCGAAGAGGGCTAGGCCGCCGGCAACCGCGGCAGCCAGCGTTCGCGGGCGGCGATGGAGGTCGGGAGTGGCGATCGGGCCCGCAGCTCCTGCGCCGGGGTCCTCGAGCGCAATCCGAGCCTCGCCGATGGCGCCGAGCCGCCGCCGCAGGTTGCGGTCCAGGCAGCGTTGCAGGAGTCGGCGGACCGACGCCGGCGTCGCCGGGGGAAGCGCGCTCCAATCGGGCTCGCGGGTCAACACCGCGGCCATGATGTCCGAGACTGTGGGGCCGGCGAACAACTGCCTTCCTGTCAGCATCTCCCACAGCAGCGCGCCGAACGCCCAGACGTCCGTTCGCCGATCCACCGGCTTGCCGCGCGCCTGCTCGGGCGACATGTAGGCCGCGGTGCCGAGGATGACTCCGGCCTGGGTTCCCGTGTGCGCGAGCGTCGGCGACTGAGACAGATCGCTCGAGGAAACCGCGGCGCTGTCGCCCGTGTACGCCTTGGCCAGGCCGAAGTCGAGCACCTTGACCTTGCCATCCGGCGTCAGCTTCACGTTGGCCGGCTTCAGATCGCGGTGAACAATCCCTCTCTCGTGAGCTTCCTCGAGGCCCTCGGCGACCTGCCTCGCGATCTCGATCGCCTCGCCCGGAGGAATCGGCCCGCGACGGAGCCTCTCGGCGAGGTCCTCTCCTTCGACGAGTTCGAGAACCAGGAACGGCTGGCCGTCGGCCTCCTCGATGCCGTGGATCGCGGCGACGTTGGGGTGGTTGAGCGAGGCCAACACCTGCGCCTCTCGCTGGAAGCGCGCGAGGCGCTCCTTGTCCCGGACGACCTCGGGCGGCAGGACCTTGAGCGCGACGTCACGCCCCAGCTTGGTGTCGGTGGCGCGGTAGACGGCGCCCATCCCGCCGGCGCCAATCGCGGCGGTGACGTGGTAGTGAGCCAGCGTGCGGCCGATCAGATCGATTTCCCCCGGCGCGAGTGTACGGCCGGGACGGCGCGCGCGGTCGCCGCTCGTGAGAGCCTTATGGCCTCGGCATCTCTCGACATGGTCCCCTCGGCAACTCGTTTCCTTGAATCGAGGCTCAGAGCCGCCGCGTGGGAGGCTGCCGGCCGGCCGACTGTTCAGTCCCAACTGGACGCTCATCCCGCCGTCCTGCTGCGCGGCGCGTTGGCGGAGCGGGAAGCTCGCGCGCTGGTGTCACGCGTGCTCGCGGCGCGAGACCGTTGGACGCTCGATTTCGGCGGCGAGCAGTTCGCGCTCGGCCGGGCCTTCTACACCCATCTCGAGACCGGCCGGACCAAGGAGTACTTCGCCGGCGCCGTCGCATCCGACGCGCTCGTGGAGTCGGTGCTGCCCGGCGTGGCCGCCCGCGCGCTCGCGCTGCTCGCAGGCCTGCTGGGAGGCGAGGTGCGCCGCCGGCAGGGCTTCTGCGGTCCCGGAGTGCATGTCTTTCCGGCGGGCGGCAAGGTCGCGCGCGAGGGCGGGGTCGTGCACTTCGACCTCGAAGGCTTGACCGAGCACCAGAAGCGATTGCGCGCCCGCGCGGTCACGCTGGTGTGGATGCTGCAGCCCGCGGCCTTCGGTGGCGGGCTACGGCTGTGGGACGCGTGCTTCGACGGCCGGCCCGACTCGGAAATCGATTCAGACTCGCACGATCACGTCACCGTACGTTCGGAGGCGGGAGACGCGGTGTTGATCGACAGCCACCGCCTCCATCAGATCCGCCCGTTCCGCGGCGGCAAGCACCGCATCGCGATCACCGTCCACGGCGTGGAGGTCGACCGTGGCGTTTGGGAGGCGTGGTTCTGAGTCTACGAGTCGACTACCCAAGCGCGCTCCCGCTCAGTAATCGTCGTCGGGGCGCTGGGCGGTCTGCCACAGCTCTTCGTACTTAGGTCGAACGTACGGGTCGAGCTTCTCGGCGAGCTCGCGGGGCAGTTTCGCCACGGCGATCAGCCTGAGCACGTCGGCGAGATCCTGCAGCCGATGTGGGGCGCTGATGCCGGACGCCAGCTTCAGCTCGACGAAGTGTGCCAGGTCCACGATGCGGAAGCGGCCCGCGTCGGTGCTGACGCTCGCCGGCGATGGGAAACGCACGGGCTTCGGCTTGCCGTCCCCCGGGTAGTCACCCTCGATCAAAAAGTCCACCTTGACCCGATTGACGGTGTCGCGGACGGCCTTGCCGCCGGGGCGGACCTCCAGGTAACCCCTTCCCAGCCAGGTCTGTTTGAAGCGTTCCAGCCCCTCCCGGCTGATCAAGACGTCGACGTCTTCCGTGGCGCGCACCAGGCCGTGCGCCGCCAACGCGAGCGCGCCCGCGATCGCGTAGTCGATCCCCAGCTCGCTCAAACGACGGGCGAGCTGTGAGGCCGCGTCGTGCAGGGGAGAGGCGCCCGTCAATTGCGCGCCCATTCGATCGAGGGCCGCCTCGAAACGCTCGCCCAACTCGTCGCTGTGCGGCTCCATTCGACTCGATGGTACTGCATTGGCATCGGCCCAGGGCGGCCTGCGCTCGTGCGGATTACGCGATCTGACGCAGGTACTCGAACTTCGGTTGTTGGAGGTCGGCCTCGGTGAGGCCCCAGTCCTCGGCGCCGGGGATCAGGTAGAGCACGTCGGACTTCACCGCCGAGAAGCTCACCTTGGAGAGGCCGCGCAGCACCCGCACGAAGGTCTCGCGTTTCCAGAGGTCCGCCTCGCGCACCTCGCACAGCTTGGCTATCTCGCGGGT
>CAZVOI010000373.1:0-3179 GCA_964628275.1 uncultured Acidobacteriota bacterium | reverse complement strand
CGGGGTGGGGTCCAGCACCACCGAGGTGATCTTGTCGGTGATCAGATCCGCGCGGGCGTCGGAAACCACCGAGGCCACGTCGCTCGGCGAAAGGATGATCGGAAGAGATGTCTCGACGATGAACCGCGCCTGATCGACAGCGTTCGACTTCGCCTGGTTGATGGCCTGGACGCTCAGCAGGATGGAACCGATAGCGCCCACGGCGAGGAGGGCTGCCAGTGCAAGCAGCATCGTCCGAGCGATGCGGTAAACGCTCCTCGTGTTGGCCATCGTTCCCCTTGCCACGTATGGGCCCAGCTCAGGTATCGGCTGGCTATAGGGGGAGCCGTAGTCGGTCAGAGGTGGGATATGCTCGGAAGCAGGTAGGTCCTGCGATGTACCCCGCTCGAGGCACGGCGGGGGCCGAAGGTCGCGGATGGCCTCGGACGCGGCAAGCTGCCAGGCCGGCAGTTAGGACGCCGGCCCGGCTCCGGAGCTAACGATGGTGTCGCCTGTGACCGGGTGCTTATCCAGGACGATCAGGTCTTCGATCGCCTCGCGCATCTCGGCGACGTGGCTGACCAGCACCACCAGTCGCCGATCGTCGGCGGAGACCAGCCGGCCGATCCCCTCCATGGCGCGGTCCAGGTGATCGGGGTCGAGGCTGCCGAACCCTTCGTCCAGGAAGAACGAATCCAAGCGTCCGCCTCCCCGCGCGACCATCTCAGCCAACGCGAGCGCCAGCGCCAAGGAGGCCAGGAACGTCTCGCCACCGGAGAGGCTGTCGGCCTTGCGCTTGGCGCCCGCAGCGTTCAGGTCCAAGATCTCGAACCGATCGTCGTCGGTGAACCGGTAGGCGCTATCGGTCAGCTGCTCGAAATGTTCGCTGCCCAGCTCGGCCAGCTCCGCGCGCTCTTCCTCTAAGAGGAATCCCAGGAACCGCGACGGCTGGAGGTCGTCGGCCAGACGCTTCGCGATCCCGCGGCGCGCCTCCGTCTCAAGCACCCGGCGTTCAAGGTCGCTCGCCGCCGCGATCCGCTCCTCCAGCTCGTTCAAGCGCGAAGTCGCGACGCCCTTGGCCACGCCCGCATCGGCCAGCGCCCGACGGAAGTCGTCGGTGGGAGCCAGGCCGAGCGAGCCGAGAAGCGAGGCACTGGCCGCGGTGGCCCCCTCCACCCGGACCACCGCTGCGTGACGTTCTTGGGTCGACCGCTCGTGTCGGGCGACGATCGCCTGGCCCACGTCGGCGAAGGCGGCCTCGATCGTGTCGGGCTCGGCGGGAACGGCGCGATCCTCGTCGAGCCGGCCCCAGGTACCGGCCAGCCGATTCGCGATGGTCGCTATGCTCGTGCCGGCATCCTCCGCCTGCCTCACCGTCTCCTCGTGGGCCGATCGCGCTCGCTCGACCTGGGTCCGCGCCTCGTCCACCGCGCGCTCCGCGGCGGTGAGCTCCGCTTCACGAGCCTCGAAGAGCGATCGAACGTCGCCCTCTTCGCCCAACCACTCGACCAACTGGCTCTTCGTGGCGGCGAGCGCGGCGTCGGCCGTGGCCATGGCCGCGGCGGCGCGCTCGAGAACGGTCTCCGCTTTTCCGATGCTGCCACTAGATGCGGCGACGGCGGTTCGTGCAGATGCGTCGCCGGCGGCACACCGCTCCTTCGTGACTCGCGCGCCGGCCTCGTCCCGCTCGGCCTTGGCCAGCGCCTTCTCAGCGGCGGCGACCTTGGGGGCAGCTCCAGCCTTGGGGAGCACGTGAACCTCTTGGGGGCAGACTGGGCAAGGCTCGCCGGTCTCGAGCGTGCCGCGGAGCTCGTGTGCCATCTCGGCATGCTTCGCGTCCATCACGGATCCGCGTGCGGCCTCGACTACCTGGAGTGCCGCGGCGAGCTTTTCGTCCGCGGCGGCCAGCGATGCGGTCGCGGCTTCGGCGACGGTCTCGCGCTCCTGAGCGAGCGATCGCATGGCCGTGAGGTCGGCCTCGGCGCGATCCACCTCGGCCTTAGCGGACCGCACTTCGTCGATCTGGCGTTCGTGGGTCTGCACCAGGTGTTCGAACGACCGGAACTGCTCGCGATCGCCGTGTCGCGAGGCCACGTCGGCCAGCTCGGCCTCGCGATCCTTCTGAAGTTGCTCAGCTTGCTCGCGAGCAGCCTTCGCGTCCGCGACCCGCGCTCCCGCATCCCGCGCTGCGGCGATCGAGGTCTCCACGTCGGGACCGGAGGGCAGCGCCGCCACGATCTCTTCCAGGGTCTTGATCCTGGTGGCCGCGGCTTCGGCCTCACCCAAGGCTGCTTCACGCTCCTTCTCCAAGCGTTCGATCTCGGGTCCGGCGGCGTCAAGGGCCGCCAACCGAGCCCGCGTGGTCTCCGCGGCCGCGCGAGCCTGGTCCAACTGGGCTCGAGCGTCGGACACACGTTCCCGTTCCTTCTCGAAGGAGGCAAGCTCCATCTCCACTCGGTCCAGACGGGACTTGGCCACGCGCAGCGCGTCGTCCAGCCGTTCGAACCCGAAAACACCCTTTAGGACAGCGTCGCGTTGAGCGGGCGTGGCCTTCAGGAACTCCGCGAAGCGGTTCTGGGCCAGAAGAACCGAACGGCAGAACGTCTTGAAGTCCATCCCAAGCAACTGCTCGATGCGCGCGTTCATGTCGCGCTCGAGTGTCACCGTCTCCACGACTTCGGCGTCTGGTTCGTCGGCCGCCAGCAACTCGAGCTGGTGTCCCGACGCACCTTTGCGGCGGAGCGACCGGACCGCACGCCAAACCTGTCCGTTCACTCGGAACCGCAGCTCGACATGCGACTGGTCGGCCAGCTGATGGATCAGCGCTTTGGTCGCGCCCTCCACCTGCGGCGTCTTGCCGTAGAGCGCGAACGAGATCGCGTCCAGGATCGAGGACTTGCCCGAGCCGATCGGGCCGACGATCCCCACCAACCGCCGGTCGCGGAAGTCGAACATCGCGCGGCTGCGGTATGAGCGGAAGCCCTCCACGGTCAGCTCAAGCGGTCGCATCGGCCTCCTCGCGAACCTCGCGGAAGAGCGCGAGGAGGTCGTCGGGCGCATCCTCGTCGTGCTCCCGCCGGTAGTACTCGGCGTAGAGCTCCTCCCACGAGCGATGTCCCTTCGGCAGACGGTCGCGCTGTGCGCCGGCGGGCCGCTGGGTCCTGACGTTCACCAGGAACGGGAACGCCTGGTGCGCGCGC
>CAZVOI010000372.1:0-2276 GCA_964628275.1 uncultured Acidobacteriota bacterium | reverse complement strand
CACCGTCTCGCCTTGCCGCGTCTGCGCCGTCGTCGAGCGTGAAGACGTGTTGCCGGTGGTCGTCCGCTGGGTCGTGCCGCTCGAGCGCGCCCCCGACCAGCTGCCACCGGTGCCGCTCGCGTTCCGGTTGACGCTGTGCACGGAGCCTCGACTACCGCCGCCACCACCACCGCCACCACGCCGCTGTGCGTAAGCAGGCGTCTCGGGCAGGACGAGCATCAGCACCAGGGCAACGGCGACGCCGCCGCGCAACCCCAGACCAGAGTTCCCGTTCCGCATCAGCGTCCTCCTTCAGGGCCGGGGTCCGTGGCCGGCTTGTCGCCTTCCACGGCCCGCTTCATCGCCTTCGCGTCAACCTTGTGCGCGCCGTCCGGGGCCTCGAACGTGAACAGCTCCTCGGGGAACTTGGGATCCAGGTTCCAGCGCTTGATCGTGGCGGTGTACTGCGGCTCACCCGGCTCGCGCACGTAGTTGATCACCAGCTTGCGTGGCAGCGGCTGCTCGCCCGCGTCGATCCAGATCTGCCACTCGATCGTCGCTTGCGAGAAGACGAGATGGTGGCAGGGCACACCCGCCGCCTCGTGTATGCCCAGATAGCGCCCGTAGGTGACGGCCTCCGTCAGTACGGCGTAGGGATCGGCGTAGAGGATGTCGACCAGCGGGAGCGAGACCCCGTACTCGTCCTCGAGCTTGTCGAGCGTCGCGTCGATCGTGGCGGGGGCCTCGATCGTCGCGAAGACGTTGTGCTCCTTGTCCAGGACCGTGACGCTCTTCCCGTCGTACCACGAGGCTCGATTCAGGGTGTCGCCTGTGGCGTCGGCCGCAACGCGGTTTGGGCGCTCGAGCGCGATGCGGCGCAGGTTGGTCAGCTCCATCTTGGGCTGGCCGTCCGGGACCTCGTCGAAGCTCTCTTCCGCTTCGAGTGCGAAGCGTGGGAGCTTGGCTAGGAACTCGCTCATCTTCTTGAGCTCCTGGTCGGCGCGCGCCTCGACGGAGCGCGGTGGCTGGCTCGGAGACGGGCTCGAGGCCGGCTGCTGCGCGCTCGCCAGCCACGGAAGGGCCAACGCGAACGCGGCAGCGATCAAGGACTTTCGTTTCATGTCGGACAACCTCAACACGGGCTCGAGTGTTCTATCACGCATGGCACCGGGGACGCCATGGCCCCCGAAGCCTCGGGGGAACGACTGCGGACGTCTACTCCTTCCTTCCTTTTGTCCTTCGGCACCATCGTCTGCGCAGCGGACGCTCGGTTCTACTTGGCTTCGGCCATGCGGTCGGTGGCAACCGCGCGCCCGTTCAGGGGCTGCACGGGCCGGTTGTTCCCCTTGATGATGGCGGTGAATGCCCCGATCTGCTCGGAGGAGAGCTGAACCGGGGTCGTCATCAGCAGCCACTTCACTCCCTCCGAGCAGGGAGGTGTTGTGAGTGATCCGTCGTAGCGGTAGGTCGGGCGCGTCTTGGGGAGCAGGTCGTCCACGTTTACCTTGACGTGCTCGAAGTGGCTCTCGACCCCCTTCTGCTTCGGAAGGTTCGACCATACGGGATCGAAGGCGGCGTTGTGCGCCCCCTCTTCGATCAGCACTCCGATCACGGCCAGGCCTCCCGAGGCCGACTTGTGTACGAGGTGCATCTCCATCGGCGAGTGCTTGCCCCCGACCGTGTGCTCGCTCGGGCTGTGGAAGTGGTACTGGGCGAGCTCGTAGCTCGCGTCGCCCACAGTCAGGGTGTCGCCCTGCGAATAGTTGACCTGAATGGTGTGGCCGTTGTTGATGGCGTCGGCGAGGTGCTCGTGGTGCACGATCTTCAGCTCGGCCGGGCGAAAGGCCGACCGCAGCTCAGGGAGCGAGGCCGAGGACGTCTTGCCGATGTCGATGGGCGACTGGCTTCGCCCGGCGGCGCAGATCGCGAAGTCGGGGCTGAGCTTGCCCCAGGAGGCCGGGCCCGCCTCGCCTTCGTAGGTCCAGTGGGGGGCCTCGGCGGCGGGCGCCACCGCACGGGTCTTGGCCAGGGGCGCTGCGGGCTTCGCGGGCTCCGGCTTCGGCGGCTCGGGGGGCGTGCAGGCGGCGGCCGCGAAGGCGAGTGCAGCGGCCCACAAAAGGGTCGCGGGCCGTGACGGCATGTGCTTGTTCATGGTTTCAGTCTCCTGCTCAAAATGGCTATCGGAAGGTGCTCAGTTGAAGTGGTAGATGATGGAGAACTGGCCGCGCCAGGCGTCGCCGCGGCTGCCGTCCTGGTTCTCGCGGCGGCCCCAGAGGGCTTCGGCGCCGATCTCCACC
>CAZVOI010000371.1:0-14682 GCA_964628275.1 uncultured Acidobacteriota bacterium | reverse complement strand
TCGTTGTCGGGGAAGGAGTTGCCGGGGCGGCGCTTCAGCATCATTCGCATCGCGAGCTTCTCGGCCTCGGCGTAGTCCGAGCGGTTGGCGTCCACGGTCGCGTTCATCATGCCTGGGACGATCGTCGGGTGGCTGAGCCCGAAGTGATGGCCGAGCTCATGGGCCACCAGCGCCTTGATGTGGCTGACGCCCGCGTCTTTGAAGTTGATCGCGCCGTTCGACGCGCCGATCGTGTTGCCGATGAACGGCACCTCGGCGACGGCCTGGGTCCCCGGGCTGGTGGCAAAGAAGGGGTGCCCCGGGTTGATCTTGATCGTGATCGTCACCGCGCTCGGCGGGCCGACACTGAAGCCGAGCTGTCCGCCGTTGGCCGCCGTGAGCAGGGTTGCCGCATCGCGAACCACCGCCTGGGTTTCGGCGTCGACCTCCGGAGAGAAGACGATCGTCGCGGGCGCGGCCGGCCGCGTGAGCTTGTTCTCCTGCGTGAAACCGGGTGCGTAGATCGCCTCCTGCGTGTACGCCTGCGGGAAGCCCGATTTGTCGGGCCACAGCGAGAAGCGGGCGTCCGATCGCACCAGCGTCTCGCGCTTCAGGAAACCCGAAGCCGTGATCTCGACCGGCGCGTCGGGGAGCACCGGATCCGGCGCCGTGAACTGGCCGGCCGCGTCGGTGCTGAACGGACGGCCCGACACTGTCACACTGGCCCCGGCGACCGGCTGATCGGTCTCGCCGCTGACGACCGTGATCAGGCCGTTCGTCGCGCGCATTCCCGTCGCGTCGCTCTTGCGAGCCGTGCCGTCGATCGCGGCGCTGACGCCGTTGGGAGCCGCAGGCTCGATTTCAGGCCGATCCCCGCAAGATGCAAGGAGCCCCACTACAACCACTACCAGAAGAGAGCGTTTCATCTCATGACTCCCGAGATCACCGAGGTCTGCGCGCCCTCGAAGCCCTTTCGAGGATAGCACGCGCTACTCGGGCAGGAGCTGACCTCGAACTTCCCCGGACGGGCGGGCGCGACTTTGCACGTTCACATACAGGTTGCCGGCGCGCAGGTCCTGGAGAGCTGCGTCGTCGAAGCTGGGGCTGCCGCCGCGCGCCCAAACGCGCAGGATCGGATCGGAGTTTCCGAAAGCGCCTTGGCTCGGATCCCAGAGCGTGTATACGACGCGGCCCGTCTGGCCGCGTGGCGCCTGTCGCAGGTAGGCGGCGATGATCGGACTCTCGAAGCCTGACACCGAAAGCGAGATCTCCGCACGCGACCCATCGCGGCTCACCAGCAGGATGGCACGGCCGCGGGCGGCGGTGGTCACGCCCTCGAGGGCGCCGTCCAGTTCGGCAACGTAGGTCTCGTATCGGAAATCGCTACAGCCGGCCGCGGCTAACGCCGCCGCCGCCAGAATCAAGACGAGAAGGCGATGGCTGCGGGAACGGGGCGACATTCGTTGCGCATTGTGCGGCGAATCCGGAAATGCGGTCAAGGCGCCCCTCCGGCGAGCGAGGCCAGGCCCGTCCGTGCCCGAACCGCCTCGCGCCCGTTCGGGCTCTCGCGCAGCACGTCATCGAAGAGACGCCGCGCTTCGTTCGGCTTGCCCTCGTGTACCAGCGCCTCGGCGCGCAGACAACGCAGCGCGTCCTTGGCGTCGCCGGGTGGCGTGCGCGCGATCGCATGCTGCGCGTACTCCGCGGCGTCGCCGAAGCGCCGCTGCGACTGCGCCAACTGGGCGCGCTCGGCCAGTTGTCTCGCCGTTTCGGCGCGGGCCAGGTCCGGCCGTTCGGGCACGAACCGCACCCCGAAGAGCAACGCCAAAACGGCCGCCGGCAGCAGCCCGCCCCAGCGGCGCCTGGGCGGGGCTTCGCCGAACAGGGCCAAGCGGATCGAGAGCGGGAGCAGCGCACGCTCGCCGGCTGCCGCGGGGCGGCGTACCCGCGCGAAGCTCAGACCGATCAGCAGCAGCGCCAGCGCCGAGAGTGACCGGCCGAAACTGTCGACGCGGTTTGGGCCATAGCGCAGCGTCACGTCGTGCTGCTGCGGGATCACCATCATCAATGCGGGCGACACGCGAAACGGGCCCAGCGCACCCTCGGCCTTCCAGCGCGGGTGCCACGAGATCTTCACCAGCAAGGGCCAACCGACGGCCGAGGTGTGAATTCGGACATCTTCGGCGCCGAGCGCCTCGGTCACGCTCGGCGGCTCGCCGCCCTTCGCCAGCAGCGGAGGCCCGAGCCACTCGTCCGGTTCGCGCAACCCGAAGTGCGGATCGCGACTGAAGACGAGCGGCGCCGCGCTCAGCGGCTCGCGCGCGAACCAGCGCTGCGCCTTGGCGCGCCAATCGTCCTCGCTCGAAGCCACGGGCTCGTAGCGCAGTGGCTCGACGTAGCGCACTTCTTCCTTCAGCCGATAGATGGAATACGGCCGGATGCGGGCGATCCGCATGACGTCGGCCCGCGCGTCCAGGGCGCTCGTGAGCTTGGGCGACACCGCGACGATCGTGTCGGTGGCGAAGAGCCTCAGGTGCGCGAGTGCGCGATCCGTGTCGAACGTGGCGAACTCGACGTTGCGGAACGGGTTCGGGGAGCGCTCGCACAGCTCGGAGGTCAGGTAGTAGACGGCGTGCGTGTTGAGGCTCGCCTGGTTGTAGACGCCTTCGAGCGTGGAGCGCCCGGTGAAAAAGGGCAGCGTCTCGTACATCCGGATCGAGCCGGCGCGCTCGTGCTCCGGGCTGTACTCGACCGCCACCCGCGGATCGCCCACGCTCCCCGCCAGGCGCCGAGTCATCTCGCGGAACGCGGGCCACAGGTCCTTGGCTTCGAGGCCGGAGTAGTTGTACTCGGACCAGTAGCGAATGAACGTGGTGCGAGCGTCGGCGCCCGCCAGCACCATCAAACAAACGCCAGCCGCGGCCAGGTCGATGCGATGCAGCGGCGCCAGGAACAACGCGAGCGACGCGCCGCCGGCGAGCGTCAAGGCGAGCTGTGCGAACGGCAGGAAACGGACATCGATGATCCCGAGCCGAGGCCCGGCCGCCGCCAGCGCCGCGCCCACCAGCGCCGCGTGCCACAGGTACAGGATCCGGCGGTCGGCGCCGCCCTCGCGGCGGCCGGTCAGCAACGTCACGCCGAGCCCCATCACCGCGAGGATGAACCAGGGCCACAGGATCGTCGGCAGCAGGTTCTTCCACTCGATGAAGATCCAGGCGTCGTTGAACGGCGTCGTCCAGCCCCAGTCCCAGAGCAACGGCAACAACCAGAAGCCAACCAAGGCGAAGGAGAGCGCGGCCACTGACAAGAGCCAGGCCAGCGTGCGCAGCGGACGGCGCGCGCCGAACAAGAAGAACGCCGACGACAGGCCCGCCCACAGCACCGCGTAGCCGTGCGCCAGCGCCGTCGCTCCGAGCAGCAGCGCCGGGCCGATCGGTGAATGGCCGCGGGCGTAGGCGCGATACGCAAGGCCTAGAAACAGCAGCGCGAAGGCGATCCCGTACGCGTACGAGAACTCGCCGGCCAGCGTGCTCGGGAGGGTGCCTCCCCAGATCGGATTCTCCTCGACCAGCAGGAACACGAAGCCGCCGAGCGCGCCGAAGAGCGGACCCGGGAACTTGAAGCCGAGCCAACGGAACCCGAGGTAGGCGCAGAACGGCAGCAAGAAAACGCCGAGCGCGGTGCCCAGCTTGAACGCGACCGGCAGGCCGAAAGCCGGAGCCAGCGCCGCCATCACCAGGAACGGAGTCGGGAAGTAATAGAGCAGGATCGGCTGGCCGAGGTAGGCGCCGGCGTACCAGCCGTGCAGGCGCAGCTTGGGCAGGAGTTGCTCCTGCAGGTACGCAAGCGTCGGATAGTGACACACCATGTCGCCGCCGGCGGTGAAGGTGGGCAGCAACAGCAGCGCCGGCCTGACGTAGTCCAGAAGCGCCAGCGCGATTGCGAGAAGCCCGAGCGCGTCCACCAGGGCCGCACGGCGAGCGCTGACGCGCTGCGAGGACGTCATTCGGGGGAAGAGTCTACCGTCGCTCGCGGAGCGCGGTGGCGACTATAGTGAGCGCGATGGCTGGCAAACGGGTGTTGATCGTCGACGACGACGCCGAGATCGCGACGATGCTGTCGCGGGCGCTGCTGCGCCGCGGCTTCACGATCGAGACCACTAGCAGCGCCGACGTCGCGATCGCGCGGGCCGCGGAAGGCGGCTTCGACGCGGCGCTGATCGACCTCGTGATGCCGGGTCAGGACGGGATGGCGGTCGTCCAGGCGCTGCTCGAGAAGCGGCCCGAGATGAAGGTCGCGCTGCTGACCGGATACGCACACTCGCCGCTGCTGGCCGCCGCCGAGCGCAAGGGCGTGGCCGTGTTCATGAAGCCCACCCCGATTCACGAGGTCGTCGAGTTCCTTCAGGGCGACGAGAGCTGAACGGTTCCGCGGCGATCGAGCCGCGCTCGAAGCCGAACGCGACGGCGTTCCATCTCGAGCAGCACGCGGCGGCAGCAGGGCTCGCGGCCGTTTCGTAGCGCCAGGAGCGCCGCGTCCACGACGCGCAGGGCCGCGGCGGCGTCGCGGCGGCGGCGCTCGTGATGGATCGCGAGCGCGCGAAACGCGGCGCAGTCGCCCGCCCGGGCGCCCTGTTCCCAGAGCGTCGCCGCTGATTCGTGGTCCCCGGAACGGCGCGCCTGCGACGCGAGCCGCAGCAGCGCGGCGACCCGCAACGGACCGTCGCCGATCGAGAGCGCCCTGCGGTAGGCCGACTGGGCGCGACCCACGCGCTGCGCCCGCTCCAGGACGCGGCCCAGGCTGAAGGCATCGCGCGCGTCGTCGCACGGGTTTGGCCCCCCCGCCTCGCCATCCTGGACCCACTGGCAGGCGAGAGCTGCCAGCGCTGCCAGCGAGACGATGTCGGTCTTGTTGTGCTCGAAGATACGGCCGATCGCGCGCGGATCGCGGTTCCGCACGTAGCGGAAATAGACCTGAGGGATCTCCTCGCCGGGAATGTCTCCGGTTCGGCGGACGCCCAAAAGGGCGCTCTCGAGAGCCTGCAACCGGCACGATTCGAGCCGCAGCTTCCAGAGCCGTCGCGCGGGATGAAGCAAGTCGAGGTGGGCGGCGTCGCTCGACAGCGAAAAGCGCGCGCGGTTGAGCCTGAAGCGAGCATCCAGGAGCGGCATGTCGAACATCTTGCCGTTGTAGGTGACGAGGTGCCTGAAATGGGCCACGTCGGCCGCCAGGGCGTGCAGCATCGCCGGCTCTTCGTTGTAGTCGCGCATGAAGTACTGCCGAACCACGAAGCTCTGATCCTCGACGAAACCGAGGCCGATCAGGAAGGCCGCCGTGCCCGCGCCACCGGCGAGCCCGGTCGTCTCGGTGTCGAGAAACACGGCGCGACACAGGTCGAAGCCAGGGAGGCCCGGCTCGCCGGCGAGGATTTCCACGGAATCCGGACTGGCGAGCCGCAGCCGCGTGAGCGGCACGTCGCCATGGAAGGCGTCGAGCGGGATGCGATGCTCGAGCCGATAGAAGGCGCCAAGAGCGTTCTCTACGACCTCACCGGGAGCGACGTCCTGGAGTGTCGGGCGGGGCCGCGAAGCGGCCCTCGCCGACACGGCGTCGATCAGGCCTTTGAGGCGCTCGCGAAGCGGCGCGTCCCCTCTCACGCTGCCGACGAAAGATTCCTCGAGCGAGTCGAGGGGCGAAACGACCGGGCGCCGCTCGGCGGTTCGCCGTAGCCGATCGCGGAGCGAAGCGTCGCTCACCGGGGTTGGAGCGCCGACCTCAAGATCGCCTGGGCTACCTGCTTGCCGCGACTGCCCATATCTCCCGCCGGGCCGACGCACGACGGGCACCCTTCGTCGCACGGGCACTCGTTGATGAGCTTGAGACTCTCCTGGAGCAGCCGCTCGTGCAGGCGATACAGCGGCTCGGAGAGCCCGATGCCGCCCGGGTAGGCGTCATACAAGAAGACGCTGGGCTCATAGTCCTCCTCCCGCGGCAACACGCGCGTCGTGTCGGCTGCTCGGGCGCGGCCGATCCGCAACAGGCCGCGCTCGATGCGCGCCTCGCCCTGCCCGTTGTCGCCGATCGCCACGCCGATGTCGTGGCGGTCGCACATCAAGAACAGGGCGGCGAGCTGGCCGAGCGTGTACGAGAGCGCCACGATCCCGTCGCGCCGCTCGTCCAACGAGAATGGCAGCGCCTGGATCACGGCGCGTGGCACCGTCAGCCAGTAGGCCGTCGTGTGCATCTCGTTCTCGGGCATCTGCAGCTCTCCCGAGCCGACGTTCTCGTTGGTGTGGAACTTGAGCTTCTTGAAGCCGACGACCTGGGAGGTCACGTGGACCTCACCGTGGCTGCGCCGTGAATGCGCCGCGTCTTCCTCCAGGAAGCGCTCCAGGACCTTGACCTTGGTGTAGTCGATCGCGTCGGTGTAGTAGTCGACTTCCGCCTCGCGCACGTGGACGCGGCGTTCCTTGTGATCGTACTTCTCGACGTAGTAGGTCTTGCCTTCCAGGATGTAGATCGCCTTCTCGTGGACCATCGACGGCGCCGAGTCGTAGTCCACTTCGGCGATGATGCGCGGATCGCGCGTGACGTCCTGTACGAGGAAGTTGTCCGAGCTGACGCTGCGCAGGCTGACCGCATCGGCCGGATAGCTGTCGCTCGTCCAGTGCCAGCGCTCCCCCGAGCGGTGCAGCAGCTTTTCTTCCTCCAAGAAGCGCAAGATCTCGCCGAGGTCTTCTCCACCGAAGCGCTCGTCCGCGCTGAACGGCAGCTCGAACGCAGCGCACTTCACGTGGTTCAGCAGGATGTGTAGGTTGTCGGGGTTGATGCGCCCCATCTCGACGGCCGCGCCGAAGAAATAGTCAGGATTCTTGGCGACGAATTGGTTGAGCGGCGTCGAGTTGGCCACCAGTACCGCGACCGAGGTCCCCTCCCGGCGTCCGGCCCGGCCGGCTTGCTGCCAGGTCGAGGCGACGCTACCCGGATACCCGGCGATCACCGCGACGTCGAGGCTGCCGATGTCGATGCCCAGCTCGAGCGCGTTCGTCGAGACGACGCCCAGAACCGATCCGTCGCGCAAGCCGCGCTCGATCTCGCGCCGCTTCAGCGGCAGATAGCCGCCGCGATAACCGCGGATCACGCCCGCCGAGCCGGGCTTGGTCTCGATCGCTTCCTTCAAGTAAGTGACCAGCACTTCGGTCGCCAGGCGTGAAGGCGCGAACACGATCGTCTGCAGCCCCTTCTTCAAGAAAGACAGCGCTACGTCGCGCGTGCAGTTGATGTTGGAGCGGCGGATGCCGAGCTGCCGGTTGACGACCGGGGGGTTGTAGATCGCGAAGTAGCGCTCGCCGCGCGGTGCTCCGTTGTCGTCCAGAAGCTCGATCTCGCGGCCGGTCAGCGACTCGGCCAGCGCCTTCGGGTTGCCGATCGTGGCCGACGAGCACAGGAACTGCGGATCCGAGCCGTAGAAGCGGCAGAGCCGATGCAGCCGCCGCAGCACGTTGGCCACGTGCGAGCCGTAGACCCCGCGGCTCATGTGCAGCTCGTCGATCACCACGTAGCGCAGGTTCTCGAAGAGCTTCACCCACTTGGTGTGATGCGGCAGGATGCCCTTGTGGAGCATGTCGGGATTGGTGACCACGATGTGAGCGCGCGCCCGGATCGCCTTGCGCGCATCTTGCGGCGTGTCGCCGTCGTAGGTGAAGGTGGCGACGTCGGCGCCCAGCGCATCGATCGTGGCATACAGCTCGGCGAGCTGGTCCTGCGCCAAGGCTTTCGTGGGGAACAGGTACAACGCCCGCGTGTCGGCATCCTTGAGGATGTGGTCGAGGATCGGGAGGTTGTAACAGAGCGTCTTGCCCGACGCTGTCGGCGTCACCACAACGCTGCTCTTGCCGGCACGCGCCGCGTCATAGGCCGCCCGCTGGTGCAGGTAGAGCCGCTCGTAGCCGCGAGCGCGCAACACTTCCGCCAGCTTGGGATGCAGGTCGCCGGGGAAGTCGGCGTAGCGCGCCGGCCGCGGCTCGAAGCGGCGCAGCGCCGTCAGGATCGGCTCGCTGTCGAGTGTCTTCTGGACCTCGAACGACTTCAGGATCGAGACGAGCGTGCCTTCGGTCTCGGGCTGATGAAGAGCGAGTTCCATGGTGGCCCCATCCTGACCGGACCCGGTGTCAGGACAGGTCCGTTTGCGGAGGGTCTTTTGGCGCTGCCGCCGAAGCGCCGATCGCGAACCCCAGCAGCAGGTAGTGGCCCGTGAAGGCCAAGAGATAGTCCACGGCTCCGTGCGCCGCAAGGCCAGCCAACAGTGCGAACAGCGCTACGGCGGTCTCGCCGGTGCCTGCGTCCGTCGACAGCCGGAGCGACCGGGCGGCGCCGGTGAAAGCACCGAGCCAGGTGGCAAGTAATGTGGCCACGCCCAGCGCGCCCGTAGTGGCGAAGACCTCGAGAGGGGTGTTGTTGGCGAAGACGCGAGTGTCCCAGTAGGACTGGCCCGCGTACCTGCCGTAGAGCCAGCGAAAATTGTCGGGGCCGACGCCCAAGAGTGGGCGCTCCCGCCCAATCTCGAGCGCCAGCCGCCAAAGCTCAGCACGGCCCGGGCGCCAACCGACCAGCCCCGGCGGAAGCAGCGAGGCGAGGGGCTCCGCCGCTCCGAGGCCCACGGCTGCGGGCACGACGGCGGGGCGCACGCCCTGTCCACTGAACCAGGTGGTGTCCTCGTGCACCATGTCCCACACCAGCAGGTAGCGCCCGGGGCGATCCGGGGCGACGACCTCCGCCTGCAGCGAGGCGCTCTCTCCCGGCTCCAGGTCGCGGGGCAGATCGGTACGACCGCCGTCCTCAAGCCGCTTTCTCTCCGGGTCGTACCAGTGATACGAGAGATGGAACGCCTGGCGACGCGACCAGGTCTTGCGCCCGGCATTCGTCACGGAGAGCCGCAGCACGCGCCGCTCGAGGGGTTCGAGGCGCAGCGTGGCATCGGCGGGCGCGTAGCGAACGTCGTACCAACGCTCGGTTCCCTCGCTACCCAGCCGCAAGCGGAAGACCTCGGTGGAGCCCGCGAACGCCGCGATGCTGGCGCCGAGCGCCGCCAGCAGCTGCAGCGACGAGCGACGCAGCGCCGGCTTCGCGTAGCGTGCGGCGATTACGGAGGCGGCGACCAACCCGATCGCTCCCGAGGCCAGTGCGCCGCGCGAGTAGGTGAAGAGAATGCCCGTGCTGAGAACGGCCGCCACCAGCACTCTCTTCCAGGGCAGCGTGCGCCCTGAGAGTCCGGCCCACGCCAGCAGCGCGGCCATCTGGAACGCCGCCGCCTGATTCGGGTACTCGGACCCGGCGCTGGCGCGGCGCACGCCGGCGACGTTGAACGGCATCTCGCGAAATAGATCGAGGGCCGCGTCGAGCGCCCGCAGCCCGCAGCCTTCGACGATCGAGAGCACAGCCACGGCCAGGCCCGCGGCCAACAGCCCCCGCAGCGCCGTCCCAACCGCCGGGCGCGGCGCGGCCGCGACCACGATCGCGCACACGGTCATCGCGCACATCCGCAGCGCGAACTTGAGCGCGAGCTCCGGGTTGTCCGCAGCCAGCGCCGCCGAGAGCAGGTTCACGAGCGCGAACGCGACCAGCGCGAATAGCGCTGGCGGCGGCCTCCGCAGCAGGACCGGCAAACGGCTGCGCCATGTCCAGACGAGCACCAAGAGCGTGACGCCAGCGATGAGCTCCAGCAGCGTCACCTGGAAGCCAGGCAGCGCGAGCTTGGGGCGACGCGGCTCGAACGGCAGCAGGCACAGTAGCGCTGCCAGAATCGCGGCGGGGCGAGAAGGGGCCAACGTCATCTGTGGCCCGGCGAACGGAGCGCTACTGCCCCTTCTTGAAGACGACCTTGTTGGCGGCCGAGTCACCCTTGTCGCCGGTGACCTTGGCGTCCATCACCCAAGTGCTGATGCCGTCGGCCCAAGTGCCCGTGATCTCGCCCACGGTCACTTTCTGACCGACCGCAACCTCGCGGACCCTGAGGCTGGCCGTCAAAGCAGGACCCGGCGCGGCGTTCACGCGAGTGGTGCCGGCCAGGTCCTTGAGCTTCATCGCTTTCTTCCCGGTGTTGGCGAGCATCACCTTCACGGTGAACGGTTCGCCGACGGCGATCTGGGCCGGGTTCACCTCGAGCTCCATCTCGCCGGTGAAGTCGGGATTGGTGGCGTCCTCGAACCCCTTGACCTTGCCGCTCGAGAGCTGGGTCGTGTTGGCGGCGTTGGCCAGCAGCCGGCCGACGGGGATCCTTGGCGGCAACGACACCGTGACCGGCGGGGCGGTGGGCGGCGGAAGTGCGCCGCCTGGGGTTGTGGCGGGTGGCCGCGACTGCGACGTCTGGCCGGCAGGCGTTTGCGCCGACACGGGCCGCGACGATGCCTGGCGCGCGCGCTCGAACGCGATTCGGGAGTCGTCGAAGGACCGCTTCGCGGCCAGATAGTCGTTGCTGGCCATCGCGGCATCGGCCGTCCTCGCTTCGGTCACGCCGACCTTGAATTCGGCTGCGCCCGCTGGGTTCGACGCGGCGCCGGCCTGGTCAGCCAGCGCCCGCGCCGCCAGCATCGTCTTGCGCGATTCTTCGGCGGGGACCTTCAGCTGGGCGCGGGCCTCCGCGTCCTTTGTGGCCGCTTCGGCAATCTTCGTCTCGATCGCGCGCCGGGACCGGTCGAACGCGTCTCGCGCCTCGAGGAACTGTCGCGTCGCCTGGGCATAGGCCTGCTTCTTGAGAGCGCTCTCTGCCTCGGCGAGGGCGGTGTTGGCCTTGCTCATGTCCGCTCGGCCTTCGGCACGGTATTCGCCGGCCGTGGAACTGCTGACTTTCTCCGACTGATCCTTCGCCAGAACCATCAGCTCCCGCGCATCGTCGGCTTGCTTTCGGAAGAACTGGTTCAGCTTCGGCGACAGCTCCGTCGCCACCGCATGCTTGGGATCGAGCTCGATCAGCTGGCCGAGCTTCTGGGCCGCCAGCTCGCCGTTGCCGTCTTTGAAGGCATCTTCCGCTTCGGTCGCGGTGCTCTCGATCGCGGTGAACTTGGCGCGCGCCTCGGCGAGGATCTTGCGCCCCTGGACCAGCAACCTGTGGTTCTCCGGCGCACCCTCGTCTTTCGCCATCGTCACAGTGCTCTCGACGGTCTCGATGGCCTTCTTGTAGTCCTTGTCCTCGAGGTTCTTCTGGGCCAGCTCGTTTCTCGTTTCGATCAGGAGCTGAACGACGACGCTCATCGCCTTGGTCGGAACCACCGGCTGCGACTTTTGCCACAGGAAGATGCCGACGACGGCCGCCACCAGCACCAGACCGCCGCCGATGTAGATCGGTGCGCGCGACGCCTGGGGCGCGTGGGCGGGCAGCCCGCGTTGCGTGGGTTGGCGATTGACCTGGGTGCGATTCCGGCCGGAGAGCGTCGGGTGCGGCCTGCTCACCGACGCGACGGGCGCTGGCTGGTCGAGGTCGTTTTCGAGCGGGGCCTGGTCGAGCGCCACGGTTCCTTCGACCCACTGGCCTTCGGACTTCTTCGGTGGCCAACTGCGAGGGCCCTTGGTCGGAGGCGGCGGCTCGTCGCCTTCGTCCCCGCCTTCGAGCTCCTCGGCCTCGAAGAACACCTTGCCCGACTCCATGTCCAGCGTGGCCTCGCTGATCCGCCCCTGAAGCAGCGCCTGGCGCGCCAGCGCGAGCGCCTCGCGCAGCTCTCCGGCGTTCTGGAAGCGCTTGTTCTTGTCCTTGATCAAGCACTTCTCGACGATCTGCACCAGCACCGGCGGAAGATCCGGCGCCCATTTGCGGATCTGCTGCGGCTCCTTGTGCACGACCTGGAACAGCACGCCGTGCATCGACTCCGCTTCGAACGGCTTGTGCGAGGTCAGGAGCTCGTAGAAGACGGCGCCCATCGCGAAGACGTCGGAGCGGACGTCGACCTTCTCGCCGAGCACCTGCTCGGGTGACATGTAGTTCGGCGTCCCCATAACGACGCCGGCCTGCGTCATCTCAGACGAGCCGAGCCGCGCCAAGCCGAAGTCCATGATCTTTATCTGGCCGTTCGGCTGGATGTGGATGTTGCCGGGCTTCAGGTCGCGGTGGACGACCTCCTTCGCGTGCGCGAACGCGAGGCCGTCGAGAATCTGCTCCATGACGGCCAGCTTGTCGTCGAGGGTGGCCAGCGTCCCCGCGGCCATGACGTCCTTGAGGTCGGTTCCCTCGAGGAGCTCCATCGCCATGTAGATCTTTCCGCGCTCTTCGCCAAAGTCGAACACGGTGATGATGTTGGGATGGTTGAGGCGCGCCGCCGCCTGAGCTTCACGATGGAAACGCTTGCGCAGATCGTCATCGGATCCAAGCGCTGCCGAGATCGTCTTGATCGCCACCTCGCGGTTGAGGATGGGATCGTGCGCCCTGTAGACGACGCCCATGGCGCCCTGGCCGATCTCAGCCTGGATCTTGTATTTTCCGATCTGCTCGAATTCCATCCCTACTCGCCTTCGCGGGTCTCCATTCAGGAACGAGTCGCTGTGCCTGGGCCGGGCTCGGTGCGCGGATCATATCAATGCGTCTCGACTGGTCAAGTCGAAAGGGGACAAGGGGTTCGCCGGTCGACTCGGCGATTCGGGCTAGACTTCTTGTGAATGAGCAAAGACCCCACTTTCCGAGTGGTCGGACAGGCCCCGGCGCGCTCCGAGCGCTACGAGGCCTATCGCAAGGAATGGGATCGCCGCGAAGCGGAGTGGGACGCCGGCGAGGCGCCGGTCCACGTCGACATCGAGTCGGTGGCCGTCTGCGACCTCCGGTGCGGCAGCTCGGAGGAAGACCCGCAGGGCTTTTGTCAGATCTGGACCCACGAGCACATCCGAACCCAGGGGATGGACGACTACACCTACCAGCGCGGCTACATGGATCCGGTGCTCTACGGCCGGCTGATCCAGCAGTGCGCGGACATGGGCGTGTCGTCGGTCAAGCTCAACTATCGCGGCGAGCCCTCTCTGCACCCGCGGCTCGTGTCGTACGTCCGCGAGGCTTCGGCGCTGGGTTTTCCCGACATCATGCTGAACACCAACGGCAACGGCCTGGCGCGCAAGCAGCCGGACTTGTTCGCCAAGATCGTCGAGGCCGGCATCACCGACCTGATGTTCTCGGTCGACGCCTGCGATCCGGAGACCTACCAGCGCCAGCGGGTCGGCGGCAACTGGGAAGTGCTGCTCAACTCGGTGCGCAGCGCGGTGCGCGCGCGCGCCGATGGCAAGGCCACAGCCGACTGCCGAATCCGCGCGTCGGTAGTGCGCACGCACCTGAACGCCGAGGCCGTCGACAGCGGGCGGATGGAGGAGTTCTGGAAGGGCAAACTGGGGGTGGACTGGATGTCGATCTCCGAGTGCTACTTCCCCGCCGGGACGCAGCATCATTGGAAGGCGGCTCATTGGAAGCAGATGACCGCCACAGAGTTCCAGTGCGCGGACCCTTTCCGGCGGATGGTGGTGACCTGGGATGGCCGGCACACGATGCCGTGTTGTCAGGGCTTCACGCTGGAGATCGACGGAGGCCCCGTGGTCACGGGAACGGCTCTTCCGCTGCGCAGCCTCAACCAAGCCTGGGAGAGCGCGAATTTCGACAGGCTGCGGGTCGCCCACCGCAACCGCACCTGGGACCGGGCGGGACAGGCCGGCGAGCCGATCTGCCGCGCCTGCGCGGTCACCAAGCAGCCGACCCGGCTGTCCGTGTCGCGCGCTTCGACCGCCGCGGCCCGGCCCTAGCGGGACGTCGATGAAGAAGGCCAGCCGGGCGATCCCCGACGTGAGCGACGCCGTCCGGGCGATGCTGCTGGGTCTCGGCGAGAACCCGCGGCGCGAAGGGCTCATGAAGACCCCCGAACGCGTCTCCAAGGCAATGCGTTTCCTGACCAGTGGCTACGGCCAGGACCCGAAGAAGCTGCTCAACGAGGCGCTCTTCACCGTCTCCTACGACGAGATGGTGATCATCAAGGACATCGAGGTCTTCAGCTTGTGCGAGCACCACATGCTGCCGTTCTTCGGCAAGGCGCATGTCGCCTATATCCCCAAGGGCAAGGTCGTCGGGCTCTCCAAGATCCCGCGGCTCGTGGACATGTTCGCCCGCCGGCTGCAAGTGCAGGAGCGGCTGACGGTCCAGATCGCCGAGGCGATCCTCGACTCGATCAAGCCGATCGGCGTCGGCGTCGTGATCGAAGCCAAGCACCTGTGCATGATCATGCGCGGCGTCGAGAAGCAGAACTCGGTGGCGGTGACGTCGTGCATGCGCGGCGCCTTCCGCAGCCAGCAACAGACGCGCGACGAGTTCCTGTCGCTGATCAAGAAGAAGCACGAGGGCCTGGGCTAGCCCCGCAGGCGCTTCACGGCCTCCGCGACGATCCCGGCGTTCTCGTGGGCGTGGCGCAGCCGCCACTCCTCGAATGAGCAGATGCGCCTCACGTCGCTGACCAGGTCGATCGCGAGCACGCCGTTCAGATGGTCGATCTCGTGCTGGAGCAGCTCGGCCAGGTCACCCACCGCCTCGATGCGCCGGTCGTGGCCGTTCACGTCCTGGTACTTCACCTCGACCAGCACGTTGCGCCGGACCGGAAAGAAGATCGAGAAGTAGCTGAAGCAAAAATCCCAGATCTCCATCGTCTCTTCGCTGCGCGCGGTGATGACCGGGTTCACGAGCGTCTCGGG
>CAZVOI010000370.1:0-3354 GCA_964628275.1 uncultured Acidobacteriota bacterium | reverse complement strand
TTGAACGCCTGCAGGGTTCGGGCGGGGTTCTGATTCGTCGCGCTGAAGACGGTCTGGTTCCCTGCGTTGTCCTGAGCCGACTGGTTGAGCAGGTTGTCGACCACGATCCGGACGAAGAACTCGCCCTTCTTCAGGAAGCGCGCGGGCAGGTAGTAATTCAAGACCGCATCGGTGGCGGACACCGTGTCGGTCTTGAAGATCCCACGGCCGCCGCCGTAGTAATAGGTCACGCTGGAGGGGGGCGCCAGATAGCCTGGGTTCGTGGCATACGGGCGGCTGTCCACCGACCCGGCCGCGCTGTAGGGCTGACCTGAGCTCAGCCTCTCCAGCAGACCGACGCTCAGGCGACCCGCGCTGGCGAACTTCCTCTCGAAGTTGGCCCAGATCCGCAGCTTGTGGCGCTGGTCGATCGAAAGGTCGCCGGTCGGCGTGTTCCAGCTTTCCCGTTTGTATTCGACGAAGGACAGGAAGTCGTCCTGAACCGGACCGCTCGCCACGTTCTCCGCGTTGAAGTTTCCATAGGAGTTGGAGAGCGTGTAGTTGCCGCCGAGCGAGATCTGGTCGCTGACCCGATACTGGATCTGGCTCTGCAGCGCCTTGTACTTGCGGTCGAGCTGGTCCGTGTTCACCACGGTGGTGAGATCGAACCTCCGGCCCGCGGGATCCGCCACGGTGACGCCGGGCAGGATCTGGTCGGTGAAGAGGTTGTTGAAGTCGCGGTAGATGGCGTCGACGCGATACGACCCTTTGCTTCCGAGCGTGCCGCCGATGCCGAAGCTGTACTCCATCGTGCTCGGGGTCTGGAGGCCCTCGGCCAGCTTGCGGCTCACCCCGGGGTAGCTGGGATTCTGACGCAGCGGGCGGTCGGTGCCTCCGTTGGCCCTGAACCACGCGAAGATCTGGGTCAGCGCGTCCGCGGCGCCGACCGGATTGGGCGTGTTCAGGTCCGCGTTGATCGCCGGGCCCCGATAAACGTACTGGAAGCTCGCGCTCCGGCCCGCTCCGGATCCAAGATCGGCGATGCCGCTGGTCACCGGCATGACGTAACGGGCGAAACCGCCTCGCACGGTGAAGCGGCCATTCCCCTTCGGATCGAAGCTGGCCGAGAGCCGCGGACTCCAGGCCTGGTCTTTCGAAACGACGTTGCCCGCCTGGTCCTTTTCGTCGGCGCGATCGAACCGGCCGCCCACGTTGAAGCTCAATTTCTGGTTGAGGGTCCACGAGTCGTTCACGAAGGCGGAGTAAGTGCGAAGGCGGCTTCCCTGGGTGGCCTGGAAGATGGGCGTCCACAGAATGTAGGCGGCAGCGGCATCGGTGTTGGAGGTGCCGGGCAAGACCTGTGGATACAGGTTTTCCCCGCGGATGATGGTGTTGTTGGCTAGCAGTCGATACTCGCTGCCCGACTGCCAGTTGTTGTTCTCGCGGGTGTCCTCGAAGCCATCGACGCCAAGGACCAAGCTATGGGAGCCGAACCCCGAGGTCGAGAGGAAGTAAGAGCCCTTCAGGATCACGTTCTGGTTGTTGCGCATCTCCTCGTTGAGTTTGCCCGCGGCGATGTCCTCGGCGGAGAGACCGCAGACCGCGCAGAAGGTGGGCGAGTTCCAGCGCGCGCTGCCGCGCGAGCGGTCCTGGATCATCGTGCCCTTCACGATGTCCGTGAACCGCGCGCCCGAGCCCACGATCGAATACTTGCGCTCTGAGAACTGAGCTTCGACGAAGAACTTCGAGGAGAGGACGCCGGTGTAGTTGGCGGAAAGAAGATTCTCCGGCCCCCACGAGTCATAGAAGCTGGCCTTGTCCATGATGTCGCCGAAGGTGTTGTTGCTCTCGAAGCGGTCCTTCTTGGTGTAGGCGGCCTTCAGGGTGTGCTTCTGCGAGATCGCGTAGGTCAGCTTGGCTTCGTAACGCTTGTCGTTAACGCCGTTGTCGTAGACGATGTTCGTGAAGACCGAGGTCTGGGACGTCTTGTTGTCGGCGAGTCGAGCCGCTCCGAAGAACCACAGCTTGTCCTTGAAGATCGGACCGCCGAAGGTCGCCTCGTAGGTGGGAACCACCACGTTGCGCCGCGGGTCCGAGACGAGCCCCTCTTCGAACGGGGTCAGCGACCGCCACTTGTCGTTGTCGAAGCTGACGCGCAGCGACCCGCTGAAGCTGTTGCCGCCCGACTTGGTGATCACGTTGGCGACACCGCCGGAGAATCGGCCGTACTCCGCCGAGATGGCCGCGGTCGAGGTCTTCGTCTCTTCTATCGCATCCTCGATGAAGAGCAGCCGCTCCTGGTTGCGCAGCGTCTCGTTCAGCACGACGCCGTTCAGCAGGAACAGACCCTCGTAGGACGCCGCGCCCGAGAACGTCACGTTGCCGCTTGGGCCCGTGCTGGTCGTGCCCGGAGCCAGGAGCACGGCGCCACGGATGTCACGGTCCACCGGCAGCCGGTCGATCTGCTCGGATTTGTAACTCGCGGCGGCTGTCGTCGACTGAGTGAAGTCGCCGCGGATCTGGGCGCTGACCGTGATCTCTTCGCTAACGCCGGCCAGGCCGAGCTTGACGTTGAGCGGAATCGTCTCGGCCACTTGAACTCGGATCTTGCGTTCTTGCGTCTTGAAGCCTGACAGCTCGAAGCGCACCGTGTACTCGCCGGCGGGAAGGAAGGGCAGGATGTAGTCGCCGTTCGAGGACGTGACGGCGCTCCGCGTCCCTTGAAGCGAACGCGACGACAAGCTCACGGTCGCGCCCGGCAGAACCGCGCCTTGCGCGTCGGCGACCTGGCCGGTGATGGTGCCGGTGGGGGTGGTCTGCGCCCGGGCGACACAGGTCACGAGCCCAAAGATCGCCGCGAACAGCCACGTGCTGACTCGCATAAGCCCTCCTTCTCGTCCAGTCCGCTGAACGCAGCGCTGGTGAAAAAGCCTAGGCCGGACCGAGCCGAGCCGCAAGGTCCACATGTCAAGAATTGAGCTTGGCGAGGTCCCAGGGCTTCCGGTGCTCGCGAAACAGCAGCGCGTTGGCTTCAGCGGAGTTGGAGAATCTCTCGCCTTCCGCGTCCCATTTCAGTTTCTGGCCCAGCGTGGCCGCGATGTTGCCGATCAGAGGGACGATCGTCGAGCGGCAGCCGACGTCGATGTTGGCGAAAGGCTCCTTGCGGCCGCGCAGCGCGTCGACGAAGTTCTTGCAGTGCAGCGGCGTGGGTTCCGCTTCGTTCATACGGAATCCTTCGATCTGGGGCTTTGAAGAACGCTGGCTGCCCTCCGGGTACAGCTCCATCCCGATTCGGTCCACGAACAAGGTCGCGTCCGTGCCATAGAACGCCGTCCCGTGCGGCCGATCGTCCGCGCCTGCCGCGGCGTAGTACCG
>CAZVOI010000369.1:0-1563 GCA_964628275.1 uncultured Acidobacteriota bacterium | reverse complement strand
CGGGCCCGAAGCGGCTGGCGGTGCTTCCCTTCGAGAACCTGGGCGCGGCGGAGGACGGGTACTTCGCGGACGGGATGACGGACGAGGTGCGCAGCAAGCTCGCGGGCTTGTCCGGCCTCGCAGTCATCGCGAGCGGCAGCGCGAGCCAGTACAAGGCCACGACCAAGCCGCCCGAGCAGATCGCCCGGGAGCTGGGGGTCGGCTATCTGCTGGTCGCCAAGGTCCGCTGGCAGAAGTCCGGAACGGCGAGCCGGATCCGCCTGACGTCCGAGCTGGTGGAGGTGTCCGGCGGCGGCGCGCCGACCACGCGCTGGCAGGAGGCTTTCGAAGCCGACCTCTCGGACGTGTTCCGGGTGCAAGGCGAGATCGCGACGAAGGTGGCACGGTCGCTCGAGGTGGCGCTGTCCGGGAAGGAGCGCGGGCTGCTCACGGCACGTCCCACGTCGAACCTCGCGGCGTACGACGCCTACCTCAAGGGACTGGAGATCGAGAGGAGGAGCCTGCGGGCGCCAGGTGCGCTGGCGCCGTACGAGCAGGCGGTGGCGCTCGATCCCGGTTTTGCCCTGGCCTGGGCCAAGCTCTCCATCAGGCGTTCCTGGAACCACCGCTCGCCCGAGGAGGCGGAGGCGGCGCGCGAGGCGGCGGAGCGGGCCATGGAGTTGGCCCCCGGCATGCCCGAGGCGTACCGTGCCCTCGGGGTCTACTACAACAGGGTGAGGAACGACCCCGAAAAGGGCCTCGAGGCGGTCGCGCGCGGGCTGAGCCTCGCCCCCGACGACGCGGGCCTCCTCCTGCACAAGGGCGCCATGGAGCGACAGCTTGGGCGGTGGGACGACGCGCTCGCGACAATGCGTCGGTCGCGGGAGCAGGACCCTCGCTCGGTGGGGGCCGCGAACCTGCTCGGGAACACTCTGCTCCGGCTGCGACGCACCGGCGAGGCGCGCGAGGCGATCGACCGTGGCCTCGTCGTGGCCCCGGCGCACCTCAACCTGATCCGCCTGAAGGCGATGACCTATCTCCAGGGGGGGGACCTCGCGGGGGCACGGGCGGTGGTGGCCGCGGTACCCAAGGAGGTGGAGCCCACGGCCCTCGTACACGAGTTCGCCACTAATGACGACCTCTGCTGGGTGCTCGACGACGCGCAGCTCGATGTCTTGCTGCGCCTGACGCCGGGGGCGTTTGGCGGCAACCGCGGGGCCTGGGGGTTCGTCCTCGCGCAGGCGTGGGCGCTGCGCGGGGACCGGGCGAAGGTCCGCGAGTACGCCGAGGAGGCGAGAAAGGCCTTCACCGCGCCGGTGCCGAAGGCCCGGGGCAGGGAGCCCGATGTCTCCCTGGGCCTGGCGCTCGCCCACCTGGGCCGCAAGGCCGAGGCGATCCGTGAGGCAGAGGGCACCATGGCGCTCGGGCCGATCGAGAGGAACGCTTTCGAGGGCCCGGACCTCCAGCACCGGGCCGTGCGGATCCACATCCTCGTCGGGAACCACGACAAAGCGCTGGACCTGCTGGAGCCGTTGCTGAAGGTCCCCTACTACCTCACGCCCGCCTGGCTGCGCATCGACCCCA
>CAZVOI010000368.1:0-1979 GCA_964628275.1 uncultured Acidobacteriota bacterium | reverse complement strand
GTCGATCTCCTTGTTCATGATCGCCGCCTTGGCCATCCGCAGCGTGCTGGTGCGCGCGGCGTCCTTCGCCTTCATGGCCGCCGTCAGGTCCTGAGTGATGCGTTCGCCGAGTGTCATGCGACTACAGGATACCGCGCTCCGGGGGCCCCGACGATCACCGCTTCGAGAGTCAGGGGCTGCTCGGCAACGCCCTCCGCCCCTGGCTTTCAGCGATCTGGCGGACCCAGCGCGCGTACAGCTCCTCGACGATGGGCAGCTTGGCGATCGGCGCCTCGAGCTCGAGCAGGAGGGTCTCGCCTCCCCGCTCGATAAGTTCGCCCCGCACGGCCACCGGCACGCCCAGCCGATCGAAACGGAACGCGTAGGGCTGCCCCGACCCGGACGCGCCTGCGCCGCAGTCCGCGAGCGCCGGCACGAGCGGCGGGGAGCCGGTTCCCCAGCGCAGCGCGCGCAGCACGAGCGTGTAGTCGGAAGGGTGCCGGGCGAGCAGTCCGGCGTCCCCCGCCGGCAGCGACTCGCAGGCGGCCTGCGTGGCGGGCTCCCGCTGCCAGGCACGCGGGACGACGACGCTGCCTTCTCCGTTCGGGAACGCAGCCGGCTCGAGGATCGAGTCCTGCTCGCCCGCCACGGATCGCAGCGGCAGGCCGACGAGCAGCTGTGCCGCCTCCAGGCTCCGCAGCGACTGCCTCAATCGGCCGAGGTTGAAGGCCACGGCGTCGGCGGGACCCAGATAGCGGGCGACGACCTTCTCGTCGCGGAGGTCCACGATCGCGTACTCCACGCGAAAGCGCCGCCCCGACCGGTCCGTGCCGGCGGCCGACCCGGTCAGGCCCGCCGGCCGGCCCGATGCGAGCGCGACGGCGGCACGGCGCTCGCTGCGGGTACGAGGGCCCGCCGTGGCGGCTGCGGGAACGAAGTCCCGCACGGCGTCCCCGCCCAGCAGGGCTTCCTCGAGACCCGAGACCGGCCACGGCGTCGCCCAGCGGTCTACGCGTAGGCCGATCTCCCCGAACTCGCCTGCTTCGGCCAGCACGCGTGAAGGCGAGCGGTCCAGGTACCCGTCCGGCAGCTCGACGGCGATCTGCTTCCACTCGAGCAGATGGCGGACGCCGGGACGCAGCCTCGTGACCGGCAGCCGCTCCAGCAGCCCGTTCGCTTCCAGGAAGTCCTTGACCAGGTTCACCGGCACCGTGAAGCCGGCTCCGGAGCTCGTGGCGTCGTGGGACAGCTTCATCCGCACGACGCCGACGACGTAGCCATCCTCGTCCAGCATGGGCCCGCCGCTGTTGCCGGGCAGCATCGTGGCGTCCGTCTGCAGAAAGCGCGTGTCTCCCGCGTCGTCCGCGCGCGCGGCGGAGAGCGACCCTGCCGTCACCGTCACCTGTGGGATCACATCCGAGTCGGCCCGCTTCGCCACCTCCGTCTGCCGGCCGAACGGAAACCCCAGCAGCCTGACGGGCCGTCCCGCCTCGATCGCGTCCGAGTCGCCCATCGGCAGATACGGCAGGTCCGCCGCCGTCACCTGCAGCGCGGCGAGGTCGCTCTCGGCGTCGGAGGCCACCACGTGCGCCTCCCAGGCGCCCTCGCTCCCCTCGCTGCCAACGAACACCTGGATCCGCCGGTTCTCGACCGTGAGCTCCGGTCCGCCCTCGCGCGAAGAAGATTCTGTCTCGACCACGTGCCGGCTCGTGAGCACCAGCCCCGAGGCCGCGATCACGAACCCGCTGCCGGTGCCGACCTCGACGTTCCTTCGCACCACCGGCTGCCGCGCGTCGCCGTAGTCGATCCGTAAGTCCCCCACCACGCGGATAAACGCCATCGCGTCGGCCGCGCGCGCCGCGTCGGTCTGCGAGGCAGCGGGGGCCCCGGTCAAGAGACCGAGGATTGAAACACCGGCCAGCCCCCAAAAGCCCCTGGCGCGACCCCGCCCGGCTCCCCTCATCTCAGGAGGAGCTTAACCGCTCGCACGCCCCCCGGGG
>CAZVOI010000367.1:0-4861 GCA_964628275.1 uncultured Acidobacteriota bacterium | reverse complement strand
AACGGCCACATGGACGGCGCGCCCGCCTTGGCGAGAAGCGCCCGACCCAGGCCGCGCCAGATGTCCGCCGCGGCGCTCCCCACGGAACCCGGGATCCCGGACACGATGAACGCCGGCTTGGCGTGCGCCAGCGCCTCGCTCTTCCGCAGCGTCAGGAAGCCCTTCTTCCGGAGCCGCCGCTCGAACGCCCGCCGGCTTCCCTCCCCGGCCGGAATCCGCACGAACGGTCGCTTCACGCTCCACCGCCCCGGGCTCGGCAGCGGCTCGAAGAGCCGATCATCCCCGGCGACCGACCGCAGCCAGGCCGGAAAGCTGGCCGCACCCACCGCGCGCAGGAACGACTCCGGCACCCCGACCGGCGCGTCGAATCCGACCAGCACCGACCCGCCGCGCGCCCGCAGCCCCTCGGCCGCCGCCAGCACCAGCGCCACCGTCCAGCCGCCCGCCGGCGGCCGGAGCCGCGAGATCCGCTTCTCCCTGAGCCACGCCGCGTACAGCTCGCGCTTCGCCGGGCGCTTCGACCAGTCGGCGCACAGAATCGCGGACCACATCAGAGCTTCCCTATTGTCGCGCGCCGCGGGGCTCCTATACTCCCCCGACCCGTCCAGGAGTCGGAAGTGGCGGGATTGCGCCAGGATCTCGCCAAACCACGCGAAGAGGCGGCTGATGCCTTAGAAGCGGTAGCCGAAGTTCAGCGTGAACAGCCCCAGCACGCGCGTGTCGTTCGAGAACACGAGCTGCGCGCGCACGTCAGGCCGCACGAACACGTGCGGTCCGGCGTCGAAGCGAACGCCGCCGCCCATCGTCAGCATGCCGTCGGTGTAGCTGCCGCCCGAGCGGAAGTCGTCGAGCTGCTGCATCGCCGTCGTGACGGCCGGCATCACGTTGACGCCACGGCCGGGCCGCGTCTGCGGGATGCCGCGCGGGGGCTGCACGCGCGAGTCCACGAAGGCCGTCACCATCGGGCCGAACACGTCCCGCTCGTTCCGCCGCGTCTCGCCGCCGATCAGGCCGCCCGAGACCGCGAAGTACGGCACCAGCGTGCGGCTCGCCGGAACCAGGTTGAGACGGAGCCCCGCGTCGGCGCTCCAGCCTCCCGAGCCTCGATCGAAGTACGCGCCGTTGGCCTCGAGCGTCAGCCGCGGGTTCAGGTCACGCGCGATCCCGCCGCCGACCGCCAGGCCCGCGTCCGAGCCGCCACTCCGGCCGAACCCGAACCGCTCCGCGATGTCCCGGCCCAGGCCGCCCTCGGACCCGACCGAAAGCCCGCCCGTGACCGAAACCGCCGTGCGGAACTGCGCGTTGTCTTCCGCCTGCACCGACGAAACCGAAAAAGCCAAAGCTCCCAGAACGACAAGGCTCACGCGCCGCGTCATTGGACCTCCGAGAAAAAGACGATTCCGCGCCAGCAGAAGCAATCTCCATGCCTCCGCCGCTCCACTGCAAGAGCGTTGGCCCGCGTGACCACTGAAGAACGCGCGCCACGCCGGCCTGTCCCTTCGGGAGCCGCGCTTGTCCTCGAACCCGGACGGCGGACCTACCAGACGAGCGCGGGAGCCGTGAACACCGTGCCCGCGGGGAACTCCAGCCCGAACCGCTCGCCCAGGATCGCGATCAGCTCCGCCGGCGACTGGATCTCATGCCGCTGGGCCGACCCGTCCAGCTCGCGCACCAGGAACTCGCGGTTGAAGATCGACAGCCGCCGCGTCCCGTCCACGCGCGTCGCCACCAGGTTGTTGGTGAAGTGCGCCTGCGGATGCGTGCAACTGAACCAGTTCCCCATCTCGAAGTCGATCGCCGCGGCCGGCTGCAGCGTGAACTCGTAGAGGTCCACCCACTCGAGGCCGAGCCGCGCCTGGTGCAAGAAGCCGAGCGCTCCGTCCCGCGAAGAGATCCGCCGCGGCTCGAGCGGCGTCTCTTGTTCCCCGTCCACGTCCAGCCGCACCGGCCACGGACTGCCGAGACTCCCGAACCCCACGTCCACGAGCCACGGCCGCTCACCGACAGTCACGCGCAGCACCATGTGCGTGAGCCCGGTCCGCACCCCGGCCGGCACGTTCCGCCGCACCCGCGCGAGAAACGCCTCGGTCCTAAACCCGATCCCGTCGAGCACGCTGCGAAAGAGCGTGTTGTGCTCGAAGCAATACCCGCCGCGCCGCCCCGCCACCAGCTTGCGCTCGACCGCCTCCGCCGCCATGTCGATCCGCCGCCCGAGCAGCACGTCCAGGTTCTCGAACGGAATCGCCGAGATGTGCAGCCGGTGCAGCGCCTGCAGCGTCTCGATCGTCGGCGCCGCCGCGCCGCCGAATCCGACGCGAGAGAAGTAGGCGGCCAGGTCCACGTCCGGAGACGCTATCTCAGAAGGCGCGGGGTGGAGCCGCCGCATTCGCGCGAGCGAACGAGCCCAGGCCCGAATCAGGCCGAACGGATCGCAGGAACTCAAAGGCGTTTGAGATCACAGTCTGTGATCTCAAGTTGACTCGGCCATCTCGGGGCGCTCAGCGGCGCACGGCCGGTGCGCGTCCCAGCGTCCGCAGGTAGTCCTCCAGCAGCACGTCTCTTTTCGGCTTCAGGCACACCGTGACCGGCTTGCCGGCCGGATCCACCCCGGATGCCTGCGCACGCTCTCGACGATGAAGTCGGCCGCGGGCTTCGCGATCGGACGCTTGGCCGTGAAGTCCTCGGCCCACTCGAACTGCCGATCGACGCGATCGGCCGGCACGGGCGTCCTCCGTCCCACCGCGACCGGCACGTCGTCGCGGCCGGCGACGTGCAGCAGCTTGACCGCCAGCCGCGCGCGGGCCGCCGTGTCGCCGTCGGTGACCGTCACGCCGAGGACGTCGAAGGCGTCGTGCGTGATCACGAACCCGAGCGCCCAGGCGTCGTCGATGTCGGTCCCGATGTCGGCGTCGAGCAGGACCTTGACCCGCTCGGCCGCCGCCAACGGCAACGCGGCCATCATCGCGGCGCCGAGAACGAGCCGACGAACGTGGATCATCCGCGAATACTGACAGATGACGTGCTGCTTGCGTCGAGCTCCCCTACTTGACACGCATGAGAGGCTGATCGACTTCTTCAGCGGAGGGAGCCGTGCAGATCTATCTCAGAGGCCATGGGCCGCTCCAGAACCAGCCGACAGCCAGGGTGCCTTGGGAAGACGTGTGGGTCCGGTACGCCCCTCCACGGCGAGGCCGGAAGTACCTGTCCGAAGAGATGCTGAAAGGGAGTTGGGCGCCGACGCTGATCGGCCGGCTCGAGCTGGCCAGCGCGCTGGCGCTCGCGCGCCACTTTGCGAGAGGCGCTCGGCGATCGGCCGCGGCGCATCTGGAGCTCGCGGAGCTCCGCACCTTGCGAACGCTCCTGGGGCGCTACCCGATCATCGTGTGGCGCGAGAACGTCTATTGCCGTCCTGAGCTGATCGGACGGAAGCTCGCCGAAAGGATGATTGCCTCCCTTCTCGACTTCGGGCTCAACAGGAGCGAACAGAAGCGCCTGAAGCCCTACCGCTTCGTGTGGGTGCGCTCCAACACCCTGCTGACGCCGGTGACGCTCGCGCCGCGCAAGGGGAAGACCGCGAAATGAGACACCTGCGGATCAACGGCCATCCGCACGATCGCCGCTTCAGCCGCAGGGCCGTCGCCTTCGGCCGGTAGTCGCAGGCATCCGTCGTACGTGAGGAGGCGGATCGGAACTTGTGACTCAAGGAACGCGGCGGCGACACTGGCTAAGGTCACAGGTTGTGACCTTAGAGCCGCTCCCTCAACGCTCCACCGTCTCATCCGCCAACATGGCTGCGGCGTACCCGAGAGCCTGCCGGATGTCCTCTTCCTGCAGATCGGGATAGTCGGCGAGCACCTCCTCTCGAGAGTCGTATGCGCTGAGCGCCTCGAGCACACGCCGGACGGTTATCCGCATCCCCCGGATGCAGGGTTGCCCGTTCATCTTGCCGGCCTCGATCGTGATCCGATCGAAGCCCTGAGTGGTGCTCATCCCTGGCCTATTTCGGAGACCCTCTGGCAGTGATCGACCTGACCATGTCTGCTTCTCCCAATCGATCGAGGTCGCGCTCGATCAGAACCGCCGCAATCTGCAATGGATCGACTCGGTGCTCGAGAACATCACTCACTTTGTCCGCGAGCTCCTGGAGACGCGCCAGCGTCTCGGGCCGAATCGGAAGCAGCCGCTTCTCCGTCCACCGCGGATCCCGCGCGCGCCCGCCGCCCGTCGGCCGCCGAAATCGACGGCGGACTTCCTCAGCAACCTGCAGCGCGCCGAAGTAGCCGCCGCGTGCTTCTACCTTGCCACGCACCACCGAGCGGAGGTTCTTCGCCAGAGCGGCGTGATCGATCTTCTTGGCCCTCACGCGAGATCCTCGTGTTGGACGGCGTGGTAGACGTCGTCAATCACCAGGCCGACCTCACCTTGGTTGGTCGCCCGGCACACTTCGGCGCAGAACGCGCCGACGGCGATCTGGTTCGCAGGCTTCTGAGTCTCTGCTGACGCGGCATAGCAATGAACGATGACCGGGTCGTCCCACACCAAGCGCCCGCCTCTCTGGTCGTCGCGCCAGACACCCCGTGCCCTGGGGAACGCCGTGGCGCCGCCGAACAGTCTGCCGAACAGCTCCAGGCTCCGAGTCATCCATGGCTCCTGTTCGATCGGCTTCGAATCGCGATCGACGCTCGGCACGAAGAGCACCATCAGAACGGCCTTCCCTGCTGCGTCGAGCATGACCCTGTGCCCGCGAAGCAACAGGATCACTCGCTCCCCGCGCTCCAACGGAACGACTCCAACCCTGCCCCGAACCCGCACGAGTCCTTGCCACGAGCGGAGTCTCGGCGAGCCACCTGCCAGGACAGGT
>CAZVOI010000366.1:0-2314 GCA_964628275.1 uncultured Acidobacteriota bacterium | reverse complement strand
CACGGCCTGGCCGAGCCCGGCCACATCGTCGACCTGATGGACCGCAGCCTGGCCTTCTACGTGAAGCAGTTCGCCCGCGTGGGACGATGAGACACAGGCCGTGTGTCCGCTCAGGCCTGGAAAACTGAGCGCCCGAAGATGGGCTTGCCCGCGAGCGACACGAGGAAACCGTAGACCGCGAGGCCGACGACGATGGCGAGGGAGAACGCCGAGACGCCCGCGTACCAGGCGGTCGGGTCGGTCGTCGATGGCAGGTAGATCTGCGTCACGCAAATGTAGGCCATGATGGCACTCGACAACAGGCCGAACCGGAAGACGACAGCGACGATCAGACCCGCCACGGCTGCTGGCATGATCCCGGCGCTTTGGTCGTCCAACAGGTTCATGGCGACGAGGAACAGGACAAGCCAGAGCAGGAACTGCGCCACCCACCGGCTGTGTGTGAGCCGAAAGGCGACCAGCGCACCCAGCAGCCAGTAGACGGCCAACAGGACCGACGGATACAGGTACTGGAGCAGGACGGACAGTGCGGCACGGTTCGAGGCGAGCGCGGGTATGGCGAGGGCCAGCGGCGGCGCGGGCGGGGAAACGAGCTCCCGGGTCAGCAAGGGGATGGGGTCGGGGATGACGACGCCGCCCAGCCAGAGACAGGTCCACGTGAGGCCGGCCGTGACGCCCACGAGTACATCTCGGCCGACGAGCGGGTCACGCAGCCGGCCCGAAAGCAGCCGGGACCACGAGATGAGGGTGTGCGGCCACGTACGTCGAACCTCGGGCTCGAGGGCAATGTAGTAGAGCCAGCCGATGCAGGCCCATTGAATCGGTTGAGCGTCGGACACGATCCAGAAGTCGACGAGATCGTAGAGCGACGAAGGAAAGTGGATGCCGATCTTGAGCGCCACGTATCCGGTGAGGGCGCCGAAGACAGCGATCCGGAAGGCCCCGCGGCGATCACCCCGCTTCAAGCGGAGGTTCCGGATCGCGAGCGCGACGATCCCGACGGTGACCGGGAGAGCGAGCAGCAGGATCGAGCGCAGTCCGATCTCCAGTGTCATGTCCGAGATCACCCGCGCATAGGTCGTCGGCGCCTTGGTCGAGTCGTCGCGACCGACCACGAAGAGTGAGACCCGGCCGTCGCGAATCGATGTGTCGATGCGCGCCGACCCGGGGGCTTCAGGAAACGGACCGCGCCAGGCGATGGCATCCTCACCGCCGCGACCCGCGGACGTCTGGCGAGTGAGCTTGGCGGCGTCGAGGCCAGCCTCCGAGAATAGCGATAGCAGCGTGGCCTGGACGTTCACGTCGGGCGAGTCTCCGCGAGCGGACACGCGCTGCCACCCGAGGAGTCTGCCACTCGGGTCCAGCACGACTTCCAACATCCCAGGAACGATCGGCGGGGGTTCCTGGCGCGTGACACGCCCCACGGGCCGGGCGCCAGGAATCCAGGGGGGAAGCGGCAGCCAGGTGCGCGCGACGAGGGGCACGCGGCTCGCTCGGTACCAGAACAGCAGGGGTCCCGGCCGCTCGACCTTGAGTCGCTTCCAGCGTTCCGGCGACGGGTCGCCTTCGCCCATCTCCCTGAGGTAGTCGAGATCCGCCTCGAGGCCCCAAGCGCTGTCGGCAATGGCCTCGGCGGGTGCGAGCTTCGCCGCGATCGTCTTGGCTCGATCCAGCAGCACCTCGGGCGACTTGGGCAATGGGACCAGCCGGTGCAGGATCGCTCGGTCGCCAAGCCACAGGGCGATGAGGAGCCCCAACAGAGCGCACCCGAGCCACGCCCACGCAGCCTTCGCGCTCTGATCGCCCACGACCCCGGCCGCCGCCACCATCTCCGGCGACGGTGTTTCTCCTTTGGCGATCGCCGCCTGCAGCGGATCGCCCCCCGGGAGCGTCGCCAGCACCGCGAGCGCCGAGCTCGGCCGCGCCGACGGCTCCCGCGCCAGGCAACTCATGATCAGGCGCCCGACTTCGCGATCCAGTTCGGGCACCAGGCTTGATGGCGCGGTCGGCTCGGAATCCGTTCGCGCTCGGAGCAGCTCCGAGACCGATCCAGCGTTCCACGGGCGCCGTCCAGTGAACACCTCGTACAGCACGATCCCCAGCGAGAAGATGTCGGTTCGGACCGTGAGCGCCTCGCCATTCAGCTGCTCGGGCGCCATGTAGGCAGGTGTACCCGCGCGTTCGCGCGGCTGCCCCTCTGCGGCCAGAACGGCCAGGCCGAAGTCCATGATCCGCGGCTGTCCGCGCCCGTCGATCATCACGTTCGCCGGCTTCAAGTCGCGATGCAGGATCCCCTTCTCGTGCGCTGCTGCGA
>CAZVOI010000365.1:0-1706 GCA_964628275.1 uncultured Acidobacteriota bacterium | reverse complement strand
GCGGGCCACGCCCACCGCCCGGAGGACGTCCACCACTGCCGCCCGGTGCTCCGCCACCGCCCGGGCCGCGGCGACCCTTCTTGACGAGGCCCAGGCCTTCACGATCCTGGCTGCGACCGCGGCCGCTCTCACGCGAGGCGCCGAGGCCCTCTGCAGCACCGCCGCGCTTGCGCCGTGCCTGATCCTGGTCGCCGAGGCGAGTCTCCTTGCCGGTGGAGGTGCCTTCGTAGCCCTCCGGCATGATCTCGCCCTTGTTGACCCAGACCTTGACGCCAATCCGGCCGAACGTGGTCCGTGCCTCGGCGAAGCCGTAGTCGATGTCGGCGCGGATCGTGTGCAGCGGCACGCGACCCTCGGTGTAGCGCTCGACGCGGCTCATCTCGCCGCCGCCCAGTCGTCCACCACACTGGATCTTGATGCCCTGAGCGCCCGAACGCATGGCCGACGCAAGGGCTCGCTTCATCGCGCGCCGGAACGAGACGCGGTTCTGAAGCTGCTCGGCGATCGACTGCGCAACGAGCTGCGCGTCGAGCTCCGGCCGCTTGATCTCGTTGATGTTGATGTGAACCGACTTACCGGTGATGGCGTGCAGCTCCTTGCGAAGCGCGTCGACCTCGACCCCGGACTTGCCGATCACGATCCCGGGACGGGCCGTGTAGATGTCCACCGTGATCCGCTGCTTGTCCTTCCGGATCAGGATGTCGGAGAGGCCGGCATGAGACAGCTTGCCGTTGATGTGCTCGCGGATACGGACATCCTCGAGAATGTAGTCGGCGAACTCCTTCTTGCCGGTGTACCAGTTCGACTTCCAGTCGTGGATGACACCGACGCGTAGGCCGCCAGGATGGATCTTCTGGCCCATCAGGCAACAGCCTCCTTCTTCTTCGCCGACGACTTGCGCTTCGGCTTTTCGTCGGCAGCGGGAGTCTCCGAGACCGGGGCGTCGGTCGCGGCGGGCTTCTCGGCCGACCGCTTCGGCCGGGCCGCCGCCTTCGGGTTCTCACTGACGATCAGGGTGATATGACACGTACGCTTGCGAATGCGATTGACCCGGCCGCGGGCACGGGCACGCCAGCGCTTGAGCGTCGGGCCCTCGTCCGCGTAGGCGGCAAGGACGATGAGCTCGTCGCCGTCGAGGGCATGGGCGGACTCGGCGTTGGCCACGGCAGAGCGCAGCACCTTCTCGATGTCCACTGCCGCTGCACGCGGTGTGAACGCGAGGATGGTGCGGGCCTCTGGCACGCTACGGCCACGGATGTGGTCGAGCACGACGCGGGCCTTCCGCGCCGAGAGACGAACGTACTTCGCCTCAGCGCGCGACTGGGTGAGCATGGATGTGTCTGCGGCCGCCATCAGCGCTTCTTCACCTGGGTTTTGTTGTCACCGGCGTGGCCACGGAACGTCCGCGTCGGAGCGAACTCTCCCAGCTTGTGGCCGACCATCTGCTCGCTGACGAAAACCGGCACGTGCTTGCGGCCGTCGTGGACGGCGATCGTGTGACCGACCATGTCGGGGAACACGGTGGAGCTGCGCGACCACGTGCGGATCATCCGCTTCTCGTTCGTGGCGTTCATCGCCTCGATCCGGCCGAGCAGCCGGTCGTCGATGAAAGGCCCCTTCTTCGATGATCTGGACATAGTTGGTTAGCGCCTTTCCTTGCCGCGGCGACGGCCGCGAACGATCAGCTTGTCGGATTCCTTGTGCTT
>CAZVOI010000364.1:0-10506 GCA_964628275.1 uncultured Acidobacteriota bacterium | reverse complement strand
CGGACACCTCGGGCAGACGGACGACGAGCTACGCCATCTCTGCGAACAGGCAGTGCGCAACTACGACCCGTGCATCTCGTGCGCGACGCACTTCCTGCGCCTGGTGGTGGACGGCCGCTGATGATCACCCGCGTGATCGGCGTGGGCAACCTGGAACGCGCCGACGACGGTCTTGGCATCGTCGCGGCGCGCCGGCTGCGGCCGCTCTGCCCGCGCGGCGTGGAGGTGCTCGACCAGACGGGCGAGCCCGCCGCGTTGATCGAGGCGTGGCGCGAGGCCGACCGCGTGGTGCTGATCGATGCCGCTCACGGCGCGGCGGCGCCCGGCACGGTTCAGCGCTTCGACGCGAATGCTTCGGCGTTGCCGGTGACGCTCTCGTCCAGCTCCAGCCACTCGCTGGGCGTCGCCGAGGCCATCGAGCTGTCGCGCGCCCTGGGCTCGCTGCCGCGCCGGTTGGCCGTGTACTGTGTCGAGGCGGAGTCGGTCGAGCCGGGCGCGCCGCTCTCGGCGAGGGTCGAGGCCGCCCTGCCGGTCCTGCTCGCCCGGGTTCTCGACGAGATCACCGCTCCGGCCGATTGAAGCCGCAGCCTCAGCAGATTCGCGGGAGCTGTTCGCCGCTCGGTAGGTCCACCACGCGGGTCGAGCCGAAGCAGGTCTTCATGACGACCCGGCCGTCCATGGCGCTCAGCACCTCGCCGACCGCCGCGGCACCGGCGGAGACGGCGTGCCGCCGCAGCACCTCGACGGCGCGGTCGCCGTCCTTGTCGGCCACGAACGCCACGAAGCGTCCTTCGTTCGCCACGTAGAGCGGGTCGAGGCCGAGCACCTCGCAGGCCGCGGACACGTCCTCGCGCACCGCCAGATCGTCCTCGCGGATCCGCAGCCCGCGGCGGGATGTCGCCGCGATCTCGCACAGCGCGGCGCCCAGCCCACCCCGGGTCAGATCGCGGAGGCAATGCACCTCGACGCCGGCATCGAGCAGCGCCTGCACCGGCACGGCCAGGGAAGCGCAATCGCTGGTCAAGGTCGTGGCAAAGCCGAGGCTCTCGCGCACGGCCAGGATCGCGACGCCGTGGCGGCCGATGTCCCCGCTCAGCACGATCCGGTCTCCGGGGCGAACCGCGCTCGGCCCGATCGTGAGGTCCGTCTCGACGACGCCGACGCCGGACGTGTTCACGAACAGGCCGTCACCCTTGCCCTTGTCCACGACCTTGGTGTCGCCCGTGACGAGTTGCACCCCGACCTCCCGGGCAGCGGCGCCCATCGAGCCGACCACGCGCTCGAGCACGTCGAAGGGCAGGCCCTCCTCGATGATGAAGCCGGCCGAGAGGTAGAGCGGCCGGGCGCCGCACATCGCCAGGTCGTTGACGGTGCCGTAGACCGCCAGCGTGCCGATGTCGCCGCCCGGGAAGAAGAGCGGCTGCACCACGTACGAGTCGGTCGTGAATGCGAGCCGCCCGCGCGGCGCCGGCAGGATCGCGCCGTCGTGGCGCTCGCTGAGCGCCGCGTTCGCGAAGGCGGGGATGAAGAGGCGCTCGATGAGATCCCGCGTCAGCCGGCCGCCACCGCCGTGGGCGAGCAGCACCCGCTCGTGGCGCCGGATCGGCGCGGGACATGTCTGACGAAACTCAGTCGCCACGGCTAGGCCTCCGCCGTGACGCGGGCGTAGCGGTAGTAGGCCGCGCAGGCGCCTTCGGACGAAACCATCGGCGCGCCGAGAGGTCGCTCCGGCGTGCAGCGTCCTCCGAACGCCGGGCATTCGGTGGGTCGCAGCACGCCCTTCAGCACCGAACCCGCCTGGCATTCGGGCGACTCGCGCGCCGTGATCCTGGCGAGATCCGGGAAACGCGTCTCGGCGTCGTACGCGGCATAGGCTTCGGCCAGCGCGAGGCCGCTCTCGGGTATCGGCCCGAGCCCGCGCCACTGCCGCGGGACGACGCGAAACACCTCGCGCATCAGCCGCTGCGCTTCGACGTTGCCCGCGCGGGTCACCGATCTCACATATTGGTTCTCGACCTCGCAGCGGCCCCGCTCCAACTGCTTCACGCACATCAAGACGCCCTGCAGGATGTCGACGGGCTCGAAGCCGGTCACCACGATCGGCACGCGATAGCGGCTGGCGAGGTCGAAGTACTCCTCGAATCCCATCACCGCGCAAACGTGGCCCGCGGCCAGGAAACCCTGGACCCGGTTGCCTCGTGACTCGAGGATCAGCCGCATCGCCGGCGGGACCAGGACGTGCGAGAGCAGCAGCGAGAAGTTCGCAAGCCCCATGTCGCGTGCCCGCTGAACCGCCAGCGCCGTTGCCGGGGCGGTCGTCTCGAAGCCGACCGCGAAGAAGACGACTTGCTTGTCAGGGTGGCGTCGCGCCACTTCCAGCCCGTCCAGCGGCGAGTAGAGCACGCGCACGTCGCCGCCTTCGGCTTTGGCGGTGAGCAGGTCCTTGGCGGAGCCGGGCACGCGCAACATGTCGCCGAACGAGCACAGGATCGCGTCCTCTCGCGCGGCGATCGCGAGCGCCCGGTCGATCAGCTCGACCGGCGTCACACAGACCGGGCAGCCGGGACCGTGCGCCAGCGTCAAGCCCGCGGGCAGCAGCTGCTCGAGCCCGAAACGCACGATCGCGTGGGTCTGGCCGCCGCACACCTCCATCAGCGTCCAGGGGCGCGTCGTGACGCGGTGCAGCTCGCGCGACAGGCGACGCGCGGCGGAGGCGTCGCGGTACTCGTCGATGAACCTCACGACGGCAGCTCCGCTTCGAGCGCGTCGATTTCCTTCAAGTACTCGAAGACGCGCTGCGCCTCGGCCGGATCCACCTTCGAGATCGCGAGCCCGACGTGGACCAACACGTAATCGCCGAGCTCCGCTTCCGGGAGGAAGCCGAGATGAACCTGCTTCTGGATCCCGCCGAAGTCCACCTGCGCGATCCGCGACTCGGGTGCGTCGCCGGAGATCGCGACGACCTGGCCTGGGATCGCGAGGCACATGCGGTCAGCCCTCGAGGCTCCAGGCCGCCGCCAGCAACTGGCCCGCGGCGATCCCGCCGTCGTTGGGCGGGATGTCGCGGTGCCAGAAGGGCTCGAACCCGGTCTGCCGCAAGCGCGCGATCGCACGCTCGGACAGGTAGCGGTTCTGGAAGCAGCCGCCGGTCAGCACCACCCGCGGCTCGCCGGCGCGCTCGGCGGCCGCCACGATCATCTCCACCAGCGTGTTGTGAAAGCGCCGCGACACGCAAGCCGCTGCGATCCCGCGGCGCGCGTCGCCGGCGAGCCCGAGCAGCATCGGCGCCCAATCGAGGACGAAGCCGGCCGCCTCGGGCATCACCTCGAACGCGTAGCGGTCGTCGCCCGGCTCGCCGTCGAGGGCCGACTCGAGGGCCATCGCGGCCTCGGCTTCGTGACGGGCGCGAACGCACAGGCCCAGGAGCGCGGCGGCCGCGTCGAACAGCCGGCCCGCGCTGGAAGTGATCGGACAGTTGATGCCGCGCGCCAGCATCGCGCGCAGCCGTGGGAGCTGGGCGGGCTGGAACATCCGTAGCGTCGGCGCTTGCGGATCCTCGAACAGCCGGTCGCCGTGGATCGCGTAGAGCGCGCCCAGCGCCGAGCGCCGCGGCTCGCGGACGGCGGCCTCGCCGCCGGGGAGCGGAAACGGCTTGAGCCACGCGACGCGATCGAAGCCGAACGGCGTCACGCGCAGCGCTTCGCCGCCCCAGAGCGAGCCGTCGCTGCCATAACCGCTGCCGTCCCAGGCGATCCCGAGCGCCGGCGGCTCGAGCGCGTTGTCGAGCATTCCCGCGAGCACGTGGGCGAAGTGGTGCTGGACCGGGATGACGCGAGCGCCCGAGCCCCACGCCCACTGCGTCGAGAGATAGTCGGGATGCTCGTCGCAGGCGACGACCTGCGGCTGGTGCTGGTAGAGACGGCCGAGCGTCCGGATCGTGGTCTCGAACACGGCATGGGTCTCTGCGTTCTCGAGATCGCCGATGTGGGGGCTCAGCAGCACGCGACCCTCGCAGGCGAACGCCACGGCGTTCTTCAGGTGCGCGCCGACGGCCAACAGCGCCCGGTGCGAGCGCACGCCGCCGACCGGAAACGGAGCGTAGCCACGAGCGCGGCGAAGCAGCATCGGGCGGCCCGCGATCACGCGCGCCACCGAGTCGTCGACCGGACGTGCGATCGGGCGGTCGTGAACGAGAAAAGCATCCGCGACGCCGCCGAGGCGCTGTTGCGCCTCGAGCGGGTCGGTGCAGAGCGGCTCCTCGGAGAGATTGCCGCTGGTGGCGACGACCGGGAAGCCGAACTCGTCGAGAAGCAGGTGATGCAGCGCTGTCGTGGGCAACAGCAGGCCCAGGCACGCGTTCCCCGGCGCGACACTTTCCGCCAGCGCTTCTGCCGAGAGCGGCTGGCGCCGCTTGCGGACCAGGACGATCGGCGCCTCCGGCGAGTCCAACAGAGCCTCCTCGGTCGCGCTCAGCTCGGCATGAAGACGAGCTTCCGCAAGCGAGCCGACCATGACTGCGAACGGTTTGGCCTCACGGTGCTTGCGTCGCCGCAGCTCGCGCACGGCGTCGTCACGCCGCGCGTCGACGAGGAGCTGGAAGCCGCCGAGGCCTTGGAGCGCCAGGATCGCTCCCCGGCGCAGGACGTCGGCCGCGTCCCAGAGGGCCTTGTCGCCCGCGCTGTACCCGGCGCCGTGCGAGCCCACCAGCCGTAGCCTCGGGCCGCAGGCGGGGCACGCGATCGGCTCGGCGTGGAAGCGCCGGTCCGCCGGGTCTTCGTACTCCGCGCGACAACGGGCGCACATCCGGAAGCCGGCCATCGTGGTTCGCGCGCGGTCGTAGGGCAGGTCCAACACGATGCTGTAGCGCGGTCCGCAGTTGGTGCAGTTGGTGAAGGGGTAGCGGTACCTGCGGTCGCGGGGATCACGGGTCTCTCGCCGACAGTCCGCGCAGGTCGCGATGTCGGGGAGCACCAGCGCTACCGGCGTGCCGGAACGTGCGCTCGGTCGGATGGCGAAGCCAGCGACGCCCGCCGAACCGAGCGTGAGGATGTCCAGCGCGTCGAGCCGGGCCAGCGGCGGCTTGTCGAGGACGAGGCGCCGTCGCAGCTCGTCCAGGCGCTCGCGCGGGCCCTCGACCTCGATCGTGACGCCCTGGTTCGTGTTCTCGACGAAGCCGGCCAGCTCGAGCTCGCGCGCGAGTCGAAACACGAACGGCCGGAAGCCGACGCCCTGGACGGCCCCGCGCGCCTGGATGCGCAGGCGCTGCGGGGCGAATAGGCCCGGCTCGGTCGGAATCGGCACGGCGTTCGTCATTTCGCCTCACGGACCCAGGTAGCAAGAGCCCTGCCTTCCGCCGCTCGCGCCGAGGAAGCGCGACTCTGGCTGTAGGGGCGAGTTCCCTGCGCGATCGGGGGACTGAGCGCGAAGATCCTTCGCACCGGTCGGTCCGGACCCGGCATTCGAGCGCGACGAATGCGCGGGGACGAGAGCCTCACCGCGGGCGCGCGGCTTGCAACGAGCTTCGGTCCAGGGGGCCTCATGCCGAGCCCGAAACTCCGTCGCGTCGTCATCGCCGGCGCTGCCGGCCGCGATTTCCACAACTTCAACGTCGTCTACCGGGACGACCCGTCGGTCGAGGTCGTCGGCTTCACGGCGGCCCAGATCCCGGGAATCGCCGGTCGCCGCTACCCGGCCGCGCTGGCGGGGCCGCGCTATCCGAAGGGGATCCGGATCGTCGAGGAAGCCGCGCTCGAGGCGCTGGTGGCGCGCACCCAGGCGGACGAGGTCGTCTTCGCCTACAGCGACGTGACGCACGAGACGGTGATGCACCTCGCGTCCCGGGCGCTCGCCTGCGGCGCGGACTTCACGTTGCACGGGCCGCGGCGAACGATGTTGCGCTCGAACCGGCCGGTGGTGGCGGTGTGCGCGGCGCGGACCGGCTGCGGCAAGTCCCAGACTGCCCGCTACGTCGCCGGGAGCCTGCGCGCGATGGGGCTTCGGGTGGCGGTGCTGCGCCACCCGATGCCGTACGGCGACCTGCTGGCCGAGCGCGTGCAACGCTTCGCGACACTCGCGGACCTGGAGTCGGCCCACTGCACGCTCGAGGAGCGCGAGGAATACGAGGGCCACATCGAAGCCGGCGACCTGGTGTTCGCGGGCGTCGACTACGCCGCCGTTCTCACCGCTGCCGAGGTCGAGGCCGACGTGGTCGTCTGGGACGGCGGCAACAACGACTTCTCGTTCGTCCGGCCCGACCTCGCGATCGCGGTGGTCGACGCGCTGCGGCCGAGCCAGATCGCCACCCATCATCCCGGCGAGACGGTGGTACGGATGGCCGACGTAGTGGTCGTGAACAAGGTCGACACCACCCTGTTCGCGGACACCGAGAAGGCCGTCGAAGGCGTGCGTCGGATCAACTCGACCGCGCGGCTGGTGCTGGCCGCGTCGCCGATCACGCTGGAAGACCCCGAGCTGGTGCGCGACCGCCGCGTGCTGGTGGTGGAGGACGGACCGACGATCACCCACGGCGGCATGTGCTACGGCGCGGGCTACGTGGCCGCGATGTGCGCGGGCGCCAGCGAGGTCGTGGATCCGCGCTCGGTGGCCGCTCCGGGCATCGCCGAGGTGTATCGGCAGTATCCGCACATCGGCGGCGTGCTGCCCGCCGTCGGCTACGGTGACGCGCAACTCCGCGCGTTGGAAGAGACGCTCGAGCGTGCCGATTGCGACGTCGTGGTATCCGCGACCCCGATCGATCTGCGGGCGCGCCTCCGCACCCGCAAGCCGATCGTGCGCGCCCGCTACGCGTACGCCGATGCCGGGGAACCGACGCTAAGGGCGCTGCTCCAGGAGTTCGTGGAACGCCAACCGAATCGGGAAGCCCTCGCGGGTTCCGTGCCGGCATGAAGGACCTGCTGCGCACCTCCGACCTGAGCTCGGACGACATGGCCTACCTGCTCGACCTCGCGGGGACCTGCAAGCGCGAGCCACTGCGGCAACGCGGCTTGCTGGCCAACGAGAGCGTTGTGCTCTACTTCAACAAGCCCTCGACCCGGACGCGGATCTCGTTCGAGACCGCCGTGGCGCGGCTCGGCGGTACGCCGATCGCCGTGGAGGCCAAGGATCTCCAACTCGGGCGCGGCGAGACGATCGAGGACACCGCCCGCACGATCAGCCGCTACGCGCGCGCGTTCGTGATCCGGACCTACTCGGACGAGGAGCTCCTCCGTTTCGCCCGCGCCGCCAGCATCCCGGTGATCAACGCGTTGACCGACGGCCATCACCCGTGCCAGAGCCTCGCCGACATGCTGACGATCCGGGAGAAGCTGCGGCTGGCCCCCGACGTGCGCGTGGCGTACCTGGGCGACGGCAACAACGTCTGTCACAGCCTGATCGAGGCGGCGGCGCTGTGCGGCCTCGACATCGCGGTGGCCACGCCGCCGCGATACGCCCCGGACGCCGCTCTGGTCGAGGCGGCGCGCGCGGTCGCGGCGGAGACCGGCGGCCGGGTGACGCTCACGCCGGACCCGCACGAGGCGGTGCGCGGCGCGCACGTCGTGTACACCGACGTCTGGCTGTCGATGGGCCAGGCCCAGAACGAGCGCGCCGCCCGGCTCGCGGCGCTGGCGCCGTACCAGGTGAATACCGCGCTGCTGGCGCACGCCCTGCCGGACGTCATCTTCATGCACTGCCTGCCCGACCATCGCGGCGAGGAGGTGACGGCCGAGGTGGTGGACGGGCCGCATTCGGTGGTGTTCGACCAGGCCGAGAACCGGCTGTGCACCGCGATGGCCGTGCTCGAGGCGCTGCTGCGACACGAGCTGGCCGGGGCGGACGCGGCAGTCCGGTTCGAGACAGATGCGGTTGGTTGCGGCGCTCGGCGGTAACGCGCTGCTGCGTCGCGGTGAGGCGATGGAGCTGGACACGCAGCGCGCCCACGTTCGCGAAGCTGCGGTCGCCCTGGCTGGTCTCGCGGGACAACACAGCCTGGTGGTGACGCACGGCAATGGCCCGCAGGTCGGGCTCTTGGCGCTGCAGGCCGAGGCATATCCGGATGTGCGGCCCTACTCGCTCGACGTGCTCGACGCCGAGAGCGAGGGCCAGATCGGCTACCTGCTCGAGCAGGCGCTTCGGAACGCGCTGCCGCGGCGAGAGGTCGCCACGTTGCTGACGCAGGTCGAGGTCGATCCCGCGGACCCGGCGCTGGCCGTTCCCAGCAAGCCGATCGGCCCCGTCTACTCGGCCGAGATCGCCGAACGCCTGGCCCGGACCCGCGGCTGGACGCTGGCGCGCGACGGCGCTGGGCTCCGGCGCGTGGTGGCCTCGCCTCGGCCACGCCGCATCCTGGAGCTCACCACGATCGTGCGGCTCCTGGATGCGGGGGTCATCGTCATCTGCGCGGGCGGCGGAGGCATCCCCGTGGTCGTGACGCCCGAAGGCTCGGCGCGAGGTCTGGAGGCGGTCATCGACAAGGACAGGACGGCGGCGTTGCTTGCCGAGTGCGTCGGCGCGGATGGCCTGCTGCTGCTGACGGATGAAGCCGGCGTCTACGACGGTTGGGGCGGCCCGGAGGCGACCCTGTTGCAGAGCGAGACGCCGCGCTCGCTGCGCCAGCGCAGTTTCGACTCCGGCTCGATGGGCCCCAAGGTCGAAGCAGCTTGTGCGTTCGTGGAGCGCACCGGCGGCTGGGCCGCGATCGGGGCGCTGCAGGACGCGCTGCGCATCGCCCTCGGGCAAGCCGGCACGCAGGTGCGTCCCGACGTCGTGGCCGAGAGCTCGCTCGACTCTCCGCTGACCACGTTTCCGCGCGGCTGACCGCGCCGCGTGGTCAGCGGGACAGCAGGTTTCGCAGCACGAACAGCACGTTCTCGCGGCGTTCCCGGAGCCGGCGGTAGAAGTAGGGCAGCCAGTGCGTGCCGTAAGGAACGTAGATCCGGACGGCCTGGCCGGACCGCACCAGCTCGTCCCAGCGCCTGGAGCGGAGGCCGAGCAGCATCTGGAACTCGAAGCGCTCGCTGCCGATCCCGTGCTGGCGGGCGTGCTCGACGGCATCCTGGATCAGCGCCTCGTCGTGCGTCGCGATCGCGGGTCGGTTGCCCTTCTCCAGCAGCAACCGGGCGCTCTCGCGGAAGCTCTTGCGGATCTCGGGCAGCCGCGTCCAGGCTATCGAAGCAGGCTCTTTGTAAGCGCCTTTGCACAACCGAACTCGGTCGCCGCGCGCCACGGCTTCCGAGACGTCCTCGCGCGTGCGAAAGAGATAGGCCTGCAGCACGATACCCACGTTGTCGTAGGTCCCTCGCAGCTTGCGAAACAGGTCCAGCGTCTTCTGGGTGTGGGCCGATCCCTCCATGTCGATCCGCACGAAACCGCCCACCTCGCGCGCCACGTCCAAGACCTCGGCGGCCAGCTCCTGGCACAGGCTTTCCGAGACCTGCAGCCCGAGGTTGGTGAGCTTGATCGAGACGTTGCGCTCCACCTCCAGGGGGATGCGCCGCAGCAGCTCTTGGTTCAGGCGCGCGATGCGTCGTGCGGACTCTGCGTCTCGCACGTCCTCGCCCAGCAGGTCGAAGGTCGCCTGGATGCCGCGGGCCGAGAGCTGGCGGCCACAGGCGATCGCGGCGTCGGCCGTCTGGCCGGCGACGAAGCGACGAGCCAGGAAGGTCAGGGCGTTCATGTTGGTGCCAGGGAGCAATACCCGTGCCTCGCGCCCGCGTCAAACCTCGCGTCGCAAGCCTCGAGCGCCTGCGCGAAGCGAGCGCGGCGTGGCACGAACCTTGATGGAGCGGTGCCCGAAGGTCCGCTTCGAGGGACGAGCCATGTTCGATCGGCTGCAGCGGGCGCTCTAGGGAGGCAGCGATGCGGAAGTTCATCGTGATGGGGCCGCAGGGTTGCGGCAAGGGCACCCAGGCGACGCTGCTCGCCAAGAGCTTCGATCTGGTTCACATCAGCGTCGGCGACATCTTCCGCTGGCACGTGCAGCGCCACACCAAACTGGGCGCCCGGGTGAAGCGCATCGTCGTTTCGGGCCAGTTGGTGCCCGACGAGCTCGTCGACGACATCGTGCGCGAGCGCCTCGAGCAGCACGACTGGAACTACGGCTTCATCCTCGACGGCTACCCGCGCAACGAGGCGCAGGCGCTCTTCTTCCTGGAGCGCTATGACGTGGACGCGGTGCTGCTGATCGACGTGCCGGACAGCGCGGTGATGGAGCGGATCCTGAGCCGGCGGCTGTGTTCGGGGTGCGGCCTGGACTACAACCTGATCTTCCATCGCCCCGCGGTCCCGGATGTCTGTGACGTGTGCAAAGGACGTCTGGTGGCGCGCGCCGACGATACCCTGGAGGCGGTCCAGGGCCGGCTCGCCGACTACCATGCCAAGACCAAGCCGATCATCGAGCTGTTCCGAAGGAAGGAGCTGGTGGTGGCGGTCGACGGCATGAAGCCGGTCGACGAGATCCAGGCCGAGCTGCGGCGCCGGCTGGGCTTGCCGCTGTCGGTCGCCGCTTGA
>CAZVOI010000363.1:0-14480 GCA_964628275.1 uncultured Acidobacteriota bacterium | reverse complement strand
CCGCGCACGCGGTTGCGCAGCGATTCCTGGTACGCCGCCTGGCCCGCCAAGAGGTCGTCCTTCTTCTGCAGGAACTCGCTGTAGCTGCCCACCGCGTCGAGCAGCCCGAGGGCGAAGGCGCGGTTCAGCTCGATCACGCGGCCGGCCACGCGCTCCAGGAAGTAGCGATCGTGGCTGACCGCCAGGAACGCCTCCGGCTCGCGGACCAGCAGCTCCTCGAGCCAGAAGATCCCGTCCAGGTCGAGGTGGTTGGTGGGCTCGTCGAGCAACAGCAGCTCCGGCTCGCCCAGCAGCGCGCGTGCGATCACCAGCCGTTTCCGCCATCCGCCCGAGAGCTTCTCGGTCGGCTGGTCGGGGTCGCTGAGCCCGGCACGCCGCATCGCGATCGCCACGCGAGATTCCTGCTCATGCTCGTCGAGGCCTGGGTCGCCGAGACCGGCGCGCAAGGCCGAAGCCACGGTGGCGCCGGCCGCGAAGCGCGGATCCTGGGGAACGTAGCCGATCCGCAGCCGGCGCCGCGCGGCCCGCTGGCCGGCCGAGGGTTCGTCGAGCCCGGCCACGATCTTCAGCAGCGTCGACTTGCCGGCGCCGTTCGGTCCGATCACGCCGATGTGGTCGCCCTCGAAAATCCCGAACGAGAGCCCCTCGAAGAGCGGCGCGGCGCCAAAGGCCTGGGTCAGGCCCTGGCAGGAGACGAGCAGCTCAGCCAATCGAGACGGGCCGATCGAACATCAGTCGGGGAAACCCTTCGCCGGCAGACCGCGCACCAGCTTCCGCGCGTTCTTGTAGTACCAGGAACGCGCGCGCCGCGCGCGGCTGGCGCCGCGTGGCTTGTACTCGGTGATCGACGGCGGCGGCCATTCGGCCTTGCGCCCGTCTCCCGGCCGGCGCGTCGTCTGGTCGCCGCGCTGGCGCTCTTCCCGGCTCGGCGGTTGCTGCGCCACGACCGCCGCCGTTGCCAGCAGCAACGCAACGGCGAGAACGACTGGTTTCATGGAATCTCCGTCGCCCCTGCAGCGATCATTCTGAGGCAAGATCGCGCGCGCGCCATGCCTCGCCTCTTCGTGATCGGCTTCCTGGTGCTCTTCCTGGAGCTCGGCTCGATCCGCTGGCTCGCCGCCGAGGTCGTGTTCCTTCAGTTCTTCACGAACGTCGTGCTGCTGGCCGCGTTCCTCGGCATGAGCTGCGGTTGCCTGGCCGCGCGCCGCCGCGAGAACTGGCTCGCCCGCTTCCCGTTCCTGGCGCTCCTTTCGGCGCTCGCTGCTCTCTCGTCGTGGGTGGTGTTCGTACGCTGGGAGAGCCTCGCCGTGGACGTCGGCCACCAGGCGGCGCCGCAGGAGGTCTTCTTCGGGACCGAGCTTCGCGCTCCCGACGTCGCGCGCTTCGTGGTGCCGATCGAGTGGATCGCCGCGGGCGCGTTCGTGCTGGTGGCGCTCAGCTTCGTCGGCCTCGGCCAGGAGCTGGGCCGCGCCTTGGCGGCCGAGCCCCGCCGGCTCCAGGGCTACGCCGCCAACCTGGCGGGCAGCCTGGCCGGGATCCTGAGCTTCGCGGTCCTCTCGCTCGCCGAGACCCCGCCGCTGCTGTGGTTCGCGGTCGTGGCCTCCGGGGTTGCCTGGCTGCTCAGGCACGACGGCCGCCTCGACGCGCCGCGGGCCGCCGCGCTCGTCCTCTGGGTCGTGGCGACCGCCCATCCCGGCCCGCAGGTTCGCTGGTCGCCGTACTACGCGATCACGCACGACCCGGCCGCGGGACGCATCACCGCCGACCACATCTCGCACCAGACGATGCGGCCGTTCGAGACGCGCGGCGGCGAGTACTCGCTCGTCCACCTGCTGCGCGAGAGGAGCGGCGGCCGGCCGTTCCAGGACGTGCTGGTGATCGGCGCCGGCTCGGGCAACGACGTCGCCCACGCGCTGCGCTACGGCGCGCGGCGCGTCGCCGCGGTCGAGATCGACCCGGTGATCCAGGACCTGGGAGAGCGCTTCCACGCGGATCGGCCGTACCAGGACCCGCGCGTGAGCGTGCACCTGGACGACGGCCGCCACTTTCTGCGCACGACGGCTCGCCGCTACGACCTCGTCGTGTACGCCGTCGTGGACTCGCTGATCCTGCACAGCGGCTACGCGAACATCCGGCTGGAGAGCTTCCTGTTCACGGAGGAGGCCTTCCGCGACGTGCGGCGAGTGTTGAAGGACGACGGCGTCTTCGCCGCCTACAACAACTACCGCCAGGGCTGGATCCTGGAGCGTGTCGCCGCGATGGCCGAGACGGCGTTCGGCGCGCGGCCGATCGTCCTCACGATCCCGCGCCGCGAGACGGTCCCCGCGAGCGCGCCGGTCGGCCCCGCCCTGGTGCTGGCCGGCGCCACGCGTCCGATCGAGGAGGCCTTCGAGCGGCACGGCGGCTTCTGGCTCAACCTGCGTCCGCCCCGGAACGTCGGGGTGGACGGCTTCACGCTCGACGGCGACGCCGTCAGCGAAGACGACTGGCACCGCATCGGCCCGGCGCGGGTCGAAGCTGCCGGCGCGACCGTGCGGACGACCGACGACTGGCCCTTCCTGTACATCCGCGGGCGCCTGATCCCGGATCTCACCTGGCGCTCGTCGCTGCTGCTGGCGCTGATCGGCCTGGGCTTCGTCGCCTGCTTCCTTACCGAACCACGCGCGGCGTTCGACGGCCGGATGTTCTTCCTCGGCGCCGCCTTCATGCTGCTCGAGGCGCGCGCGGTGGTGCAAATGGCGCTCGTCTTCGGCAGCACCTGGACCGTGAACGCGTTCGTGATCGGAGCCGTGCTGTCGCTGGTGCTGCTGGCCAACCTCTACGTGCTGCGCGCCGGGAGCGTGCGGACGGCGCCGCACTACGCCGCGCTCCTGGCGCTGCTCGTCCTCGGCGCCGCCGCGCCGGCCGAAGTCCTCGCGACGCTCGGCGACCCCTGGCGGAGCTTCGTCGCGGCCACGATTGCGCTGGCTCCCGTCTTCTTCGCGTCGGTCGTCTTCGCGCAGTCGTTCCGGGAGGCCGCGCGTCCCGACCACGCCTTCGGCATGAACGTGGCGGGCGCGGTGGTGGGCGGTTTCAGCGAGGCGCTTTCGACTCTCGTCGGCTTCCGTGCCTTGCTGCTGCTGGTCGCGGTCTTCGCGCTGGCGTCGATCCGCCGGCCCCGGCTCGGTTCGGGCTCGGCTACGCCCTGACCCCCGGCGCCTCGTGGCCGGTGCGCTCGACGTACTCGGTATAAGACCCAGGGTAGAGGTGCGGCTCCTTCTCGGTGCCGGTTTCGCCACCCAGCTCCAGCACGCGGTTGCTGAGACCGCGCAGGAAGGCGCGGTCGTGCGAGACGAACAGCATCGTGCCGTCGAAGTCGGAGAGCGCCTCCACCAGCATCTCCTTGGTGGCCATGTCCAGGTGGTTGGTCGGCTCGTCGAGCACCAGGAAGTTGGGCGGGTCGTAGAGCATCCGCGCCAGCACCAGCCGCGAGCGCTCGCCGCCCGACAGCGACTTGATCTTCTTCTCGACGTCGTCGCCCGAGAACTGGAAGGCGCCGAGCAGGCTCCTGAGCGCGCCGATGCTCTCGTGGGGAAAATCGTTCTGGATCTGCTCCCAGACCGTCAGATCCTTGTCGAGAAGCTCCAGCGACTGCTGGGCGAAGTAGCCGCGCTTGACGCTGGCGCCGATCCGCACGCTGCCCGCGTCCGGCTGGAGCGTCTCGGCCACCATCTTCAATAGAGTCGTCTTGCCCGCGCCGTTCTTGCCCATCACGCACCAGCGCTCGCCGCGGCGGATCCGCAGCGTGAGGCCGTCGTGCACGACGCGCTTGCCGTAGCTCTTGGTCACGCCTTCCAGGATCGCGACCTCGTCGCCCGAGCGCGGCGGACGCCGGAAGTCGAAGCTCACGACTTGCCGCTTCCTCGGCGGCTCGACGCGCTCGATCTTGTCGAGCGCCTTCACCCGGCTCTGCACCTGGGCCGCCTTGGCGGCGTGCGCCGAGAAGCGCTCGATGAAGCGCTGCTCCTTGGCGAACATCGCCTGCTGGCGCGCGTAGGCGGCTTCCTGGTTGGCTTCGCGCAGCGCGCGCTCGCGCTCGTAGAAGTCGTAGTCGCCGGAATAGAGGGTGATCTCACCGCCGTCGATCTCGGCGATCTTGGTGACGATCCGGTTCAGGAACGCGCGGTCGTGCGAGGTCATCAGCAGCGCGCCGGGTTGCGACATCAGGAAAGCCTCGAGCCACAGGATCGACTCGATGTCGAGGTGGTTGGTGGGCTCGTCCATCAGCAGCACGTCGGGCCGGCCCAGCAGCACGCGCGCCATCGCCACGCGCATCTTCCAGCCGCCGGAGAGCGCCCCCACGTCGCCGTCGATCCGTTCGTCGTCGAAGCCGAGACCGTGCAGCACCTCGCGCGCCTGGGCTTCGAGCGCGTAGCCGCCCAGATGGTCGTATTCCTCCTGCACCACGCCGAACCGTTCCAGGACCCTGTCCATCTCGGCTTCGCGCGCCGGGTCGGACATCGCGTGCTGCAGGTCTTCGAGCTCGTGGTGCAGGTCGCCCACGCGGCCGCTGCCGGCGATCGCCTCGTCCAGCACCGAGCGCCCGGACATCTCCTCGACGTCCTGGCGGAAGTAGCCGATCGTCAGCTTCTTGGGGACCGAGACCTCGCCCTCGTCCGCCGACTCCTCGCCCACGATCATGCGGAAGAGGGTCGTCTTGCCCGCGCCGTTAGGGCCCACCAGGCCGACCTTCTCTCCCGGGTTGAGCTGGAACGACGCGTCCACGAAGAGCACCTGGCGGCCGTACTGCTTGGTGATGCGCGAGAACGAGATCATCGGGGCGTGATCTTAAAGTGCGTCGTGCTATAACGCCGCAACCAAAGCTGGAGGAGACCTGAGTTGAGCAGTGTCTACGTCGTGACCGGGGGCACCGGAGCGCTCGGCGGCAGCGTGGTGAGGCGCTTGATCGCGCGCGGCGATCGGCTGGCCGTTCCGTACCGCGGCGGTCACGCCTTCAAGGAGCTGCTGTCGATCGGCTCCACCGAAGCGCTGTTCGGCGCGGTGGCCGACATGTCGGACGCTCCGGCGGCGCGGCGCTTCTGTGACGCCGCGGCCGAGCGCTTCGGCAGGATCGACGGAGCGGCGCTCCTGGCCGGCGCGTACGCCGGCTCCTCGACGTTCGAGGCCGCGCCGCAGTCCGAGTGGAGCGAGATGATCGCGGCGAACCTGCAATCCGTGTACGCCTCGTGCCGCGGGCTCTTGCCCCACCTGCTGAAGGGCGGCGGCAGTGTCGTCACGATCGGCTCGCGCACCGCCTCGGCCGGCGGCGCGGGAGCCGCGGCATACGCGGTCTCGAAGACGGCGGTGGTGGCGCTGACGCGCGCGCTCGCGCTCGAGAACGAGGCCCGCGGCATCCGTTTCAACACGGTCGAGCCCGGCACGATCGATACTCTCGCCAATCGTGCCGCGATGCCCAAGGCCGATTTCTCGGCCTGGACGCCTCCCGAGCAGATCGCCGAGGTGATCGCGTTCCTGCTCTCTCCCGCTTCGGCGCCGATCAGCGGCGCCACCATCCCGGTCGACGGACGCTCGAGATGAAGCGCGCGCTGGTCCTCGGCACGCTGCTCACGGCCGCCTGCGGCGGCGGCCCGAGGCCTCCCCAGGCCCCTCAGAAGCCGAAAGCACCCGCGGCCGACATGGGGCGCCCCAACATCGTCTTCATCCTGACCGACGACCTCGACATGTCGCACGTCCAGTACATGCCGCAACTGCGGCGCCACATTGCCGCGAAGGGCACCACGTTCTCCAACATGTTCGTGACCTACGCGGTGTGCGCCCCGTCGCGCGCCTCGATCCTGACCGGCCAGTACGCCCACAACCACGGCGTCGTCGAGAACCGGCCGCCGCGCGGCAGCTTCCGCCGCTTTTTTTCGGAGGGCCGCGAGCAGTCCACCGTCGCGACCTGGATCCAGGCCGCGGGCTACCGCACCGGTCTCGTCGGTAAGTACATGAACTACTACCCACCGCAGCGAGATCCCGCCTACGTGCCGCCGGGCTGGGACGACTGGCGGGGCTACTTCGACTTCAAGTCGATGGCCGAGGGGGCGGCGTACTACAACTACGAGCTGAACGAGAACGGCCGTGTCGTCCGTTACGCCGAGGCGGAGAAGGACTACCTGACCGACGTGTTGCGCGACAAGGCGCTCGACTTCATCGCCACGACGCCCAGGGACCAGCCCTTCTTCCTGTATCTCGGAGAGTTCGCGCCGCACGCGCCAGTGTCGCCGGCGGATCGCCACGACAACCTGTTCCCGGACTTGAAGGCGCCGCGCGGCGCGAGCTTCAACGAGGAGGACGTCAGCGACAAGCCGGCCTGGTTGCGGGCCCAGCCGCAGCTCACGCCCGAGGTGATCGCCGCGACCGACGAGTTGTACAAGAAGCGCGTGCAGGCGATGCAGGCGGTGGACGACACGATCGAAGCGCTGGTGAGAGCGCTCGAGGCGCGCGGCCAGCTCGAGAATACCTACATCTTCTTCAGCTCCGACAACGGTTTCGATTTCGGCGGCCACCGCCTCGACCACGGCAAGGGCGACGCCTACGACGAGTCGATTCGAGTGCCGCTGATCGTGCGCGGCCCGGCGATCGCCAAGGGACGCGTCGAACCCGCGATCGCGCTCAACATCGACCTGGCCCCCACCTTCGCGGCGATCGCCCAGGCCCAGGCGCCGCAGAGCGTGGACGGCCGCTCGCTGTATCGCCTGCTGGTCGGCAAGGCCACGCAGCGCGACTGGCGCAAGGACTTCCTGGTCGAGCTGCGCAACAAGGAAGACGGCGGCATCACCGAGTTCGCGGCGCTGCGCAACGCCGACACGCTCTACGTCGAGTACCTGAGCGGCGAGCGCGAGCTCTACGACCTGGTCAAGGATCCCCACCAGCTCGAGTCGGCGCACACGACGGTGGAGCCCGAGACGCTCGAGAAGCTGAGCCAGCGTCTGGCCGCGCTCAAGTCGTGCAAGGGTGAGAACTGTCGCTCCTGAGCGGCCGGCAACCTTGATATCAGGGGCGTGAGGGGCTAGGTTCCGCTTTTCGTTGCCTCACGTCGGAAAGGAGCTTCGCGATGTCCCTGCTGCGCGCACGGCGCATAGGCCTCACCGTTTCGTGGCTGGTGCTCGCGTTTCCCGCCGCTGCCTGGGATCTGGCCGAGGTCAAGGTACGCGGCACGCTGCGCGTGCTGGTGATGCTCGACACGAAGCGCCCCGAGTTCTATTCGACGAAGACGGGCGTGGCTCCGGGATTCGACTCGGAGGTGCTCGATCTGTTCGGTGCCTTCCACAAGCTGAAGATCGAGACCGTGACGGTCGGCTCTTGGGACGCGTTGATCCCCGCGCTGAACGACAAGAAAGGCGACCTGGTGGCCGGCCGATTCACCGCCACCGCCAGTCGCAAGAAGCTGGTCGACTTCACGAACGAGGTATTCCCGACCCGGATCGTGGCGTTCAACCGCAAGCCGCGCAAGCTGATCGAGACGCTGGACCAGTTGAAGGCCGAGAAGCTAGGGGTGATCAAGGGCACCAGCATGGCCGAGGCGGTGGCCAGCATGGGCTTCGCCAACGTGGACGACTCGATTCCGCAGGGCGGCTATGCCGAGGCGCTCCGCTCCGGGAAGATCAGCGCCGCGGTCTGGGGCATCGAGAGCGCGATGGCGCTGCAGCGCGAGGACCCGGAGATCCAGTTGGGCCCGTTCCTGGGGCAGCACGCGAGCCTCGCCTACGCGGTCCGGAAGAGCGACGCCGAGCTTCTGAAGGCGCTCAACGGCTACATCGACAACCTGCGCAAGTCGCAGACCTGGAACCGGCTGGCGGTGAAATATTTCGGCGAAGCGGCGCCCGAGATCCTGAAGAAGGCGCGCGTCGAGTAGGCGGCGTCAGGGATTCGGATTCGGGACGCCGCGCTGCAGCGCCAGGAAACCCAGGAACGCGGCGATCAAGCCGACGAAGAAGATCACCAGCACCCGCCAGAGCGGCGGGGGCGTCCTGCGTTTGCCAGGCCCGAGCGTTCCGGCGTCCGACGTGAGCAGCCTCTCCTGACAGCGGGCGCAACCCGTGACGTGCGCCGCGAGATCGGCGGGCGCCTTGCCCGGCGCGGCGGCACGGAAGGCGGAGAGCCCCGCGGCGGTCAGGCAGCCCTTGAAGTCTTTCAGGGGTTGCTGCATCTTCAGTCTCCAAAGAGGGCGGGCACGATCTCCTCGAGCTCGCCGTTCAAGACGAGCGTCGCCAGCCCGTCGAGCGGCGTCGGTTCGCGGTTCACGATCACGACCTTGGCGCCTGCGGCAACCGCGGCCTCGGGGAGCGCGGCGGCGGGATACACGACCAGCGACGAGCCCAACGCGAGCAGCAGATCCGAGCGCGCAGTCCAGTCGAAGGCGTCGCGCAGCACCCCGGGCTCGAGCGCCTGACCAAAGGAGATCGTGGCCGCCTTGAGCCAGCCTCCGCAGCCGGCACAGCGCGGGACCTGATCCGCGGCCAGAGTCTCTTGCACCGCAGCCATGTCGCCGGTAGATCCGCACTCGACACACTGGACGCGGCGGTTGGTCCCGTGAAGCGCCAGCACGCGCCGGCTGCCGGCCATCTCGTGCAGGCCGTCGATGTTCTGCGTGACCACGCCCAGGAGCCGGCCGGCCGCCTCCTGCTCGGCCAGCGTTCGATGCACCCGATTGGGCTCGGCTCGAACGAAGTCGGGCCACATCAACCGCCGCATCTCCCAGTACCGTTGCCGCGCCTCGTGGTCAGACAGGAAATCGGGATACAAGACGGGCTGGAAGCGGCTCCAGACGCCGCCCGGGCTCCGAAAGTCGGGGATGCCGGAGGCGGTGCTGACGCCGGCGCCGGTGAACGCCAGGATGCGCCGGCTGGCGGCGATCAGCGGGCGAGCGGCCTCGAGATCGGCCACGGCGGTCGGCATCGCGATCAATCGTATACTCCCGCGCTTGCGCTTCGAGACGACCGCGACCCGGATCTGGAAAAAGCTCGGCCGTGAGGAACGGCTCGCCGCCGCCGATGCGTTTTGGAAGGAAACGCCGCCCGAGCTGGGCGGCTCGGCGCTCGGCGCGATCGTCCGGGCGCTGAAGCTCCGGCCGCAGGTGGCGCGCTCGCTGCCGGCGGAGCGGCGCGCCTCGGCGCTCGCGTCGGTGCTCGAGCCCGGCGAGGCGGTGGCGGGCGGCCTGCTGATCGCGCTGCATCTCGCCGCGCGCCGGCCGCTGCTCGGCGCCTTCCTCGACGCTCTCGGCCTGCCTCACGAGGCGGGCCTGCTCAAGGAAGAGGCCGATGCGCTCCCGCCTCCGACCCCCGACGCCGTGGCGAACGCCGCGCGAGGCCTGCTCGAGGATTTTCCGGAGCACGAGGTCGAGACGTACCTGAACACGCTCTGGCTGCAGGATCCCGAGCGCTGGGCCGGGCTCGAGCGCCTGGCGGACTAGGCTTCTTCCGGAGTCGTTCCCGTAATCGACGCGCTGATCAGGCCGGCCTCGTCGCGCGGCGGCAGCAACAGCCAATAGCGCTCGACGTATGGCAGGGCGCCGAGCCGTTTCGCATGAGCGCGGCACAGTTGCTCCAGTCGCCGCCGCGACCCGAAGATCTCCGCGACGCGGGGTTCGGCGCCGAGAACGCTCAGCACACCCTCGGCGTCGGTCTCGTTCAAGGCCTCCAGCACCGGCTGCAGGCGCAAGCCGAAAGCGCGAGCCGGGTTCCAGGCTCGCGAGGCCCGAAATGAAGCGGCCAGGCCGCTCAGAAAAAGCACCCGCTCGCGAAGCCCAAGGCGCTCCGCGCGCAGAAAGGCGGCACGCTGGTGACGCCACAAGAGCCGCAGCAGCGACGTTTCGTCGCGGATCTCGTTGGCCACGGGTGGCAGCCGCGTGCCGACCGCGGAGAGCCGCATCCTGACGGTTCCCGGGATAAGCGCCGGCGGGCGGTCCTCGTAGAAAAAGACGTTGCGGCCGGTACCCAGGTGGAGCGCGCGCAGGCCAGCATCGTGACACAGCCGGTGATCCACGTGGGATCCCGCTCCGAGCGGCAGGTAGACGTGACGGGCGCCCGTCTCCACGGCCAGGTCGTTCAGCCGACCGGCGAGCTCGCCGAGCACACGCTCGTCTTCCGAGTGACGCTCGAAGGACGCCCGACTGAAAGATCGGTAGAACTCGTTGCGCTCCGGCGCGGGCGAGAAGCCGAGCCGCCGCGTCGCGATGCCCAGCCGCTCGAGCGCTTGCCCGACAGCGCCGTCACCGCGCGCCGCGGAAGAAAACACGATCGCCACCAGCGGCTGCAGACCCTGCGCTTTCTCGCTCAGCAGCCGTCCGGCGCAAGAAAGCCAGACGTCGTCCTCGTGCGGCGAGACGTAGAGCGCCTGGTGACGGCCCGCGGCGGCGGCGCTCCTGACGCTCACTTCCGGCTGGTCGCCTCGCCGTGGAGCACGATCTCGCGTGTCACACGCTCGAGGCAGCGGTCGTCGTCGCAAGGCTGATAGACGACACGCACCGCGGCCGGCTCGCGGCCGAGGGTCTCGATCTCGCCGGTGATCCGAACGCTACCTCGATACACGGACAGCGTGTCGGCGGCTTCCCAGGCGGCGCCGGCGGGATATCGGAGCGCCCGCAGCGGCTGGTTGGCGGCCTTGATCTCGGTGGGGATCAGGTAAGGCCGGCTGGCGGGGTTGGCATTCACGTGCCAGCCCGCCGCGACTACGAGCTCGACGAAGAAAGGCCGCCAGCCCGCTTGCTCGTCTCCGCTGAGCGCGCCGCTCGCCTCGACCACCGGCGCCTCGCTCGCGGGTGACATGGACACCGGGGCCGTCTCTCGTCCCCGCACACGCTGCCAGCGCCCCGCGGCCTGGGCCAACGTGACGTGGGCCGACGGGTGCTCGAGGGCGGGTCGCCCGAAGACGCGCAGCGTCCGCTCCGCGTTCTCGAGCAGCGCATCGTCCCTTCGAGGCACACCGAGCGCGAGCAGGTTCAGGACCGCGACACCGTTGCCGGATGCGGTCGCGCCGTCGTGGGCCGCTTTCGAGCGGAAGAGAAGATCCGGCTGCTCGCCCGCGACGAAATACCCGCCGACGGCGTCGCCCAGCCGCGCGTCCTGCTCCGCTTGCAGGCGCAGCGCTTCGTCCAGCCAGCGCGGTTCGCTGGTTGCCTTGTGAAGGGCGATCAGGCCGTCGATCAGGAACGCGTAGTCGTCGAGGAACGCTCTGACCTTGGCGGGACCATTGCGCGAAGCGTGCAGCAGCCCGCCCGCATCCTGATGCCGTTCGAGCAGGAACGAAGCCGCGCGCCGCGCCGCCTCGAGGTAGCGCGACTCAGCGAGAGACCGCCCCGCTTCGGCCATCGCGCCGATCATCAGCCCGTTCCAGTCGGTCAAGATCTTGTCGTCGATCAGCGGGCGCTTGCGGGTGTCGCGAGCCGCCAGCAGCGCCTTCTCGGCGGGCGCCAGCCGCGCCAGCAACTCAGCCTCCGCGATCCCCATCACCCGAGCCCGCGCGGCCAAAGGCTGCGGCAGGTGCAACACGAACCGGTCGCTCTCGAACGTCGGCACGCCGTCCATTCCGTAGACGAGGCCGAGCAGCTCGCGCTGCGCGTCGCTCAGCAGCGCGCGCAGTTCCTCGGCGGTCCAGGTGTAGTAGGCGCCCTCGTGACCGTCGGTCTCGGCATCGATCGCGGACAGGAACCCGCCGTCGGGCCCGGTCATCTCGCGCAACACGAAATCGAGCGTGCGCCGCGCGACGCGAGCGAACCCCATGGACTCGGGCGCGAGCGGCGCCGCCGCCGCGTACAAGCGCGCCAGCGCGGCGTTGTCGTAGAGCATCTTCTCGAAGTGCGGAACCAGCCACCGGCCGTCGGTCGAGTAACGGTGGAACCCGCCCGCAAGCTGGTCCTGGATCCCGCCGCGCGCCATGAAGTCGAGCGTGGTGACGAGCATCTGCCGGGCGCGCTCGCCGTGTTTCGCGAGATCCAGCAGGAATGTCAGGTTCGACGGCGACGGAAACTTCGGCGCTGTTCCAAAGCCGCCCCAGTCCGCATCGAAGCGCTCCTGGAGCGCCTCGAGCGCCCCGTTCACCAGCGGACCCGCGGCCACCGACTCGGCGGGCTGCAGCGTCGCGCCCAGTTGCTCGCGAATCGCCTCGCTCACCGCTTCGGCCTGCTCGACGATCTGCTCGCGCCGCTCGTCCCACGCCTCACGGATCGAGCGCAGCACGCGCGGAAAGCCGGGACGGCCGTGGGCATCGTTCGGCGGGAAATACGTGCCCGCGAAGAACGGCTTCCGGTCGGCGGTCAGGAACACCGAGTTCGGCCAGCCCCCCTGCCGCGTCAAGAGCTGCGTCGCGGTCATGTAGATCTCGTCCAGCTCCGGCCGCTCCTCGCGGTCGAGCTTGATCGACACGTAGTCGCGATTGAGCTGCGCGGCGATCGCCTGGTTCGAGAAGCTCTGCCGCTCCATCACGTGACACCAGTAGCAGGTCGAGTACCCGACCGAAAGAAAGACCGGCTTGCCCTCGCGGCGCGCCTTCTCGAACGCCTCGTCGCCCCAGGGATACCAGTCCACCGGATTCGACTGGTGCAGCAGCAGGTAAGGGCTCGATTCCTGCGCGAGCCGGTTCTTCGCCGTCCCTCCCGACATAGGGCGCGGAGTGTAACGCGAGGATTGACAGGTTCGCCCGCGTCCGACTACACTCATTACTGTCAGTTGTCGCGGGGTAGAGCAGCCAGGTAGCTCGTTGGGCTCATAACCCAAAGGTCGGAGGTTCAAATCCTCCCCCCGCTACCAACCTTCAAGCCAAGGAAATCAACAGGATGCAGCCAGGGCCGCCAAGTGCGGCTCTTGGCGTTTGGCCTCGAAGACGGCCGTTTTGTTCGTTTTCTCTCACGACGCCGAGCCCTTCCCTGCTGCTTCGGCCATTGCCGCGTGCTTCCGAAACCCGTGCCCTACCAGCCGGCTGTCCCGGCTCAGATCAGGCCCGCTGTGTCACTCGCAGTTGATCGTCACCAGGATTCTCGGCCGCTGCCGCTGTCCCAAAAGCCGCGCCACCATTCGAACCACGCCAACATCGCCGCTGACGGCCTGGGAGCCAGCGCTTTCGTAAATGCCACCCTCCGCGGGAGCGCAGCATCCACCACCAGCCTCGTTCGAACAACCCAACTCGTCGTGCCCCCCGGCTGAGTCCAACTCAGGCCTTCCGCAGCCGGCTCCCTCGAGGGACCACTCCTCCTCTTGTCACGGCCGCGGAAGCCCTGCTGTTAGTTATCCCGCGCCCTCACGCCCTGGAATCACTATGCCGAGCCATCTGCAAACGACCTCTTCGACGCGCGCCATCTCAGCCGGCCTGAGCTGGCCGATCGGCCGCATGAGTCTCGGGAACGGCACAGTTACAAGACCCTGAGCATCGAAGCCACCAGGTTTAAGAAAGGAAACGCGGAGCTCCACCTCGAAACGGGATGCGCGCAAGCTGGTGGTGTGGGGCACCATCGTGACCAGCGCACGATCCGCATCGCTCGGTGGCACGCTCAGTACAAGGGCCGGACGAACTTTGGCGGCAAGGCCGAGGTCGACGATCCACACCTCGCCCCGAACGGGCGGCTTCAACGGTCAGGATTCTCGCGGCGATCCAAAGACAGAAAGACCTGATCGGCAGCAGACACCAGCTCTTCGTCAGACGGAGCAGCATGATCAGAAAGAGCAACGCGCCGGAGGAGTGCGGAGACCACCTCCTCCTGCTCCCTGGGTGGAAGGTCCTCTAAAGCAGCCAGCACAGCCTCGGCTCCACGACTCATAGGCTCAGAATCCCACCGCTGTTTCTCGCAGTCAAGACGTTCGTCGGATTGCGTCGGGATAACACAGCGTTAAGCGGCGAGAACCCCGGTGCTCGCCGAACCACTCCTCCTGTTGTCACGGCCGCGGAAGCCCTGCTGTTAGTTGGACGGCCCCCGATGCATGCGATTCCTCAATCCCTCAGCCCTGCATCCCAGCGGGCTTGAGCCACGGGGTGGATACCGATTCCGCTCCATCCCCCACTTGCCCTCGACGTCGCTGGATCGGTTGGGAGGATCTCGACGTGGGCTACGACTTGACGCAAGGGCTCAACAGTCGGGAAATCGAATGCCATGCACCCTACTGTGACCGTCGGGCCGGTGATGACCTTAGCCCGAAGTTCATCCAGTCAGGGAGGTTGCACCCGAGTGACCGCTGCATCAGGCCGCCTTATTGAACATGTAGCGGGCGATCTTCCACCCGCCCGCCTCACGACGGAAGATGAACATTTCGCGATTCGCCTCGGGGTTGGTCGAGCCGGTCGCGAGAATCGTCACCTCGCCGTTGCTTCGGGTCAGCGCATAGGCCGTGTCGTTACCGGCGACCACCAGTTCGTCGACAGAAAGGTGACCTCGAGCCGGATTGCCGCGAAGATGTTGGCGTAGGCCGTCCGCAGTTCCTTGCCGGCAGCTGTGGGCCGCGTGGTGGGCA
>CAZVOI010000362.1:0-1716 GCA_964628275.1 uncultured Acidobacteriota bacterium | reverse complement strand
TGCCGTCGCGGTCGTAGTCGAAGAAGCCCGCCGCCGTCGCCCACGCGCCCTGGTTCGCGACCCCGGCCTTGTCGGTCACGTCCTCGAAGCGTCCTTTGCCTGTGTTGTGATACAGCAGAGAGCGGCGATAGCCCGACACGTACAGATCGGGGTAGCCGTCGTTGTCGTAGTCGCCGGCCGCAACGCCGAACAGGAACAGGCCCGGGCCCACGCCGAGCCCGGCCTTCTGTGTAACGTCGCTGAAGCTGCCATCGCCGTTATTACGGTAAAGAGCGGGCTGGGGTGGCACAGGCGGCTTGAAGTGCGGGGTGGCTCCGCTGTTGACGAAGAACGCGTCGAGCAAGCCGTCCTGATCGTAATCGATCCAGCCCACGCCGGCTCCCATGGTCTCGAGGTACAGCTTCTCGCTCGAGGCGGCGCGTTCGTGGCGGAAGCGGATCCCGGCGGCCTGGGACACGTCTTCGAAAAGCACCGCGAAAGAGTCGGCGGCATGGGCCTTGCCGGTCATGCCCAGACACGCGAGCGCCACGAGTGCGCGACGCAGGACCGAGCGGCTGGGGCCGAGACGCCTCGCGAGGCTCAAGCCCGACTAGGGTAGCCGGCTTTGAGACCGCCTACCAGGTCAGCGGCCTTCATCTTCTTCGTTGGGGGCCTTGACAAGGAGTTGTCGAGGTCGCTAGCATCCGCGCCAGCTTCCTGAGGAGACTTTGGATTAGCCGGTGCTCGTGGCGCCGCTTCAGGCGCCACGAGAAACGGCGCAGCGGTGGTCCTGATTGAGTTTGATGGGATCTTCGAGACGCGCGGGCCGTAGCGGGGCTGCGGAAGCGCCGTGCCAGCCGGTGGCCGGCCTCGCCCTGTCTCTCGCCGTTCTCCTGATCCTGGCGATCCCCGCCGTTGCCCAGACCCGACCCGTGATCATCGACACCGATCCCGGCACCGACGACGCGATGGCGATCCTGCTCGCGCTGAACTCGCCCGAGGTCGACGTGCGCGCCTTCACGGTCGTTCCAGGCAACGTGACCGGCGAGCAGGGGCTCGAAAACGCACTCCGGCTGGTATCCCTGGCAGGCCGCTGCGAGATACCGATCGCGGCCGGCGCCCGGCGGCCGCTGGCGCAGAAACTCATCACCGCGGAGTTCGTGCACGGCAAGAACGGCATGGCCGACATCGAGCTGCCGGCGTCTCGCTGCCACGCGGACCCGCGCTTTGGCCCCGACCTCATCATCGAGATGGTCCACAAGATGCCCGGGCAACTGACGCTCGTCCCGCTGGGTCCGCTGACGAACATCGCGCTCGCCGTCCTGAAGGACAGGAGCATCGTTCCCCTCGTCAAGGAGGTCGTGATCATGGGGGGCTCGATCACCGAGGGCAACGTCACGGCGGTCGCCGAGGCCAACATCTATAACGATCCCGAAGCCGCCCAGGTGGTTTTCGACGCCGGCTGGAAGGTGACCATGGTCGGACTGGACGTCACTCACCGGACCAACTTCGGGCGGCCGCATCTCGAGCGCCTCGCGAAGACCCACGGGGTCCTGAACGACTTCGCGACCCGCATCATGCGTTTCCTCGTCGAGCTGTCGGCGAAGTTCGGGGCCGAGGGGACGCCCATGCACGATCCGCTGGCGATGGGGGTGGCGATCGATCCCTCCTTCGTGAAGACCAAGCACATGCGGGTCGACGTCGAGACGCGCGGGCAGTTCACGCGCGGCGCCACCG
>CAZVOI010000361.1:0-33437 GCA_964628275.1 uncultured Acidobacteriota bacterium | reverse complement strand
GCTGCGGCCACGAGGTGAGGCTTTGGGTCCGCGAGCCGGCGATCGCGGACGAGATCAACCGCTCGCGCACGAACGCCGCGTACCTCCCGGGCATCGAGCTGCCCGCCGGCATCCGAGCCTCGACGGAATTGCAGCGAGCCGTCTCGGGGGCCGAGGCGGCGGTTCTGGTCGTGCCGTCGCAGTACTGTCGTGAAGTGTTGAAGCGGCTCGCGGCGGTGGCTTCGCCGGACTGCGCGCTGGTATCTGCCACCAAAGGGCTCGAAACCGGCACGCTGCTGCGGATCAGCCAGGTGGGTGCCGAGTGCTTTGGGGACGCCGCGCGGATCGCGGTGCTGTCCGGACCCTCGTTCGCTCTCGAGGTCGCACGCCAGACGCCCACCGCACTGGTGCTGGCGGCGTCCGATCCAGCGCTGGCCGAATCTCTGCAACGCGCCTTCTCGAGCCGGGCGTTTCGCGTCTACGCGAGCTCCGACGTCGTCGGCGTCGAGCTGGGCGGCTCGCTCAAGAACGTGATCGCGATCGCGGCCGGCATCGTTGCCGGTCTCGGCTACGGTCACAACACGGTGGCCGCGCTGATCACCCGCGGCCTGGCCGAGATCTCGCGGCTCGCGCTAGCGCTCGGCGGTCGCGCGGAGACGCTGGCCGGCCTCGCCGGCCTGGGCGACCTGGTGCTCACCTGCACCGGCAGCCTGTCGCGCAACCGCGCGCTCGGCGAGACCCTCGGGCGCGGCCAGTCGCTCGCCGAGGCGCAGGCGGCATCGCCGATGGTCGCCGAGGGCGTGCGAACCACGCTGGCCGCCTGCGAGCTCGCCGCGCGCGCCGGCATCGAGATGCCGATCGCACAACAGATGCGGGCGGCGCTCTACGAGGGCAAAGCTCCGCGCGCAGCGCTAGACGAGCTGATGCTGCGCAGCCTGAAAAGAGAGTAAGATTTCGGGCAGCGATGTATCGGCTGACCTACCTGGACGTCGACCAACAGCCGAGAGAGTACACCTTCACCCTGGGCGAGATCGTGATCGGGCGATCGCCCGAATGCCAGGTGTGCTTGAAGGACTTCGGAATCTCGCGCCAGCACGCCAAGCTGGTCGCCGAGCCGATCGGCGTCCGCATCGTCGACATGAAATCCAAGAACGGCACCCAGGTGAACGGCGTGCCGGTGGTCGAGGCGCCGCTCAAGGACGGCGATCGGATCCTGCTCGGCAAGTTCCAGATCACCTTCGCGAAGGCGCTCGAAGGCAAGATCGTCCTGGACGAAGGCAAGGCGCTCGTCGAAGAAGCGGGCACGATCATCCGAAGCGTCGGCGACATCTCCAAGATGCTCGCCATCGAAGGACCCAAGACGGCGACGACGGACACCAAGAAGGCCGACGCCGGGGAGATCGAGAAGTCCAACCGGATCCTGCGCGTGCTGACCAAGGTGGCCGAGACGTTGATCGCGGTGCGGCCGGTCGAGGAAGTCCTGCATCAGGTCATGGACATCGTGTTCGATCACATCAACGCCGACCGCGGCTTCCTGATGCTGACCGACGAGCACGACTCGACCAAGCTGATCCCGATGGTGATCCAGCATCGGAAGCAGGGCGGTGATCAGGGCAAGATCACGATCTCCAAGACGATCGCCGACAAGTGCATCAAGGAGCGCGTTTCGATCCTGACCTCCGACGCGATGGTCGACTCGCGCTTCACTGCGGGCGATTCGATCCGCTTCCACGGCATCCGCAGCGCCTGCTGCGCGCCGCTGTGGAACAAGGAAGAGGTCATCGGCATCATTTTCATCGACTCGCTGATGCTGACGAACTGCTTCACGCTGAACGACCTCGACATGCTGACGGCGCTCGCCAACTACGCGGCGGTGGCGGTGGAGCGCGCGCGGCTCAACCAGAAGATCGTGGCCGAGGAGAAGAAGCGCGAACGGCTGGGCCGCTTCCTGTCGCCGCAGGTCACGAGCCGGATCCTCGCGACCTCGGAGTCTCAGGGCGTGGCGCTCGGGCTGCCCGAGGTGAAGGACGTTTCGGTGTTGTTCTCGGACATCGTCGGCTTCACCACGATGTCCGAGAAGATGAGCCCGTCGGCGGTGGCGCTGCTGCTGAACGACTACTTGTCGCGGATGGTGGATGTGATCTTCAAGCACGAAGGAACGCTGGACAAGTACATCGGCGACGCGATCATGGCGGTCTACGGCGCGCCGCTCGAGATGGAAGACCATGCCGTGCGTTCGATCCGTTCCGCCCTCGAAATGCGCGAACGCCTGATCGAGTTCAACACCGAGCGCAAGGAAGGGCCGCAGCTCCGCATCCGCATCGGCATCAACAGCGGCAAGGTGGTCGCCGGCGAGATCGGCTCGATCAACAAGAAGGAGTACACGGTGCTCGGCGACACCGTCAACACCGCGAGTCGCCTGGAGAGCTCCGTCGCCAAGCCGATGATGATCGTGGTCGGAGAGAACACCTATGAAGCCGCCAAGGAAGAGTTCGAGTTCCGATCGCTCGGCAATGCCACGCTCAAGGGCAAGGAGCGTGAGGTGGCGGTCTACGAGGTGATCGGCTCCCTGGCGCAGAGCGACTTGACGCCCGCGCCAGGGACCGTGCCCTCGGTCGCCTGAAGGGATGAAGCCTCCGCCGCCCCGCGCCCGCGGCGGGATCCTGCTCTCGATCCTGCTGCTGCTGTTCGTGGTCGGTGTCGTCCCGTTGCTGTGGACCTCGTACACGCTGGTGAACGGCAACCGCGAGATCCTGGATCTGGACCAGAAGGCGCTGCAGCTCAACAAGGCGCGCAGCCTGTCGCAGCAGGTCGCCGTCTACATCAAGAGCCTCAGCGATCAGATCCTGACGATCGCGCGTACGCTCGAGGTGGACGCGAGCCCGTTGTCCGGGCGCGTGACGAAGATCCGCGATACCAAGGCGCTCGAACGCTACGTGGGCGAGAACAGCCCGCTGGCCTTCCTCACCGTGGCCGACGCTTCGGGCGCGGGCGCGGGCGCCGGCTTCAAGTTGGCCGAGCCGCCGATCAAGGAGCTGCTCGATGAGGGCTTCACGCGTGCGCTTTCCGGAAAGTCGATGCTGTCGCAGCCCCTGATGTCGGTTTCTCTGAAAGAGCCGGTGCTGGTGTTGAGCCAGCCGGTGAAGCCGGGTGGCGGCAAGGTCCAGGGAGCCGTGCTCGCCGTGGCCGGTCTGGGTCCGCTCTGGAGCATGACCAAGGAGATGGGGGAGAAAGGCCAGGTCGACGTGTACGTGGTCGATGGCCGAGGCCGCCTGGTCGCGCACTCCGACCCCGCCAAGCTCGACGACGATGACCAGGACCTCTCCCAGGTCGAGATCGTGAAGCTTTTCCTCGAGTCCAAAGGACGCGCCGGAGCCACGGTACCCTTCAGCCTGCCGAGCCAGCAGGGGCCGCTCCAGATGCTCGGCACGTATGCCCGCGTGTCAGGCGACACCGGCTGGGGTGTGATCGTCCAGATCGATCAGGCGAAGGCCTACTACTCCGCGATCCAGATGCGCAACCAGTCGATCGCTCTGGTGGCGGTGGTGACGGTCGTCGCCGGCATCCTCGGTACGCTGTTCGCCGGCCAGATCACGCGGCCGATCCAGCAGTTGGCGCATGGCGCAATCCGCCTGGCCCGCGGCGACTACGCCACCCGCGTCGCGGTCACGGTGCGCCACGAGGTGGGTGTGCTGGCCGACACCTTCAACCAGATGGGCGAGGAGATCCAGAAATCGATCGAGGAGATCCGGCGCCAGGCGAGCGTGAACAAGGAGTTGTTCATGGGGTCGATCCGGATGCTCGCGAACACGATCGACGAGAAGGACCCGTACACACGCGGCCACTCGGAGCGCGTGGCCTACTACTCGGCAGTGATCGCCAAGCACCTGGGGATGTCCCCCGAGGAGATCGAGAGGGTGCACCTCTCCGGCATCATCCACGACGTCGGCAAGATCGGCATCGAGGACAAGATCCTGCGCAAAGCCTCGGCGCTGACCGACGAAGAGTACGAGATGATGAAGCAGCATCCGAGCAAGGGCGAGCACATCCTCGAGGCCGTGCCGATGCTCAAGGAGATGGCGGGCGACGGCCTGATGCACCACGAGAACATGGACGGCTCGGGCTACCCGCGCGGCCTGAAGGGCGACCAGATCCCGCTGCTCGGCCGCATCGTCAGCGTCGCCGACGCCTTCGATGCGATGACGACCGACCGCCCCTACTCCAAGGCGATGACGTTCGAAGCGGCCCTGGCGCGACTCCGCCAGTTGATCGACAAGAAGTTCGACGGGCCGAGCGTGGAAGCGATGGAGCGCGCCGGCGCCGCCGGAGACTTGTCGCCGGCCAAGGCCCGGCGCGCCTCGATCGAGTCGCGCAAGCTGGCGGATCGGATCGCGTCGTGATGGGGCGAGGGGTGTTGCCGATGAAGCAGCTCGTATCACTGGTGGCTCTGTTGGCGCTCACTGGGCCGGTCCTCGGGCAGGACAAGAGCAACGCGGCCGCTGACGGCGAGATCACGTTCAACACCGGCCTGACGCAGCTCCGAGAGGGCCGTATCGAAGCGGCGATCGAGTCGTTCAAGAAGGCCGTCAAGCAGGACCCAAAGAGCCCCTATTTCCAGAAGGGCCTCGGCGTCGCCTATCAGCAGTTCGCGCAGAAGTGCGCGCCGGCCGACGCGAAATGTCGCCAGGAGCGACTCGGCGAGGCGGTGCTGGCGGCGCGCAAGGCGCTCGAGTTGAATCCGTACTATGTGGACGCCCGCAACGACCTCGGCACCGCCCTGATCCTGAGCGGCAAGCGGGACGAAGGCCGCAAGGAGCTGCTGGCGGCGTACGAGGACCCGACGAACCCCACGCCCGAGCTCTCCGCGCGCAACCTGGGTCAGGCGTATTTCGAGGACAGGAACTACGCCCAGGCCGAGAGCTGGTTCCTCACCTGCGTCCAGCGCAACAAGGCGTATGCCTCCGCTTACGTGATGGCGGCCGACGCGATGCTCGCTCAGAACAAGACGACGGAGGCGATCGCCCAGCTCGAGCTGGGCGAGCAGCAGAAGGGCCTGGGCGACGACCTGGGCCTGGCGCTGGCGCTCGGCCAGGCGTACTACCGCGCGGGCCGTTTCCAGGAAGCGCGCACGCGTTGGGAGAAGGTCGCCTCCAAGGACGCGAACGGCGCGCTGGGCCGGCGCGCCGCGGAGCTGTTGCGCAGCCTGCAGCAACGCTGACGGCGCCTCCGTGGCCGGTGTTCTCGATCGACTGAAGCACGGCCTCGCGCGCACCCGCGCGGTGCTCGAGACCCCGGTCGAAGACCTGGTCCGCGGCCGGCGTCCGTTAGCACCGGCGGATCTCGAGGCGATCGAGGAAGCGCTGCTGCTCGCCGACCTGGGGCTGCCGTTCGTGCAGCGCGCGATGCAGATGCTGAAGGAGCGGAGCGGCGAGATCGCCTCGGGCGGCGCTGCGGCGATGCGGGCGCTCCTGAGTCAAGAGATCCGGCGCACGCTCGAGCGGCCCGTCCTTGCTGCCTTCAGCTCGCGTCCTCATGTCGTTTTCGCGCTGGGCGTGAACGGCGTCGGCAAGACGACCACCCTGGGCAAGCTCGCTCGAGGCCTGCGCGCCGAGGGGCGCTCGGTGCTGTTGGTGGCGGCGGACACCTTTCGCGCGGCCGCCGCCGAGCAGCTTCAGATCTGGGCCGAGCGTTCCGGCGCCTCGTTCCATCGCGGCGCCGAGGGCGCCGATCCCTCATCCGTCCTCACCGACGGCCTGCGCGCGGCGCGGGCGCGCGGTGTGGATGCGGTGCTGGTCGACACGGCCGGCCGGCTCCACACCAAGGGCAACCTGATGGCGGAGCTCGCCAAGATGGTCCGCGTCGCCGAGCGCGAGATCCCCGGGGCGCCACACGAGCACCTCTTGATCCTCGACGCCACCACCGGCTCGAACGGCCTGGCCCAGGCGCGCGAGTTCGCCAAGGCAGGCGGCATCACGGGCATCGTGCTGACCAAGCTCGACGGCACCGCCAAGGGAGGCATCGCGGTCGCGATCGTAGAAGAGCTGGGCGTGCCGATCCGCTGGGTCGGCGTGGGGGAGAGCGTCGAGGACCTGCTGCCCTTCGACGCAGGACAGTTCGCCCAGGGGCTGTTCGCTTGAAGGCGCCGGACGACGCTCGCTTTATGCGGCGCGCCCTGGCGCTGGCGCGGCGCGGCCTCGGCGAGACGAACCCCAACCCGATGGTGGGCTGCGTCGTCGTCAAGCAGGGCCGGATCGTCGGGGAAGGCTTTCACGCCCGAGCCGGCGGCCCGCACGCCGAGGTGATCGCGCTCCAAGAGGCCGGTGCCGCCGCGCGCGGCGCGACACTCTACGTGACGCTCGAGCCGTGCAGCCACCAGGGCCGCACGCCGCCCTGCGCCCCGCGGGTGGCGGCCGCCGGCGTGCGCCGGGTGGTGGTGGCGATGCGCGACGCCAACCCGCGCGTGAACGGCCGCGGCCTGCGCCTGCTGCGCCGCGCGGGGGTCAGCGTCGCCACCGGCGTTCGCGAAGCCGAGGCGCGCTCGCTGAACGAGCTTTTCGTCGTGGCTGTCACGAAACAGCGTCCGTTCCTCCTGCTGAAGGCCGCGACCACCCTCGACGGCCGCATCGCCACGGCCTCCGGGGATTCGAAATGGATCACCAGCCCGGCTCAGCGTCGCGAAGCGCGGCGTTTGCGCCGGCGCTTCGACGGTGTGCTGATCGGCATCGGCACAGCGCTCGCCGACGACCCGCTGCTGCTGCCGGAGCCGCGCACCCGCCGCCCCTTCACGAGGGTCGTGCTCGACTCGCGGCTGCGACTTCCGCTCGCGAGCCGGCTGGTGAAGACGGCGAGACAGTCTCCACTCGTCGTCGTCACGACGGCGGCGGGGCCCGCTGGGCGACTCCGGCGCCTCGAGGCGGCCAGCGTTTCGGTGATCGTGGTACCGGGCCGTGGCGGCCGAGTGGATCTTCGCACGGCGCTCAGAGCGCTTCATCGCGCCGGCATCACGAGCCTGATGGTGGAGGGCGGCTCCGAGGTGCTCGGCGCCTTCGCGGAGCAGCGACTGTTCGACCAGGTCGCGCTCTTCCGCGCCCCGCTGCTGCTGGGCGGCCGTGGCAGCAAGCCCGCGTTCGGCGGCGAGAACCCGCGTCGCCTGACGGACGCGCGGCCGCTGCGCGCCGCCGAATCCGGCAGCCGGCACTTCGAGCTCTGGTACCCTCGCTAGCGCGGATGTTCACGGGCATCGTCGAGGAGACCGGGGTAGTGACGGGCGCGGAACGGCGCGCCGACGTCGTCGTCTTGAGCGTGCGCGCGGAGGCGACCCTCGCCGGCCTGGCGCCGGGTGGTTCGATCGCGGTGAGCGGCTGCTGCCTGACGGCCGTCCGAGTCGACGCGTCGGGCTTCTCGTGCGAGCTGACCGAGGAGACGCTGTCGAAGACGTCCTTCGGCGAGCGGGTCGAGGCCGGTACGCTCGTGAACCTGGAGCGGCCGATGCGGGCCGATGGACGCTTCGACGGCCACATCGTGCAAGGCCATGTCGACGCCGTCGGGCGGGTCGTCTCCTTGGACCGCACAGGCGCCGCCGCGATCCTAGTCGTCGAGCCGCCTGCTTCGATCGAGCGCTATCTGGTGACGAAGGGCTCGATCGCAATCGACGGGACGTCGCTGACGGTTGCCACGCTGGCGCCGCGCCGATTCACTGTCGCGCTGATCCCGTTTACACTCGAACGCACCAACCTGCGAGCGGTGCGCAACGGCGACCCCGTCAATCTCGAAGCCGACGTCATCGCGAAGTACGTGGAAAGGCTGTTGGCCGGGCGTTAGGCAGAGGGAACGAGGCATGCCGTTTTCGGAGATCAAGGCCGCGATCGACGACATCCGCAACGGGCGGATGGTGGTGGTCCTGGACGACGAAGACCGCGAGAACGAGGGCGACCTCACGATCGCGGCCGAGAAGGTCACGCCCGAGATCATCAACTTCATGGCGCGCTTCGGGCGCGGCCTGGTCTGCCTGCCGATGACCGGCGAGCGGCTCGACGCGCTGCGCATCCCGCTGATGGTGCGCGACGAGCAGAACAGCGCGCGCTTCGGGACCGCCTTCTGCGTTCCGATCGAGGCCAAGCTGGGCACCACCACCGGCATCTCGGCGGGCGATCGCGCGCGCACGGTGCTGGCCGCGATCGATCCCAAGACGCGGCCCGAGGACCTGGCTCGGCCCGGCCACATGTTCCCGCTGCGCGCCGTCTCCGGCGGGGTGCTGGTGCGGGCCGGACAGACCGAAGCCGCGGTGGATCTCGCGCGCCTGGCGGGCCTGTACCCGGCCGGCGTCATCTGCGAGATCATGAACGAGGACGGCACGATGGCCCGCGTGCCCGAGCTGGAAGCGTTCAGCAAGCAACACGGACTGCGGATGGTCACGGTCCAGGATCTGATCCGCTACCGCATGAATCACGAGCGGCTGGTGCGGAAGATCGCCGAGGCCAACCTGCCGACCCGCTACGGCGCCTTCAAGATCCACGCCTTCGAGAGCCTGATCGACAACGCCCACAACGTCGCGCTGGTGATGGGGGAGTTGAAGCCCGACGACGACGTGCTGGTCCGCGTTCACTCGCAGTGCCTGACCGGGGACATCTTCGGCTCGGAGCGCTGCGACTGCGGCCAGCAGCTCGACAAAGCGATGCAGCTGATTGCCGCACGAGGTCAGGGTGTGCTTCTTTATCTGCGACAGGAAGGCCGCGGCATCGGCCTGATCCACAAGATCATGGCCTACCAGCTCCAAGACCAGGGCCAGGACACCGTCGAGGCCAATGAGACGCTCGGCTTCAAGGCCGACCAGCGCGACTACGGCATCGGGGCGCAGATCCTGAACGAGCTGGGCCTCAACAAGATTCGCTTGCTCACCAACAACCCCCGCAAGTTCGTCGGCCTCGAGGGCTACGGCCTGAAGATCGTCGAACGCGTGGCGCTGGAGGTCGCTCCTTCGGAAGAAAGCCGGCGCTACCTACGGACCAAGAAGGAGAAGCTGGGCCACATACTGCGCCGGGTATAGCGGAGTTTTGACAGGGGCGCTCGGCCTCGCTAAAATCTTCCGTTTGTTAGCTTTGCCTGCCTGACGCGGGCCCACGGAGCCGTCTTTCCCTTGTTCGAAACGCTCAGCGAAAAACTCCAAGGAGTCTTCCGGTCGCTCCGCGGCCACGGCACGCTCTCGGAAGAGCAGGTGGTGGCGGCGCTCCGCGAGATCCGGTTGGCGCTCCTGGAAGCCGACGTCCACTTCAAGGTCGTGTCCGGGCTTCTCGACCGGGTGAAGCTGCGCGCCACCGGCCAGGACGTGCTGAAGAGCCTGTCGCCGGCGCAGGCCGTGATTCGCGTGCTGCGCGACGAGATGGTCGCGACCCTGGGATCCGGCGCGGCGCGGCTCCAGCTTTCCTCGAAGATCCCGGCGGTCGTGCTGATGACCGGTCTCCAGGGCTCTGGCAAAACGACCAGCTCGGCCAAGCTCGCGCTGTGGCTCCAGAAAGCGGGGCATCATCCGCTGCTGGTGTCGACCGACGTCTATCGGCCGGCCGCACGCGAACAGCTCAGGAGTTTCGCCAGCAAGGCCGGGCTGAAGGTCCACCACCCCGAAGCCCTGGACGCGCCCCGGGCGATCCTGGAGTCGGCGCTCCGAGAGGCGCGTTCGGTCGGCCACGACGTCCTGATCGTGGACACGGCGGGCCGGCTTCACATCGACGACGAGCTGATGGCGGAGCTCGCCGAGCTCAAGAGGCTCGCCGAGCCCTCCGAGATCTTGTTCGTGGCCGACGCGATGACCGGCCAGGACGCGGTCACGAGCGCGCTCGAGTTCCAGAACCGCGTCGGCATCACCGGCATCGTGCTCAGCAAGCTCGACGGCGACGCCCGCGGCGGAGCGGCGCTGTCGGCGGCGGCCGTCACCGGCAAGCCGATCCAGTTCGCCGGCATCGGCGAGCGCGCCCAGGAGTTCGAGGCCTTTCAGCCCGAACGCATGGTCTCGCGGATCCTGGGGATGGGCGACGTGCTGTCGCTGATCGAGAAGGTCGAAGGCGCCGTCGACCGCGAGCAGGCCGAGGCGCTCGTCAAGAAGCTACGCAAGAACGAGTTCACGCTCGAAGACTTCCGCGACCAGCTCCGCCAGGTTCGCAAGCTGGGCTCGCTCGACCAGGTGCTTTCGATGTTGCCCGGCGTAGGCTCGTTGAAGGGCGTGGATACGGAAGCGGGCGAACGCGAGATGCGCCGGTCGCTGGCGATCATCGACTCGATGACGGCGCGCGAGCGGCGCGACCCGTCGCTGCTGAACGGCAGCCGCCGCAAGCGCATCGCCAAGGGCAGCGGCAGCGGCGTCGAGGACGTGAACCGGTTGTTGAAACAGTTCGTTCAGGCGCGCAAGCTGATGAAGAGTTTCGGGGGCGGTGGGGGCGCGTTCCAGAAATTGGCCGCGCGCATGGCTCCCGCGGGACGCATTCACTAGGCAGACAAAGGACGAAAGAAGGACGCATGCTGGCAATCAGGTTGAGACGGACGGGAACCACGAAGCGGCCGTACTACCGGGTCGTGGTGGCGGACTCGCGCGCGTGGCGCGATGGGCGCTTCGTGGAGATCCTCGGCCACTACGACCCGCGCAAGACCCCCGCGGTGGTGAAGATCGACGCCGAGCGCGCCCAGTACTGGATCAAGAAAGGCGCGCGGCCGTCGGACACCGTGAAGAGCTTCTTGAAGAAGCAGAAGGCGGCGTAAGGCCTTCCTTGAAGGAGCTTCTCGAGTCCGTGGCGCGCGAGCTGGTGGACCAGCCGAGCCGTGTCTCCGTGAGCGAAGCCGTCGAGGACGGCGTCACCTTTCTCACGTTGCGCGTGGCTCGCGAGGACCGCGGCCGCGTGATCGGCCGCAACGGCCGAACCGCGGACGCGCTGCGCGCGCTGCTCGACGCAGTCGCCGAGAAGCACGGCACCGAGTGCGAGGTGGAGGTCGAATGACGGCGCCCCGGCTCGTCACGATCGGCCGCGTCGTGAAGCCCCAGGGCCGTCGCGGCGAGGTGTTGGCCGAGCCGCTCTCGGACCGTCCGGATCGCTTCGCCACGCTGAAGAGCGTGCACGTGGCGGCCCCCGACGGCAGCTCGCAACAGCTCTCGGTGGTTGCGTGCTGGCCTCACAAGGGCCGCTTCGTGCTGAAGCTCGAAGGCGTCGATTCGATAGACGCGGCGCAGCGGCTGCGCGGCCGCGACCTCGGCATCGACGAGGCCGAGCTGGCGCAGCTTCCCGCCGGCTCCTACTATCACCACGAGCTTCTGGGTCTCGTCGCGGTCGACGAAGCCGGGCGCGAGCTCGGGCGCGTCGAAGAAATCCTCGAGACCGGGGCCGTTCCGGTCCTGACGCTGCGCGGAACCGGCGGCGAGCTGCTGATTCCGCTGGCGAGCGACTTCGTGATCGCGGTCGAGCGCGCCGCGAGTCGGCTCGTCTTGCGCGTCCCGAAGGACGAGGAGAAGCACTGACGTGCTGCGCATCGACGTCCTGACGATCTTCCCGCGCATGCTGCTCGGCCCGCTCGGCGAAGGCATCGTCAAGCGCGCCGCCGACGCTGGTCTCGTCGAGATTCGGGCCCACGACCTGCGCGACTTCAGCGACGACAAGCACCGCTCGGTGGACGACGCGCCTTTCGGCGGCGGGCCGGGCATGGTGATGAAGGGCGAGCCGTTCTTCCGCGCCCTCGATCAGATTCTGCCCGGCGGCCCGGGGCCGCGCGACGCGGTGGCGCTGCTCTCGCCGCGCGGTCGCACCTTCGACCAGCGTGCCGCCGAGCGATTCGCGGGCCTCGAACGCCTGGCGCTGCTGTGCGGGCGCTACGAAGGTGTGGACGAGCGCGTGAGAGACGGCCTGTGCACCGAGGAGCTCAGCCTGGGGGACTTCGTGTTGACCGGGGGCGAGACGGCGGCGCTCACGGTCGTGGAGGCCGTGGTGCGGCTGCTTCCGGGTGCCTTGGGCGACGCGACCTCGGCGCTCTCCGACTCATTCGCCGACGGCCTGCTCGATTTTCCCCACTACACTCGGCCCGCCATGCTGCGCGGGCGAGGCGTGCCGGAGGCGCTGTTGTCGGGCGACCACGGCCGTGTCGCGCGCTGGCGCCGCAAGGAAGCGCTGCGCGCCACGCGCGAGCGGCGGCCCGACCTGCTCGGCGGAGCGCGGCTGTCGCCCGAGGACCGGTCGCTGTTGCAAGAGATCGAGCGCGAAGACAAGCTATCCGCCTGAGAATCCCAGTAACACCAGAAACAGGAAGAGTGCCATGAATCGGATCGACGCCATCGAACAGAGCGACCTCAAGACCACGCTGCCGCGTCTCCAGCCCGGCGACACCGTGCGCGTTCACGTGCGCGTCAAGGAAACCTCGGTCAAGGAGGAGATCAAGGGCAAACCCAAGGAGACCGAGCGCGAGCGCGTCCAGATCTTCGAGGGTCTGATCATCGGCCTGCGTGGCAGCGGCACCCGCGCCACGATGACCGTGCGCAAGGTGAGCTTCGGCGAAGGCGTCGAGCGCATCTTTCCGCTGCACGCAAAGACGATCGACAAGATCGAGGTCGTGAAGCAGGCGCGCGTTCGCCGCGCCAAGCTCTACTACCTGCGCGATCGCAAGGGCAAGGCCGGCCGGATGAAGGAGAAGCGGACGAACCAGTAGCCCGCCGTTGCCCAGAAAGCCGCTCGTCCACAGGGGCGTTGCGTTGGCGTGCTCGGCGCGCTACGAGGACGAGGCACGCAGCGAGGGCTTCCGTATCGTGGCGGGTCTGGACGAGGTCGGCTGCGGGGCGTTGTGCGGGCCGGTCGTGGCCGGCGCCGTGATCCTGGGCGAGGGGTTCGATCCCGAGGGCCTCGACGACTCCAAACGCCTGACCGTGCGCCAGCGTGAGATCCAGGCTTCCCGGATTCAACGCCAGGCTCGGGCCTGCGCGATCGGCGCCGCCGATCCCGCCGAGATCGACCGGCTCAACATCCTGCGCGCGACCCACCTGGCGATGACGCGGGCGCTTCAGGCCTTGGGCCAGCATCCTGACCTGGTGCTGATCGACGGTCATCGCGTCGTCCCGGGGATCAGCCTGGCCCAGCGCCCGATCGTGAAGGGCGACGCGCTTTCGATCTCGATCGCGGCAGCCTCGATCGTCGCCAAGGTCCACCGCGACGCCCTGATGCTGGAGAGCGACGGCCGGTATCCCGGCTACGGCCTGGCCGCGAACATGGGCTACGCGAGCGAAGGTCACCGGCAGGCCTTGCGACGGCTCGGGCCCTCCGCGATCCACCGCCGGTCTTTTCACGGGACCGAAGCGTGGTTATTCTAGGGAGTCCAAAAAGCCAGGGGGCGCTCACCCCCAAGCTGAGGTAAAGTCTTGCACTAGCTGTCGCACTCTAAGTAAGGACAGGCGTGGCCAAGGTCAATCCGGTCAAGGTCAAGCAGGACGCCGACAAGGAGGAGAAAGCCGGCCGCCTCGACAAGGCGGTGCTTCTCTATCGGCAGCTCCTCGACGACAACCCGCGCGACTGGAACACGATCAACAAGATCGGCGACCTCTACGCCAAGATGAACCGCAACCACGAGGCGGCCCTCGAATACGCCAAGGTCGCCGACTTCTACGCCAAAGACGGCTTCCATCTCAAAGCCATTGCGATCTGGAAGAAGATCAACAAGCTCGACGCGACCGCGCTCGATCCGTACCTCTCGCTGGCGGACCTCTACGCCAAGCAGGGCCTGATGATGGAGGCCAAGAGCCAGTACCAGATCGTCGTCGACGAGTACATGAAGCGCGGCAAGGGCAGGGACGCCGGCGAGGTCCTGCGGAAGATGGCGGACATCGACCCGGCCGATCTGAAGATCCGCAGCAAGCTCGCCGATCTCTACACACGCGACGGGAACACCCAGAAAGCCATCGAGGAAATGATCGCGATCGCCGAGGAGCTGAATCGCAAGGGGCATCTCGCCGAGGCTGTGCAGGTCCTGGAGAAGGGCCTGAAGATCGATGCCAAGAGCCAGCGGTTGCGCGGCGAGCTGGCCCGTTGCTATATCGTCCAGAAGAACTTCGTCAAGGCCGCCGAGTTCCTCGAGGACGTGCTGAAGACGGCTCCAAACGACAAGGAGCTGCTGGCGCAGCTCGGCGAGGCGTATCTTTCCAGCAACCGGCTCGGTGACGCCGAGAAGGTCTTCAAGCGCCTCGTCGAGCTCAACCCCGACAACCCGGAAACCCGGATCCAGATGGCGCGGCTGCTGCTCGCCAAGGGCAAGACCGACGCGGCCTACGACGAACTGTTGCCGGTGATCGACCGGCTGGTGGAGCGGAACGAAGGCGAGAAGGCCGCAACGCTCCTGCAACACGTCGTCCAGAAGGCTCCCGGTCACGTCAAGACGCTCTCGAAGCTGGTCGAGCTGTATCGCAAGCAGAAGAACGACCGCGCCGTGATCTCCACCTACTCGCAGATCACCGAGGCGTACATCAAGGAGGGCCAGCTGGAGCAGGCCGCCTCGGTCCTCGAGATCCTGATCTCGCTGGAGCCGGGGAGCCAGCAGCACCAGAGCAAGCTCCAGCTCGTGAAGAGCAAGCTCCAGGGCGGCAAGGCTCCGGTGGTCGCTGAGCCGGCGGTCGAAGAAGACTTCGATCTCGGCGCGTCCTCCGAGAGCCTCTCTTTCTCCGAAGACGCACCCGCCGTGGATCAGCGCCGCGGCTCGCCGCCAGCCGCTGTCGAAGCTTCGGGTCCGCTCTCGGAGGAGGACAAGGAGTTCATCGACGAGCACCTCGCCGAAGGCAAGGTCTTCCGCAAGTACGGTCTGATCGACAAGGCGGCGGACCAGTTCGAGGCCGTAGTGGCGCGTTTCCCCGACCATCTCGAGACGCGTACCGAGCTGCTCGACGTCTACAAGGAGAAAGGGCACAACGGGAAGGTCGCCGAGCAGGCCCTCGCGATCGCCCAGATCCAGAGAATGGCCGGCGACGTCGAAGCGACCGAAGCGGCGATTGCGGAAGCGCGAAGCTTCGACGCGTCCGTCGTCCCCGCCGATTGGGATGCTCCGACCGGGGCGAGTGCGGTGGCGGAGGAGCCGGCCACGTCCGAAGAGGATCTGCCGGTGGCCGAGGCCGAGGAAGACATCCCGCTCGAGGTGGAAGAGGGCGGCCTCGAGGCCAGCGCTTTCGACTTGGAAGCCCCGTCCCTGGACCTGGGCGACGCCTCACTCGAGACCGAGGCCTCATCGGCGGGGCTGGAGGCGCCGGCGGAGGACGCTCCGGTCGATTTCGGCCTCTCTGGCGCCGATCTCGGCTTCGACGCGGCGCCGCCCGAACCGCCGCCGGAACCCGAGCCAGCGCCTCCGGTGGTGGCTGCGCCGCTCAAGGCCGCTCCCCAGAAGGTCGAGGCGCCGGTGGCAGCGGCGCCAGCGACCCAAGGCCTGCCTGTCGACCTGCAGCGCGTCCTGGACGAAGTCGGGTCCTACATGTCGCTCGGTTTCGTCGACGACGCCAAGGATGCCTTGCGCGAGATTGGCCAGCGCTATCCCGGTCATCCCGCGATCCTCCAAAAGATCGCAGAGCTCGGAATCGATCCAGAGGCCGTCGATGAGATTCAGCCGGAGCCCGCGATCGCCGCGCCGCTCGCGGACGACCTGGGGCTGGACCTGGAGCCGCCGCCGGCCGAGGCCTCTCCGCTCGACGCCCTCGCCGACCTCGCTTCGCCGGAAGCACCCTCCTGGAGCGAGCCGGCGGCTCCCGAGCCGGAGGATGGCGGGATCGATCTAGGCGCCGAGCTGGGCGAGCTGTTCTCGGCTCAATCGGCTGGCGAGGAGTCGGCACTAGCACCCGGGTCCGACCTTGGCGACGCCGGCCTTTCCGAGATGTTCAAGGAGTTCAAGAAGGGCGTCGACAAGCAGCTCGGCAAGGAGGACTACGACACCCGCTATAACCTCGGGATCGCCTACAAGGAAATGGGCCTGGTCGACGAAGCCATCGCCGAGTTCCAGCTCGCCGCCAAGGACGAGAACCGGATGCTCGAATGCAGCAGCATGCTGGGCATCTGTTTCATGGACAAGGGCATGCCCAAGCTCGCCGTCAAATGGTTCGAGAAAGGCTTGAAGGCTCCGGGGCGCAGCGACGAGGAGTATCAAGGCCTCCGCTACGATCTGGCGATGGCCCACGAGGCTTCCGGCGAGGTCGAGAAGGCGCTCAACATCTTCGAGGATCTCTACGGACAAGACACCAACTTCCGCGATGTCGCGCAGAAGGTCCGCGATCTACGGGCAGCGGCTTCCTAAAGAACGCGTCGGCCAGAACGCCGCAGCGCGCCCCCGTTTGGCTTCGGTCCTCTCCGTCTTCAGCTCGCTCCTGGTGGGAGGAATCCTCGTGGTGGCGCCCTGGACGTCGCTCTGGGACAACTCGTTGCTGGCGGCGCATCCGGCACTCAGGGCGATCGTCGTCTCGGCGTTCACCCGCGGCGCCGTCACCGGGCTCGGGCTCGTGAACGTCGTGCTGGCGCTCCACGAAGCGGTGCAGATCCTGGCGAGACCCGAGCCTCCCGAGGCCTGAGCCGATGAACGAATTGCGCAACCCGCTGGTCGCCGTTCCGCTGCTGTTCCTCTCGGTGCTGGCGTTGATGCGAGCCGGCCGCGCGCGCCCGGAGCTTCGGCGCCTGGCGTTGCCCTACGCGGTGGGCGCCTTGGCACTGGGCGTCTTCTTGTTGCTCGGCGTTCAGGAGCTGCTCGGTCCCGGCTGGCCCTCGCTGCTGGTCGTCGTCCCTGCGCTGGTGCTGGTGGTGCGCGCCTGCGTGCTGGCATTCGAGACGCTGTTCCGGCGCAGCCAGGGAGAAGCGCCCCCGGCTCTCCTCGAGAGCGTGGTGGCGGTGCTGCTCTACGGCGTCGGAGGCGGCGTGATCGCGCATCGCTGGCTCGGCTTCGATCTCACGCCGTTCCTCGCTACTTCCGCGGTGGTGGGCGCGGTGGTCGGCCTGGCGTTGCAGGAGACGCTCGGCAACCTGTTCGCGGGGATCGCGCTGCACACCGAGGCGCCGTTCCGGGTCGGCGACTGGGTGCGGCTGGACGATCGCGAGGGCAAGGTGGAGCAGGTCTCGTGGCGCGCGATGCGATTGCGTACCTTTCACGGCGACACGCTGACGATCCCCAACAACGAAGTCGCTCGGCATTCGCTGGTGAATTTCAGCGCCCCCGCCGAGCCGCACTCGCGTCTGGTCACGATCGGCGTCAACTACCAGACCCCGCCCAGCAAGGTGCTGTCGGTGCTCGGTCACCTGCTCGATCAGATTCCCGAAGTGGCGCGCGATCCGTCGCCGGTGCTGCGAATCTCGGGCTATCACGACTTTTCGATCGCGTACGAGATCCGCTACTTCCTGCACGACTACGAGGACTACCGCGCGATCGAGGGCGAGATTCATCGCCTGATCTGGTATCACTTCAGGCGTCACGGCATCGAGATCCCGTTCCCGATCCGCAACGTCTACCTCCACAACGCTGACGGCGCGGAGAGCCCGATCGAGGCCTCGGGCAGCCGGCTGCTGCGGGCGCTGCGCGGAATCGACCTGTTCCGCCCGCTGAGCGACGACGAGCTGCGCTTTGCTGGCTCCCATTTCAGGGCGCTGCACTACGCGGCGGGCGAGAAGCTGATCCGCGAGGGCGAACCCGGCGACAGCTTCTGCGTCGTCGACCACGGCGAGGTGGAGGTCTCGAAGGAGCTTTCGGGCCGGCGTCGCACGCTGGCGCGGCTGATGGAGGGCCAGTTCTTCGGCGAGATGGCGCTCCTCACTGGCGAGCTGCGATCGGCCTCGGTCACCGCCGTGACCGACGTGGACGTCTTTACGATCGACAAGGCCGGTTTCCACGACGTGCTGGTGAAGAACCCGGCGATCGCGGTCGACATCTCCACGATCCTGGCGGAGCGCCAGGAAGCCTTGAGCCAGGCCAGCGGCGACGTCACGGCGAAGCTCTCCAGCGCTCCGGCCGGAGGCGAGCTGCGCCAGCACATCCTCGACCGCATCCGTTCCTATTTCGGGATCTGAGCGGGGTGCCGGTGCTCGACAGAGAAGCGTCGGCCAACGCCGACGCACTCCACCAAGCCCTGCTCGTCGCTTCGGAGAGCATGGCGCGGCTCCGAGGGGTTCTCGCCGAGAGCTCTCCCGACGACAACCTGCTGGTGTCCGTGCTGCGCCGCGCCGTCCCGATCAAGCTGCTCGAGCTGCTCGGCGCCCAGCCGCCCTGGTCGGAGAACCCACGGGTGCTGGGCGCCGTCGCTCTCAATCCACGCGCGCCGCGGGCGTTGCTGCTGAAGGTCTTGCCAGCGCTCTACTGGCGCGACTTGGCGATGGTCGCCGCGACGCTGCGCCTCCATGCCGCCGCGCGCGTGCGCGCCGAGTCGCTGCTCGCCGATAGGCTACCCGAGCTGCGCCTCGGCGATCGCATCACGCTAGCGCGCCTCGCCACGACACCGCTGCTGCGGCTGTTGCTGGCCGACGCCGAGGTCAAGGTCGTACGCGCTGCGCTCTTGAACCCGCGACTGCGCGAGGCTGACCTGGTCGCGGCCGTAGAGCAGAGCGTCGCTTCGCTGGCTCTGTTGCGCGAGGTGGCCGCGTCGACGCGCTGGTCGGATGCGTATGCGGTTCGGTTGGCGCTGGTGCTGCAACGGCGCACGCCTCTCGGCATCGCACTCGCCCAGCTCACATCGCTCGTGCCGCGCGACCTGGGTCGCGTTTCGACGACCCCGGGTCTGGTTCCGCTCGTGCAAAGGAGCGCGCTGCGCGTCGCCCGCCGGAGCCTCGATTCTTGAGAGGGATACTTTGACAGTCCGCTCGACTCCCACCTACAATGCCGGCTCACTCAGGGCTGACTTATGACCTCTTTCGGAGAGACGCTTCGCCGCGAACGCGAGCTGCGCGGCGTGAGCCTGCGCGAGATCGCGGACTCGACCAAGATCAGTGTTCGCTTTCTGCAGGCGCTCGAACAAGATCGACTGGAGATCCTCCCGGGCGGCGTGTTTCGACGGTCCTTCGTGAAACAGTACGCGCGCCACATCGGCCTCGATGCCGAGCGGCTGGTGGCCGAGTTCGTTTTCGCGCACAACGACGAGGCGCCTGTGGCGGATTCGGGCCGGCGCCAGCCGGAGGGCGCCCACCCGGGCACGCTGTTGCTGGTCGCGGTCTTCGGTGTCGGGGCGGTGCTCTCGCTCTGGAAGGCGGTTCCCGCCGAGCGTGAAGCGCGTCTGCCGGCAGCCCCGGTCGCGGAACCGCGGGCGATGCCTTCAGCCGTCCCGGTGGTCGCCAATCCCGAGGCCAGCGCGCCCGACGGGCTAGTGCTGACGCTGCAAGCCCGCCAGACCTGCTGGGTCGAGGCCACGGTCGACGGCCAGCCCGTGCTCAATAAGGTCTTGCAGGAAGGTCAGTCGGAGACGATCCAAGCCCTGGGCGAGATCGTGTTCTCGGTAGGCAATGCCGGCGGCGTCACGTTCACCGTGAACGAGCGGCAGGGGCTATCCCTCGGCAAGGTCGGCGAGGTTCGCCGGAACATCGTGATCTCCAAGAAGAACCTGCCGTCGCTCGTGGAAGACTCTTCCCAGCTCCGCGCCTCGCATAGCAGTTAAGGCGGCGCGGGCAAACGATGGCCGACGTCCGGGTCCCCAACCCCCTCGTCGAGCAGTTCAAGCGCGGCAGCGTGCCCAAAGATCTGCGCCTGATGGCGGCGCAGGGAGCGCTGCCGCTCGGCCCCATCGACGTGCTGGAGCTCCTGGAATTCCTGCTCTCGGATCGGGAGCCGGAGATCGCCGAGCAGGCGAGCGCAACGCTGGTGGCCTTCGACATGGCCGAGCTCTTGGCGGTGTGCAAGGACAGGTCGTCTCCGCCTCCCGTCCTGGCCTGGGTGATGGCGAACCGTTCCGAGCGCGAGCTGCTCGAGGGCGTGCTCCAGAACACGACGCTCACGGACGAAGCCATCGAGCAGGCCGCGCCCCGGCTGATCACCGAGCTCGCGGAGCTGGTCGTGATCAACCAGGTGCGGCTGCTGCGGCGCACCTCGCTCTTGGTCGCGATCGAGTCGAACCCGACCCTCAACAACGACCAGAAACGCCGCCTCCGCGAGCTGCGCGAGACCTTCAAGATCGGTGCCGACTACGAAGAGAAGCCCAAAGCACCGCCGCCGGTGGCGGAGAAAGCGCCCCCCGCTCCTGAACCCGAGGTCGAAGAGGCGCCCGTCGATGAGGACAAGCTGATCGAAACCGCGCTCTCCGACGAGGAGAAGCAGCAGCCCGAGAAGTTGAGCCTCGCCAAGCGCGTCTTCGCGATGAACATGAAGGACAAGCTGAAGACCGCCCTCCGAGGCGACCGTGAGGCGCGCACGTTGTTGATTCGAGATCCGAACCGGCTGGTCGCGGCCGCCGTGCTCGGGAGCCCCAAGCTCACGGACGCCGAGGTAGAAGGTTTCGCGGGGATGAAGAACGTCTCGGACCAGGTGCTGCGCACGATCGGCAATCATCGAGACTGGACCAAGAAGTACAGCGTGGTGTCGAATCTGGTGCGCAACCCGCGCACGCCGCTCGCGATCTCGATTGGCATGGTGTCGCGTCTCAACCCGAAGGACCTGAAGTCGATTTCCGTCGATAAGAACGTGCCCGAGGTGATCCGCAAGCAGGCGCTCAAGTTCGTGAAGAACGCCCAAGAGGCCAGCGGGCCGGGCAAGCACTGACAAGAAGGAAGCCTTGGCTGATCACTACGAAACCCTGGGCGTCGACAAGCATGCCAAGAGCGACGAGATCCGCCGCGTCTACTTGAACCTCGCGCGCGATCGTCACCCCGACCGATTCACGGATCCCGCCGAGAAGGCCAAGGCCCACCAGTTCTTCCAGGAAGCCACCGAGGCCTTCAACACCCTGACCAACGACCAGCGCCGGCTGGCCTACGACACGGAGCTCGCGCGGCCGAAGCTCGAGAAGCCGGAAGACCTCGCCCAGGACGCGTTTGCCAAGGCCAAGCGCAGCGCCGAATCCGGAAACGACCAGGATGCCGTGGACGAGCTGCACATCGCCATCCACCACATGCCGAACGAGCCCCAGTACCACGTAGCACTTTCGCGGCTGCTGCAGCGGCACGCCAAGCACGCCCGCGACGCCGTGGCCGCGCTCGAGAAGGCGGCTCAGCTCAGCCCGCAGAACGCGGCGTACCAGTTCGACCTCGCCAAACTGCTCCACGCCCAGGGGTTGAACACCCGCGCCAAGAAAGCCGTAGAGATGGCCCTGAAGCTCGCGCCCAAGGACCCCAAGCTGCTCGCCCTGGCTTCGGAACTCGGACCCTCTAAACCGGTGGAGCCCGAAAAGCCCAAGCCGGGCTTCGGGTCGATCGCGGGCCTCAAAGGCCTGTTCGGCAAGAAGTAGTCCTGTTTCGAGTAGGATAGGCGCGCAAAACGCCTATGAAGATCGCGTATCACGCGCTCACGGACGTCGGGCGCAAACGCAAGGGGAACGAGGATTCGTTCCACGTCAACCCCGACCAGAACCTGTTCGTGGTCGCCGATGGCATGGGCGGCCACGCCGCGGGAGAGGTGGCCTCCAAGATCGCTGTCGACTCGATCAACGAGTTCGTGTGCATGACGAGCGGCGACGAGGAGATCACCTGGCCGTTCGGGCTCGACGAGAGCATGTCGTACGACGGGAACCGGCTGAAGACGGCGATCCGCTACGCCAACAACAAGGTGCTGGCGGCCACCAGGGAGTCGGCTGAGTACGAGGGGATGGCGACGACGGTGGTGTCGCTGCTGATCGACGGCACGACCGCGAACCTGGCACACGTCGGCGACAGCCGCATCTATCTGTACCGCGCCGGCATCCTGACCCAGCTCACCGGCGATCATTCCTGGGTCAACGAACAGCTCCTGGCGGGGATGTTGACGGCCGAGCAGGCGCGCGCCCATCCGCTCCGGAACGTCGTGACCCGCGCGCTCGGTGGCCGGCCGGACCTCGACGTCGAGATGCAGCTCCACGAGGCGCTGGCCGGCGACCTGCTGCTCGCGTGCTCGGACGGGCTCACCACGATGGTGACCGACGCCGAGATCGCGCGAATCATCGAGGAAGGCGCTGGCGACGTCGAGAAGTCCGCACGCGCGCTGGTCGACGAAGCCAATGCGAACGGCGGCGAGGACAACATCACCGTCGTGCTCTTGAAATTCGTTCAGGAGTAGGCGGTGTCGACCGGTACCTCGCGCCAGCACCAGAACGAGAAGCCTCCCACCGTCGAACACCGGGGCCCGTTGCGCGTCGGGCGCTACCTGATCGTGAGCCGGCTCGGCCGCGGCGGCATGGGAATGGTCTACCGCGGCCTCGACGAGACCCTGGAGCGCGAGGTGGCGGTCAAGACGCTGACAGCCGAGGGCACCCTCGACGACGAGAACCGCGCCCGTTTCGAGATCGAGGCCAAGGCGGCCGCCAAGCTCCAACACCCCAACATCGTGACGGTCTTCGAGCTGGGCGAGGATCGCGGGATTCCCTACATCGCGATGGAGATCCTGCCCGGCTCCGATCTCGAGACGCTGGTGCGCTCGGGCGAGGCGATTCCGCTCGCCGAAAGGCTCGACATCCTGATCCAGGTCTGTCGCGGGCTCGCGTTCGCCCACGAGCACAAGGTGGTGCATCGCGACATCAAGCCCTCCAACATCCGGCTGCTCGACGCCGGCGTCGTCAAGATCATGGATTTCGGGATCGCCAAGCTCGCCGGCACCAACGTCACCCGGACCGGCATGCTGGTCGGGACCATGAACTACATGAGCCCCGAGCAGATCCATGGGGTGTCGCCCGACGGCCGCAGCGACGTGTTTTCTGCCGGCGTGATGCTATTCCAATTGCTCGCCGGCCGCCGGCCCTTCGTCGGGTCCGGGCCCGACGTGCTGTTTCGGATCATCCAGGACGCGACGCCCGCGCTCGGCGTCGACCTGGGAGTCCAGACGCCTCGTTTGCAGGAGATCGTCGAGAGGGCGCTCGCCAAGGACGTCGAGGCGCGCTACCAGTCCGCGGCCCACTTGGCCGACGACCTGCAGCGCCTGCAGCAGAAGCTGGCGCCGCCGCCGGCGCTGACGGCCGCACAGCAGGAGGCGATCACAGAGGCGCGGCGCGCTCTGATGTCGGGCCATCTCGACGAGGCCCTGGGCAAGATCGAGCCCGTGCTCGCCGAGCAGCCCGAAGCGGTCGACGCCCGGCGCGTGGTGCGCGCGATCCGCCGCGAGCAGCAGCGCCGCGCCCAGCCGCCCGAGGCCGAGAGCGAGCTCTTCCCCGAGCTGGAAGCGACGTATCGCGCCCAGGCGACGCAGCGCAGCCCCGAAACCGTGACGGCGGAAAAATCCGACGCCGAAGTGTCGCCGACGCGTGTGCTGGTTCCCGCCGCCAGGGGTATCCTAGCGGTGGGAGGCGCCGTGCTCGCGAGCGCGCTCTTGATCGGCGGGCTCGTGCTCGGCCGCAGTTCGAAGCCGCTGCCCGCGGCTTCGGCAGAGCCCGCCGGCACGACGGTCACGACCAGCGCGACGACCAGCGCGACTACGCCCAAGCAGTCGCTGGGGCCCGGTCCACCGCCGGCGCCCAAGCCCGCGCTGGCGCCCAGGCCCGCGCTGGTGAGGCTCAAGGTCGAGACAGATCCCGCGGGCGCCGCGCTGACGCTCGACGGCGCGAAGCTCGGCGTCTCGCCCGCCGAGATCGAGATCGATCCCACCAGGCAGCAGAAGCTCCAGGCGTCGATGGAAGGCCACGCGACCCAGGAGGTCGTCCTGGCCGCGGGCAAGACCCCGCCCGCGCTCTTGCTCGCGCTCGAACCGACTGGGCTGCCGGGCAGCCTCGCGGTGTTGTCTTCATATCCGGTCGACGTCGTCTGGAGAGGACGCGTGCTCGCCAAGGCCCAGCTCTCGCCGCGAGTCAGCCTGCCGCCCGGGCGCCATGGCGTGACGATCCTGGCTCCCGGTCACTTCCTCAAGAAGGAAGCAGTGCTCGACATGAAGAGCGGGGCGACGCTGTCGCTCGACACGCCGCCGCTCGGCAGGATCAGCATCAAGGCCAACCCCGACAACTGCGAGGTCTTCATCGACGGCGTCTTCGTCGACTACCCGCCGATCCTGGACCGCGCTATCGTTGACGGCCCGCACACCGTATCGTTCAAGTGGCCGGACGGCGTGAAGCGCGAGGAGGCGGTGGTGGCGAAAGCCGGCCAGATCGCGTACGTGACGGGGCGCCGCGATTGAAGCCTCGCGGTTGCGGCCTGCTGCTCGGAATGGCGCTCGCGGCGCCGGCCTTCGCACAGGCGACGCCTGAAGAACAGGCGAAGAGCTTGCTCGAAGACGGCAAGACGTACTTCATCCAGGCCAAGTACAAGCAAGCGCTCGACAATTTCAACACGATCGTCTCGACTTTCGCGAACAGCGACTCGGTCGACGATGCGTTGCTCGAGATCGGCCGTTACCAGGCCGAGATCGAAAGCGACACCGAGAAAGCCAAACAGTCCTTCGATGCTGTCGCCAAGCGCTTTCCCCAGAGCGACAGCGCGCCGGGCGCCTACTACTACCTGGGTTTGCTGACCCTCAACAAGGCGACGACGCAGGCCCAGCTCGACGACGCTCTCGCGCAGTTCACGCGCGTGCAGCGGCTCTACGCCAAGAGCGACTGGGTGCCGCGTTCGCTCTACGCCACTGGCCTCGCGCAGCGCAAGGCCGGCAAGCTCGCCGACGCCGTGGAAGTTCAGCGGCGCGTGTCGCTCGAGTATCCGACGAGCGACGCCTCGGTGACCGCGCAGTTCCAGGTCGGCCACTGCCTGGCGCTGCTGGGAGACGCTCGGCCCGCGATGGAGGCGTTCCAACAGGTCCGCAACCTCTTCCCCGACTCCGACTGGTCCGCCCGGGCGATCGAGCGCATCACCGCCCTCTACCGCCTGAGCGATGGCGTCCGCCCGACCTTCGGCGTCGACCCATCCTGGAGCGTCGGCTCCGGCGACAGCGTCAAGGACGTGCGTGCGATCCTGATGATGCCCAACCGCACGCTCTGGATCGCTTCCGACAAAGCCAAGTCAGCGATTTCCTTCGACGCGGCGGGCAAGATGGGGCCCGGCTTCGGCGCGGAAGACTTGAAGAGCCTCAGTGTCACGGCGCGCGGCGACGTAATCGTGGTGTCGCGTCTGGCGGCGCGCTTCGGCGCCAAGGACGTGAAGGCCTTCGCGGTGCCGAGCACCAAGCCAGGAGAGATGGAGCCGCTCGACAGGCTCACGTCAGCCATCCTGCTGGCGGGCGGCGATGTGCTGGTGGCGGACGAAAAGAAGAAGCACGTCTACCGCTACAACGCGGCCTGGGAGTACAAGGGCACGTTTCCAGATGCCAAGGAGCGCCAGGTCACCAGGATGGCGGTCGACACCGAGGGCGGGGTGGCGCTCCTGGACGCGGACGAGAAGAGCCTGCGCGTGTACGACGAGACCGGCAAGCCGCTGCGCGCGGTGCTGCCCAAGGGCGCCGGCTACGAGCTCAAGAAGCCGGTCGACATCGCGATCGATCCGGCCCGCAACCTGTATCTGGCCGACGAGGAGCTGGGAGTGCTGATCTTTGCCCCCGACGGCAAGCTGCTGACGACGATCTCCGGAGAGGAGCTGCGGCGGCCGAAGGCCCTCACGCTCGACCCCAGCGGAGCCATTCTCGTCTACGACGAGAAGGCCCAGCGCGTGGTGCGCTTCAAATGAGACGGCTGCGCGGCACGCTGGCGATCGCGCTGCTCGCGTGCGCTCTCGGCGCTCGTGCCCAGAGCTCGGCCGAGATCCAGGAGCTGCCCGGGCTTGCTGACCTGCTGGCTCGCGCCGCGGTGGAGTTCGGCGGCGCCCAACAGAGCCGCTCGATCGTGATGTTCGACGAGCTGATCGGACGGCTCGAGACGCTGCGGCGCCAGGCGCCGCTCTCGAGCCGAGGCAAGGACCTGCTGGTCCAGGCCTACGAGTACCGCGGCCGCGCGTACTACGGGATCGGGCTCCCGGAGAAGGCGGCCGAGAGCTTTCGCTCACTGGTCCACGTGCAGCCACAGCACGCGCTCAGCAAGGAGCGCGTCTCGGCGAAGATCGTCGACTTCTTCAATGGCATCAAGAAGGACCTGGTCGGCTTCCTGGCCGTCTCCTCGAAGCCCGCCGGCGCCAAGGTCACCTTGAACGGCGAGTTCCTGAGCGTGACCGACTTCTTCCCGCTCGAGGTGATTGCGGGAACCTACCACGTCGAGGTCTCGCGCGAGGGCCACCGCACCGAGACCCGCAGCGTCAGCATCGGGCCGAAGCTCACTGAGACGCTGGAAGTCGATCTGATCCGCACCCTGGCGAGCTTCAGCTTCGTGACCGAGCCGCCCGGAGTCGAGATTTGGATCGACGGCGAGCTGAAGGGCACCACCAGCGGCTCGCTAGCCGCCGATCTACACGATCCGGCGCGCTCGGCCGGCATCGATCCGCTGAAGGCCTCGGCCCGTTTCGAGGTGACCAACGTCACGCTCGGCGCGCGCCAGATCGAGTTCCGCCGCAAGTGCCACGGGACGGTGAAACGCTTGTTCGAGGTGCCGGAGCCCGCGGACTACGACCTGCCTCCCGTGAAGCTCGACGAGTCGGTGGGCTCGCTCCAGCTCACCTCGGAGCCTCCGGGCGCGCTCATCTTCATCGACGGCGAGGCGCTTGGCCAGACGCCGCGCGAGCTGGAGCGGGTGTGCGCGGGCCCGCACCGGCTGGAGGTGAAGCACGCCTCGGGCAAGTTCATAAAGGACATCGTCGTCGAGCGCAACGAGAGCCTGAGCTTCGACTGTCCGATCCGGCCCACCCTGGCTTTCCTGGGTGTCGTGGCTCAGACGGCCTCCGGCGAGCGTCTCGTCAAAGAAGCCGAGGAGCGGCTCTCGCAAAACCTGTCGGCGAAGATCAGGACGCTCAACTTCCTGCCCGCACAACGGGAGGTAGTGGACCGCATCCTCGAAGCCGAGCGCGTCACGCGCAAGGGCCTGATACCTGGCGCTGGCAACGATACGGACCTGATCCGACGCGTCACCGAGAAGCTCCGCAGCGCGCTCGAGGTCCAGGGCATCCTGATCGCGCTGTTGCCGGAGGAGCGCTTGCAGCGAACGGCCCTGCTGCACCTGCTGGCAAGTGGCAACACGGTTTCCGACTCGTGGGCGGTGAACTTCGGCGAGTCGGCCTCGTATCTCCAGTTCACGTCGGCCGTGGACAGGAAAGCAACCGTGTACAAGCCCTGGTCGGGGTTGATCACGGTGGACACGCTGGTGCACGAGGGCGTTCCGGTGCTGCGCATCGTGCCCGGCAGCCCCGCGGCCCAGGCGGGGATCCAGCCTGGTGAGATCCTGTTCACGGTCGACGGCCAGCCGGTGAAGCGGACCTCGGACCTGCTGCGCGCGATCGAAGCCAAGAAATCCAAGGACCGGCTGGCGCTGCAACTGCGCGGGCCGCAGGGCGCGCGCGCCGTGGACGTCGCGCTCGGCGAGACGCCCCAGGAGGTTCCGCTGAACGATCCGAACCTCCTCTACAACAAGGTCATGATGGACCTGCGCCAGCAGGCCGACGGCTATCCGGGCACCGAGGCCGCCGCCTTCGCGCACTTCAACCTGGGCATCTGCGCGATGCACTTCGACGACTTCGCAGCCGCCCACGAGCACTTCTTGAGAGCCAAGGCGGAGATGCCGAATCGGCCCGGCTTGTCCCAGGGCACAGCCAGCTACTATCTGGGCGTGGCCCTCGAGCGGCTTGGCCTGCGTCGCGAGGCGGCCGACGCCTACAAGGAGGCGGCCGGCTACAAGGACGCGACGCTTTTCAACAACGACGGCCCGAACTCCGCGCCGCTCGCGGCGCGCCGCGCTGGCGGCGGCTCCTGAGCGAGACGCTCCCGGCGCGTCTCATCTGGGAGAAGAGCGACGGTGACCGGGTCGAGCTGCCGCTGACGGCAGACGTGTTGACCGTCGGCCGCGACGAGACGGCCAGCCTGCGGGTCGACGAGCCGCTGGTCTCGCGCATCCACGCCCGTCTCGAACGGCGCGGGACAGCCTGGTTCGTGGTGGACATCGGCTCGACCAACTACACCCGCGTCAACGGGGAAGCCGTATCCGAGCGGGAGCTGCAAGACGGCGACGAGCTCTGCTTCGCGCGGGCAAAGTGCGTGTTCCGCCGCTAGCGTTTCAGACAAGAGACCACGGCAAGGCAGTCACCTGGTCCGAGAGAGCCAGTGGGACGTCGCAGCGGCACACGACGTAGCCATGCCGGGCATGCCTCCGGTGCTCGACCAGGAACGTCGACAGATGCCGAGCGTCGGCGAGCGTGGGCCGTTCGGTCCATTTCACCTCGATCGGCGTGAGTCGCCCGCCGCGGGCGATGATGAAATCCACCTCCGCGCCGGCCTTGGAGCGCAGGTAATGGAGCTTCCCGCCGCCCAGGTATTGCAGCCGTTTCCAGATCTCGATCCCGACCCATTGCTCGAAGATCGGCCCCGGATTGGCCCGGACCGCCGCTGCCTCTAGCGGCAATTCCGCCGCGGCGTTGCGCACCCCGACATCGAAGAAGAAGAACCGCTCGGTGGACAGCAAGCTCTTGCGCGGGCTGCCCGAAAAGGCCGTCACCCGAAAGCCGATGAACATGTCCTCGAGCAACTGGTAGTAGGTCTTCACGGTCGGCAGGCTCACCCCCGCTTCGCGGGAGAGCGCGGCGTAGTTGATCATCTGGCCGGCCTCGGCGGCGGCCAATTGCAGGAAGCGAGCGAACGCCGGCCAGTCCTTCACCAGCGCCTCGCGGCGCAGCTCCTCCTCCAGATACGCCAGCGTGTAAGCGCGAAGCAAGTCGGCGCGCAGGCCACGAGCCGCCGTAGCGACGCCGGGCAGCTCGCCGAAGGTCAGCCGCTCGATCAGGTCGGCGGCCGCGAACCACGGTTCGCCTGCGGCTTGCGGAGGCAACGGCAGCGGCGATGGCGTCTTGCTGCGCGCCTGCTCGGCCGCGGGCGACGGACGCTCCGCGAGCAGCAAGGGATACAGGCGATGCAGCAAACTGCGCCCGGGCAACAGATTCGCGTTTGTCACTCGCAGCTTGCGTGCCGAGCTGCCGCACAGCACGAACCGCCAGCGGCGCTTGTCGGAATCGTAGAGATGCTGGACCGCGTCGAAGATCGCCGGCACGTTCTGCGCCTCATCCACCACCACGGTCGCGGCGCGACGCGACTTCGGCAGCGCCCGGCAACGCTGAACCAGCAGGTCCGGATTGCGCAGATGCTCGGCGCGGTCGGCAGGCCGGGAGAAATCCAGCCAGACGGCCGCCTCCGGCACCAGCTTCCGCAGCAGGGTGGATTTTCCGGTCTGGCGTGCGCCGAACACCAGATGCACGTAAGGGGCGGCCAGCTTCTTCTTCCACAGCGGCTCGATCCAGCGGCGGAACATGACGCCGACTTTATAATCGTTCGACTAATCTAAAGTCAACTGTACGATTAGTTGACCGGCTGTCCCTCCGAAGGCAGGCCACGACGTCGCGCCGCTGCCGCTCGCTTCTTGCGAGCCTCGCGCTCGTCAGGCGCTGGTGTTGCGGTGCTCGGCGTCGTGGCCATGGTCATCGAAGAAATCCACGACTCCCGTTTCCAAAGAGTATTCGGCTCCGACGACGAGCAGCCCCTCCTTCAGGATCAACTGTTCCAGAACTTCCGAGCCGTGCCGCAGATGGTCGGCCGAGGCGCGGATGTTGGCTCGAGTCGCCTGCCGCAGCAGGGTCTCGGGATGGTGCCCGATCTCGGTGGCCAGCAGATCCGCCACCGACGGAAGGATCCGGTCGACGATGGAGCGGAGGTTCCGCGACCGGCTGGTGACTGGCCGCCCCAGCTCCTCCAGCGTGGCCAGGATCGCGCCGCACTCGGAGTGACCCAGCACGACGACCAGCCGCGTCCCGAACCGTTCGGCGGCGAACTCGACGCTGCCAACCTGGGACGGGGCGACGATGTTCCCGGCGACGCGGATCACGAACAGGTCGCCCAGGCTCTGGTCGAACACGATCTCCGCCGGAACCCGTGAATCGGAACACCCGAGAACGATCGCGAACGGCTGCTGGCCGGCCCTGAGCTCACGCCGGCGCGACGGGCTCGCGAGCGAGTCCGGGTTGCGCGCGTCCGTCGCGAAGCGATGGTTCCCCTCGCGCAGCCGGTCGAGGGCTTCCTGCGGCGGGATCATGCCGGTGGGCTACCGACCCGAGTACCGATAGTGCCCGGTGATCGGGTAGTCGAACAGGATGTCGGAGACCTCTGGTCCATTCCCGATATTGTGGACGATCATCGGCCGAGAACCATCCGCCGAACGTCGGTCGGACACGATCCCGATGTGGGGCAGGTTCCCCGGCAGCATCCAGGTCACCAGGTCGCCCGGCAGGTAGCTCCGGGCCTCGGTAGAGCCTCGAGCGAGGCGCCGCGCCTCTTGAAGAACGTCCGCAGGTTCGGAACGCGGCGATGATCGATGTTGGAATCGGGCTTCGCCAGCCCCCAGGCGCGCGGGTAGCTCGAAAACGCCCGGCTCATGTCCTCGTGCACCAGCACCTGCAGGTCCACGTCAACGGCCCGGTAGGCTCTCACCACGACGTCGGTACATACGCCGATGTTCGCGGGCACGTCGCCGCCCGGATAGCCGATGCGGCGATAGGCGCCGTCGTATCGCACCGATTGCGTCGTCTGGTCATGGGCCGCCTTCAGGAGACGGGGGACGAGATCGGCGCCTTGGCCCAAGAGCGTCGGCGCCGCCAAAGCCGCAATACACACCAGGCCCCAGATTCGGGGAACGCCCATGCCCGCGTTGTCTACCGCGCCGCTGCCGTCGCGGCAGAGAAGGCGGGGCTGGCCCCGGTCGGCAGCTCGATGGGCACAAATAGCGACGCGGGGAAGAGGTAGTCTTCGCCCGATTCGTCGATGACTCGCACAAGTGCGCGAGCCTCTGCCTGGGGATCCTCCACCACTCGATAGACCTTCCGCGGCTGAAGCGAAGCCTTGTAGGTTCCGTTCCGAACGCAAAGGACGAAGCGCCTTTTCCTTGCCATGCCTAGTCCAAAACTCTCTTGACCTTCATGTCCTGACGGCCGATCCCGTGCGCTTCATACCAGTGTAGCTCTGCCTCAACCACCTCGCCCTCGGGAAGCTCAACCAAGGCCTTGCCCTTCAACTTTCGCCATCGACCCTTGCCGTAGGCCTTTCGAATCAGTGCCAGGTCGCGGATAGCTCGACCCATGGCGATGACCTCGATGTCCGTGATCTCGCCACGGAGCTTGAACCCGGTCACGCCGTTGCTCCGCGATGCAACATCAGTAGCTCCAACGCTCGTGCCTCGCGGGGAGCCGGTTGAGCAGGTCACGCGTGGATCGCCAGTTCGGAACGACGCGATCCATCAGGGCCAGGAACCGCGGGCTGTGGGTGGGCTCGAGCAGGTGGATCATCTCGTGAACGACGATGTACTCGAGGCATTCCTTGGGCTTCTTGGCGAGCTCGGTGTTCAGGCGAATGGTGCCGGCCGAAGGGTTGCAGCTGCCCCACTTGGTCTTCATCTGTTGAACGAAGAAGCCCTTCACTTCGACCTCTAGCCGAGGCTCCCAGGTATCGACCAGGGGCGGAACGGCCGCCTTCAGGAGTTGGCGATACCAGCCAGCGACGACCGCCTCTTTCGTCGCGTCGCTTGCGCCGGGGCGGACGCGCAGTAGCAAGCTGCCATGCTGGATCTGCACGCTGGGGGAGACATCCTCCTCGCGCACCTTGAGCAGGTAGCGCTTTCCCCAGAGGTAGTGGCTCTCGCGATTCAGGTACTCGCGCGGAGTGTCGCGCTCCTGCTCGCGCAGCTTCCTTTGCTGTTGCCGGATCCAGCCGAGCTTGGAGATCGCGAACAGCCGGATGGTGTCGAGGCTCATCCGGGCGGGGGCGGAGATCCTCACCCTCCCGGTCGGCGGATAGACGCTCAAGTGGACGTTCTTGATGTCCTTCCTGACCACGTCCAGGGTCGTGGCGCCGAGGGCGATCGTCGGCATCAGTACTCGGTCTGCTGCTTGATGATCAGGAAGACGCGCTCGACTTCCTCGGCGTTGCCTAGCAGGAGCGGCAGCAGGGCGCGCTTGATCTCGTTCTCGCGGGCCTGGTGCCCGCGCCAGTCGTCCGGCCGAACCCGCCTCACGGTCTCGTCGATGGCCAACGCCAGCGAGAGCTTCGGATCCTCGCCGGTGCCGAACGCTCGGGCCGCCTCGTGGGCGGCCGGTGGCACCAGGTTGTTGTAGACCGCTCGCAGACCAGGGCTCTTCTTGAGGGCCTCCGGTGTGTCCTCCGCCTGACCGCTCTGGACGCGCTTCGCAAGGTCGGCGATTCGCTCGAGGTACTCCTCGTAGTCGACGCGTTTGGCCTTCAAGTCGGCGAGGATCTCTTCCAGCAGCTTCGACATCCGGTCGTAGTAGGCCGGGTCGTTGAGATGCTCCTTGATGATCTTGCTGCGGACGTTGTTGGCGATCGTCTCGGCGATGGCGTCCTTGCTGCCCCTGATGCCCCCGGGCAGGTTGTTTATCGCGTTGGCGATGCCCGACTTCACGATCAGCTCTAGGAGCGACATGTTGTCGAAGGGCGAGATCTTCCGCGGCTCACCAGCCTCGATGTAGGTGTCGATCAGGTGGCGCATGTCCGCCTCGTAGGCCTTCAGGTCGATCGTCTCGCCGCTCGCCTTGCGGATGATCTCCCGCAGGTTCAGAGTGCGCGCCAGGTCCTTCTTGATGCGATCGATCTCGAGAGAGCTGTAACCGGCGCGGTCGAGGTCGTCCGCGAGGTTGGCATAGGCCCGTACGAGCGCCACGGTGGCCTTGTAGAGCGCGACACGCTGCGGCTCGCGCTCGGCCAGCGCCGTGGCCAGCTCCGGGTTGCCGCAGAAGTAGTGGATATGCTCCAGCTCGCCCTTGGGCGGCTCCACCGGCTCGCAGATCAGTGCCACGACCTCGAAGGCGCCATCCAGCCGCTCACGGCCCTTGGTCAGCCGGTCTTGCAGCAGGATCTCGGGCTCGACGCCTCCGGCGCTGTGATCCAGCTCGGAGGCGTAGACGGCGATGGCGTTCTCGACCTTCTTGAACAGGTCCTTGTAGTCCACGACGTAGCCGAAGTCCTTGTCGTCGCCGTCGAGCCGGTTGACGCGGCAGATCGCCTGGAAGAGGCCGTGGTCCTGCATCGACTTGTCGATGTAGAGGTAAGTACATGGCGGCGCGTCGAAGCCGGTGAGCAACTTGTCCACCACGACCAGCAGCCTCATGTTGGCGGGCTGTTCCTTGAACAGCTTCTTGGCGTCGTCCTCGTAGGTCTCTGTCTTGGACTTGCCGGGCCGAGGTTCCACGCCCGAAAGCAGCGCGGTGTAGGTGTTGAAGATGAACTGCTTCTCGGTCTCGGTGTTCTCGCCGGTCTCCTCCAGCGTGACGTCCTGCGCCAGC
>CAZVOI010000360.1:0-3774 GCA_964628275.1 uncultured Acidobacteriota bacterium | reverse complement strand
GACCACGCACGGCTGGGCGATGCGCTGCTGGCCGCGCAGGCCGCCTACGCGGACTCCGGGGCCGACCCGGAGATGCTCGCCATCTACCACCTCCTCGGAGACCCAGCGCTCAAGATCCGGTAACTCAGGGACCTCGCCCTGACAGAGGCCGATGATGTCTTGCTATACTGGTAAGGAGGGGGCGGCCATGAAGCCAGTCGCACGCCGGGAAGGCCTGATCCTGAAGGAGCTGCCGGGCGAGCTGGTCGTCTACGACACGACTTCGCACGAGGCTCACTGTCTGAACGCGCCTGCGGCCCTGGTCTTCAAGCACAGTGACGGCAAGACCGGCGTGAAGGAGCTGGCGAAGCTCCTGCGCCGCGAGCTGGGCGGGGGCGCCGACGAGGCCTGGGTCTGGCTGGCGCTCGAACGGCTCGACGAGGCGCACCTGCTCGAAGAGAGGCCCTCTCCGCCGGCTCGCGTGCCCGCGCGGCGCGAGATGCTGAAGCACTTCGGCCGCGCGGCGGCGCTTCCCGTGGTGATCTCCCTCCTCGCCCCGACCCCCGCGGAGGCCGCCGCCACGGGGTGCGTGGCGTCGACCTGCCCGGGTCCTGCGCCGGACGGGACTCCGTGCGAAGTGAACCCCGGCGACAGCTGCTTCGACAATCACGTCTGCTGCGCTGGCGCGTGCACACTGAGCTGCCCATAGGCCCACGAATACGAACGTTCCCGCCGTCGTGAAGAGCGCCCGGCAGCAGCCGCCGCCGGAGCGGCGCTCGTCACCTGCGGCCGAGCGCCGTTTCAGTCCGGGAGCTTCGCGTACTCCGCCCGCGCCTTGCGCAGGACAGGGATCGAGGCGTCGGCGTCCTTCCAGAGCGCCAGGAAGTCCTGATAGGCGCGCCGGGACTGGACCGCGTCGCCGGCCAGTGCTTTGGCGCGGGCGAGGCCGAGCTGCGACAGCGGGTAGAGCGGCGACAGCGGGTCGAGTCCGCGATGGTCGAGGATCCTCTGGAACTGCGCCGCGGCCGCGGCACCCGCGCGCGCACGCAGGTGGGCGAGGCCGCGGACGTAGAGAACGTAGTAGGCCGTAGGCGTATCCGTCGTACGGGGCGAGCTGAACCTCCTCGCGGGCCGTCTCGAGGGCCCGCTCGCGCTCGCCCAGGAAGCGGTAGACGCCCTGCAGGTAGTTGAGCGCCACGCTGTCGCGCGGGTAGGTCCGACGCCAGAGCTCCAGGGCCTCCCGCTGCTTCGGTTGGGGTCGAGCTCGATCGCCTTCTGAAGGAAGGGGATCGCCTCGAGCTCGCCCTTCGTGCCGCGCAGCTCCTCGGCGGTCGTGAAGGCCTTGAGCGCCTCGAGCGAGGACGTGGTGGCCCGCTCGATCGGCGCGTCGTACGCCTGGATCGAGCCCATCGACTCCCCGAGCTTCGCCCGCAGGCGCGTCGAGGCCTGTCCGAGCGCCGTCAGCACCCTCTCCTTGCTCTCCGCCTCGACCTGCTCGCTCGCGATCGAGCCGCCGGTGCGGGGTTCACGGCGGTGCCGAAGGAGAAGATGTCGGTGCGCGCGTCGAGCTCCCGGCCCTTCGCCTGCTCGGGCGACATGTAGGCGACCGTCCCGACGGTGGCGCCGGGGCTCGTCAGGTGCTCATCGCTCACCACTGCCGTCGCGAGCGCCGAGCTGGCGCCGAAGGCGCCGCTCTCGAGATTCGTCGGCCCCAACGCCGTGCTGTCTCCCGACGGTCGGGCCGTGGCCTTCGTGACCGGGCCTCGACCCCGCGCGCGACGAGAGGTCACATCGCTGGCCGTCGTTCGTCCCCGGGGGCAAGCTGGTCCTGTTCATGGTCCAGCACACGGGCCAGGACTACGACGACGCCGACATCGAGGCCGTCTCGCTGGCCGATGGCCGTCGCACGGTCCTGGTTCGCGGCGGAGCCTTCCCACGCGCGGCACCCGGCGGCGCGCTGTTGCTCGTGCGCGACCACGTCCTGTACGCGCTTCGATTCGATGCCGAGCGGCTTCGTGTCGAGGAGCCGGCGACGCCGGTTCTCCAGGGCGTGCTGGGTTGGACCGGCGACGAGTCCACCGGGGACGGCAGCGCCGAGTACTCGCTCTCGGAGCGGGGCGATCTCCTCTATCGCGCGGGCGAGGGCGCCGACACCGGCGCGGGAACCGACTTCGTGTGGGTGGACGCGGCCGGGCGGGAGACGCCAGCGTTCCACGAGTCGATCTATGCCGCGAGCCTCGCGGTCTCGCCGGACGGGGGCCGGGTCGCGATGGAGGGTCGCTCGTCCCGCGGGCCGGGGGTCTTCATCAAGGATCTGGAGCGCGCCACGCTGACGCCACTCACCACGGAAGGGGCCGGAGAGAGCTCGCCCGCCTGGTCGCCCGACGGAAAGCGCCTCGCCTACATGCCTCGCAGGTCCGCGGCCTCGCTCGCAGCGCTTCTGGAGCTATGTCTCCCCCTACTGGGCGGGCGTCTTCCTCGACCGCTGGTGCACCCGGGTCATGCGCTCGAGGCCCGAACCGATGAAGAAGGTGGCCCGGATGCTGCGCAGCCACCGCGAGCTCATCCTCAACTGGTTCCGCGCTCGAGGTCAGCTCTCGGCGGGTGCCGTCGAGGGCCTCAACGGCAAGGTGCGTGTCATCCCGAAACGAGCCTACGGATTCCGCACGTACCGCGCCGTCGAAGTCGCCCTGTATCACAACCTTGGCCGCCTACCCGAGCCGGACTTCACCCACAGATTCTGCTGAGGAACCGTATTTTCTGGCGTTCTCAGTCCCTGATGCCGCACCAAGGTAGCCCGCAGCGGGCATCAGACCTACTGGGACGCTGTCGAGCTCGCGGAGGGCTCTGTCCGCGGCAGTGCCGTCCTCTCGTTCCGGCTGTCCCCCGACTGACCGGTCGGACGCGGAACCTGGAAGTCCGACGCCAGGCCCGGAGCGCCGGCGCGCGACGCCTCGCCGGTCGGATCGGGCGATAATGGGGAGAGTCAGGAGACCCAGATGAAGCTCGTAGTCACGTTGGAGCGCGACGAGACGGGCATGGTCGTCGCCGAGTGCCCGGCGATACCCGGCTGCGTGTCTCAGGGACGGACCGAGGACGAGGCGATCGCCAACATCCGGGAAGCGATCACGGCGTGCGTGGAAGCGCGAGCAGCGAGCGGAATGCCGGTGACCATCGCCGTCCGGGAGGTCGAGGTCGCCGTCTGATGGTGAAGCTGCCGGTCGTCTCCGGCGCTGAAGCCGTAAAGGCATTCCAGCGGGCCGGCTGGCGAGTGGACCGTCAGAAGGGAAGCCACGTCGTCCTGCTCAAGCCCGAGCATATCGCGAGCCTGTCGATACCGCAGCATCGCGAGCTCGCGCCCGGGACGTTGCGGGCGCTGGTCCGCGCTGCCGGTCTGAGCGTGAAGGACTTCGCTGCCCTCCTGTAGCCTGTCGGCTATTTCTTCTCCGGCCCAGGGAACAGTCGCAGGTTCATGTTGTCGGCGGCGATGTCTGTCAGGTCGACGATGGCCGCGGCGTTGACGCCGATCGCGATCGCGATCGTCTCCGAGATCTCCTCGCGGCTGGCGCCGAACTTGAGCGCCTTCTTGACGTGGCCCTCGAGGCAGCCCTGGCACTTGGCGGCCAGGCTGGCGCCGATCGCGACCAGCTCCTTGGTCTTGCGGTCGAGCACCGAGGGCTTGTAGGTCTCCTTGTAGAACTGGAAGTAGCGCTCGCGAAAGCGCGGCTCGACCATGGTGTACGAGTCCGGCTGGGGCCGCGGCGCGCCCTCTTCGTCCTCTGGAAACGGCTGGTG
>CAZVOI010000359.1:0-5583 GCA_964628275.1 uncultured Acidobacteriota bacterium | reverse complement strand
ATAGGCGCCGAGATCCCGCTCGTCTCGCGTGAGCGGGCCTGGCAGCACAAGACCTTCTACGCGATCGCGGACGCCGAGGCCTTCTACCGCTTCGACCGCGACACCTGGGACCCGGTGCGGCTACGCGCCGGCCTCGGCTATATCCTGGCCGGGATCTGCCGAGCCGAGATCATCTACCACGCCCAGTTCACGCGCCCCACGGCCGAAGGCCAGGGACCGCTCGAGTACACGGACAACATCTTCCGGCTGAACATCAAGATCGGGCTGAAACACGGGGTCCTGCCTCGCCTGATGGACGCGGACGCCGACGAGTAGCAAGCGAGGCATTCATGAACCAGTCCAGGACCCTCGTCGCGGTCGCTGCCGCGCTCGTGCTGCTCACGGCGTGTCCGGCGTGGGCGCAGCAGGCTTCGCCGCCCGCCGCCGACAGCGCCGCCGAGCTCGCCAAGAAGCTCGCCAACCCGATCGCCAACCTGATCAGCGTGCCCTTCCAGAGCAACTGGGACTTGGGGATCGGGGCGAACAACGGCTCGAAGATGGTGCTCAACATCCAGCCGGTGGTGCCCTTCAAGCTCTCCGCGGACTGGAACCTGATCACCCGCTACATCGTGCCGGTGGCGTCGCAGTTCGACGTCACGGGCGCAAGCACCTCGGAGTCAGGGTTGGGCGACGCGGTCGTCACCGCGTTCCTCAGCCCTTCGAAGGGCGGCATCACCTGGGGCGTCGGCCCGGCCTTCCTGATTCCCACCGCGACCGACGATGCGCTGGGCTCGGGAAAGTTCGCAATCGGACCATCTGTCGTCGCCCTCAAGCAATCGGGTGGCTGGACCATCGGCGGTCTGGCCAATCACCTGGTGTCGGTCGCGGGCAGCGAGGACCGCGGCAAGGTGAACGCCACCTTCCTGAACCCGTTTGTTTCCTACAACTGGAAGAGCGGTGCGGGCATCACCCTGAACGTCGAGTACACCCACGACTGGGAGAATGACGTCGACGTGCTGGTGCTCAACTTCCCGACTTTCAGCGGAGTGACCAAGTTCGGCAAGCAGACCGTCAGCTTCGCCATCTCGCCACGCTTCCACTTGGCACCGGAGACACGGCCGGACTACGGCGTCCGTGCCGCCGTCATCCTGGTGTTCCCGAAGTAGATCGCACGTGTGCCGCCGCTGACGCGCGCGGACGGCCAGTACTTCACGCGGGTGCAGTGGGTGTACTGCAGGAGTGAGGCTCGGCGTCCGGGAGCGGCCGGTCGCGGAAGACGATCCACAGGGCGGCCGGCAGCGCCGTGAAGTCGGCGAGCATCGACAGCGCGAACGCGGTCGCGGTGAGCGTGCCGAACTGCCGCATCGGCGGCAGGTCGGCGAGCGCGAGGGCGAGGAACCCCCCGGCGTTCACGACGGTCGCGAAGAAGATCGGGCTCCCGGCCACGCGGATCGCGTGGACGAGCGCCTCGTGCGTGTGCCCTGGGCGCCTTCGCTCCTGCAGGTGCCAGAAGAAATGGATCTGGTCGTTCTCGGTCGCGCCGAGGACGGTGGTGGCGATCAGGATCGTGGCCACGTTCAGCGGGATGGCGAAGACCCGCATCACCAGGAACATCACCAGCACGGCGAAGAGCGAGGGGATCATCGCCAGCAGCCGGGCTGCGCCGCTGCGGAACACGAGCAAGAACGCCACGAAGATGACCGCCGCCGTGAGCACAAAGCTCCCGACGAGCGTGGGCACGAGGTGGGCCCCGATCTTCTCCGATACCACCCCCTGGCCGACGACGCGGAGTCGGCTCCCGGCGAGCGCCGGGTGGCGCGCCGCCGTGGCGTCCCAGAGCCGGACGAGCTCCGGGGCGAGCTCCGCGATCCCGACCCTGCGGCCGGGTGCCGTGAGGAGCGCGAGACGCGTGGCCCCGAGCGACCGCATGTCGACCCAACCCCGCAGCGCCGGCTGCAGCAGCAGGAGCTGCTCGAGATCCGCGGCGACGGCGGCGAGGGCCTCGCCCCGCGGGAGCGCGTCGCCCTGGCCGGCGGCGTAGCGCCGCAGGCGCAGCACGGCGGGAAGCCCGGCGACGGACCCGATGCGCGGGTCGCGCTCGAGGGCTGTGGCGTAGTCGTCGAGGCCGGCGAGGAACGCGGGGTCGACGACCGAGCCGCGGCCGCTCGTGATCCACAGCGAAAGGGGCTTCAGGCCTGCGACGTGGCTCTCGAAGAAGCGCGTGTCCTCGGCCACAGCGGCGTGGGCCGGGATGTAATCGAGCGAGTCCGTCTCCATCGGCATCGGCGGCAGCCACCCGGGCACCCCGACGAGCGCGCCCGCGCCCGCCGCGGCGAGCCCCAGCGCGGCGAGCACGAGCGGCCAGCGCCAGCGGTAGGACCAGCGGGGGATCGACTCCGCCGAGCGCAGCACCCACTGCCCGGCGAGCGCGCGCTCCTGGCGCGTGGGCGTCCGCAGCAGCTTCTGTAGCGCTGGGAAGAGCGTGAAGCAGCAAACCCAGGTCACGAGCAGGCCGGCGGCGGTCCACAGGCCCATCTCCCGGACGGGGCGGATCTGCGAGACGCCGAGGGCGGCGAAGCCGACCGCCGCCGCGAAGATCGAGGCGGTGACAGGGAGGAACTTGTTGGCGAGGGCCGCGACCTGGTGGGCGTCGACGTCCTGGTCCTGTGGCCGGTCCACGAAGCGCGAGTGGATGTAGACGAGCGAGGCCGTGGCCGTGACCATCAGCACCAGCGGCACCAGCGACGACACGATCGAGGTCGAGAAGCCGAAGAGACCCGCCGTCGCCGTTCCCAGCAGCACGCAGGCCGCGAGCGTCAGCAGCAGGGCGGCGAGCGCGCGCCAGGACCGGTAGAGCGCGAAGCTCAGCACGACCACGAACAGCCCGAACAGCGGAAGGTAGACGCGCCCGGCCTCGGCCGTCTCGCGCTCGAGGTACGCGCTCACGAAGGCCTCGCCGACGCGCCGGACGCGGACGAAGGGGCCAGGCGCGCGCGCCTCGACCTCCCCGAGCGCGGTCTCGATCCCGGCGAGAAGCCGGTTGCGCTCTCTCGGCCCCGCGGCCGCGAGCTCCACGGCGATGCCGAGGAAGTCGTCGCCGAGCAGGCCCTGTCGCCGGAAGAACGGCGTCCCCGTGAGCAGGGCGCGCAGCTCGCCCTGGCGGGCCGGGGAGGCGATCCCGGGCCGGAGCCGCTCCGCGATCGTGACGGCGCTGATCGGGCTCGCCCCGGGCACCGCGCGGATCGCGTGCTCGAGTGCTATGACACCGGTCGTCGCCGCGGGCGAAAGCGGCTCGGCAGCTTGCGCGAGCAGCAGCACGGTCTGCTTCTCGGGGAAGACCTCCCGGAACTCCCGCGTCGCGACGACGTCGGGGTCCGAGGCAACGACCATCCGCTCGATCGCAGCGTCGGACGGGATGCTGAAGGCGAGCCGTGCGGCGGGCACGGCCAGCAGGGCGTAGACGACGACGATCGCAGTGCGCCGGGCCACGACGGCCCGGAAGACGGACTCGAGCGTAGTGGGCTCAGCCAACGGCGTGTAGGATACCGTGCGCGGGGAGGCGGGAAGTGACCATGCCGTCGAGGCGCGAGTTAGCGGTGGCGCTGTTCCTGTCGGGAGCGCTCCCGGCCGCCGTCGCGGCCGCGCCGCCCGCGGCCGGACCGATCACGCTTGTCGTCTGCGCGCCGGGCTATCCCGGCTCCACCGGCGAGGCCGCGTCGGTGATGGACGCCTTCGCCGACGTGGTGGCCGCGGCCGGGGGCCGGCCGCCCGGCGCCCTCGCTGTCGAGTACCACGAGACGGAGGCGGGCGGGCTCGAGCGCCTGGCCCGCTCTGACGCCGGCCTCGTGCTGTCGCCGCTCGCCTTCTTCCTCGAGCACGCGGCGGCGCTACGCCTCGTCGCCCGCATCCAGGCGGTGACGGAGGGAGGCGAGCCGTCCGAGGAGTACGTGCTCGTCGCGGGCAAGGGGAAGCTCCGCGGTCCCGCCGCTCTCGGCGGATGGGAGATCCTCGGTAGCGTCGGCTACGCGCCTCGATTCGTGCGGGGCCCGGTGCTCGGGAGCTGGGGCGCGCTGCCGGCGAGCGCGAGGGTCGTCTTCTCGGGAGCAGTCCTCTCCGGCCTGCGGCGATCGGCCGCGGGCGAGACGGTGGCGGTGTTGCTCGACCGCGCGCAGGCGGCCGGGCTCGCAAGCCTGCCGTACGCGGCCGAGCTCGAGGTCGTGGCGCGCTCCGGCCCGCTGCCCGCGTTCGTCGTCGCGACGGTCGGCGACCGCGCGGCCCCGACTCTCGTCGGGGACGTGACGAAGGCCCTGCTCGGGCTCGCCACGAGCCCGGGCGGCGCCGCGGCGCTCTCCAACCTGCGCCTCTCCCGGTTCGTGCCGCTCGACGACGCGGGGCTCAGGCGGGCGCGCAGCGCCTGGGCCGCCGTGCCCGCGACGCCTTGAGACGCGGCCTGGCGCGGGCCGCGGTCGGCCTCGCGGCCGCGCTGCTCGTCTCCGGCTGCGCGCCGGCGCTGCGCGAGCTGCCGCCGCTCACCGGAAGGGATGTCGCCTCCGGCACGGTCACCGCTCCGCGCGCGACGGCGCCGCAGGTCGACGCGCTCGTCGCCGGGGGTTGGTCGCGTTTCGCCCGGCGTCCCGACCGCGATGAGGTCCGCGCGGCCCAGCGTGCGTTTCTCGAGGCGGCGCAGGCGGACGAGACGCGCGTCGAAGGCCTGCTCGGGCTCGCCCGCGCGTCGAGCTGGCTGATCGAGCACGAGCCCGACGCGCTCGAGCGGGAGCGCCTCGTCGGCGTCGCGATCGAGGCCGCGCAGTGGTGCGAAAGGCGTGCCCCCGGGAGTGCGGCCTGCGACTACGCGCTCGCCCAGGCGCTGGGGCAGCAGGCGCGCGAGCGGCCTTCGACGAGCCGCGACGGTCTCGCCCGGATGGTCGAGGCGCTCGAGCGCGCGGCCGCCGCCGAGCCGGCCCTCGACCAGGGCGGTCCCCGGCGCGTGCTCGCGCTCGTCCGCCTGCGCGCCCCCGGCTGGCCGCTCGGCCCCGGCGACGCCGCGGCCGGGCTCGCCTCCGCCGAGAAGGCGGTGGCGCTCGCGCCCGATCACCCGCCGAACCAGCTCGCGCTGGCCGAGGCGCTGGCCCGCAACGGCCGTTCCGGCGAAGCGGCCGCGGCGTACGCGCGGGCGCGGGCGCTCGCGCGGGAGCGCGAGAGCGCCGGCGATCCCGACGCCCCCGAGTGGATCGTCGAGGCCGAGCGTGGCGGAGCCCGGTAATCGGGGGCCGGGTGTCGGGGGCGTTTGCGTGGCTGTCGGCTCTGCGGACAGAATGGGCGCCGCCGGCCGGACACATTCTTGGAGCTGAATCGTGAACAAGCTGATCTCCTGCTGACGACCCTGTCGCTTGCTGCGGTGCTGGTCGTGCCGGCTTCGGCCCAGGAGGCTCGGCCCGCGGCCCAGCCGGCAAAGGCGATGGCCGGGCCCGCGAAACCCACGGCCAAGGCCGAAGCCGCGAAGGCCGCGAAGCCAGCCGAGAAGAAGACCACGGAGCCGGCCGACCAGAAAGCCGAGGACGAGAAGCCGAAGGGCGGCTGGTCGGCCGACACCTGGTCCGGCCT
>CAZVOI010000358.1:0-5194 GCA_964628275.1 uncultured Acidobacteriota bacterium | reverse complement strand
GCCCGCATTCGCGGCGGCCGGTCCGTTGGGTAGCGTCGTTCTCCAGCTCAAGCGGCCGCGCCCGGACGCCCTTTCGAGCGCTACCGCGATCGAGCTCGGCGCCGCGCGCGTGACGGTTTCCGAAGGCGACGCGAGCAGGGCTGCGCTCCACGACGGCGATCTCGAAAGCGTCTGGACCACGGCTACCGCCATCTCAGGACGTGAGTGGATCCAGATCGTCTTCGAGCGCGACGTCGCGGTTGCGCGCCTGGAGCTTCTGACCGGGGCGCCGACCCGCGATTTCGATCCCGAGCTTCACGTCCTGGGCAGCCAGGACGGCCACGCCTACGAAGAGGTTCGCGCGGTTTCGGTGCGAGCGCCGCTGGCCAGCCAGAACCCGGCGTTTGGCTCGCGGAGCCAGGTGCTGGCACTCGCGCGACGACCGCTGCGCGCGCTGCGCATCGAGCAACGCGGCGTCCGCTCCGACACTTGGGCCGTCGCCGAGCTGCGGGTCTATCCCGCTACTGGAGACCGAACTCCGTAGCGCGCAGGGTCTTGATCCGGTCGCGCAGCTCCGCGGCCTTCTCGAACTCGAGCGCCTTGGCCGCCTCGCGCATCCGCTTCTCGAGCGCCTTCACCTCGCGGTCGATGTCGTCGACGGTGCGGAAGCGCTGGCGTTCTTCGGCGGTCTCCTCCAGCTCCGGCACGCCCTTGTAGTCGGCCTCCCAGATCGAGTCCATCAGCTCGCCGATGTTCTTGCGGATGCTCTCGGGAGTGATGTTGTTGGCGCGGTTGAACTCTTGCTGCGCGGTGCGCCGGCGGTTGGTCTCGGAGATCGCCGCTTTCATCGAGTCGGTCTCCTTGTCGGCGTACAGGATCGCCGTGCCCGCCACGTGGCGCGCCGCGCGCCCGATCGTCTGGATCAACGACCCGGACGACCGAAGGAACCCTTCCTTGTCGGCGTCGAGGATCGCGACCAGCGACACCTCGGGCAGGTCGAGCCCCTCGCGCAGCAGGTTGATGCCGACGAGGACGTCGAACTCACCCTTCCGAAGATCGCGCAGGATCCGCACCCGTTCGAGCGTCTCGATGTCGGAGTGCAGGTAGCGCACGCGCACGCCGAGGTCGTGGTAGTACTCGGTGAGGTCTTCCGCCATCCGCTTGGTCAGCGTGGTGACCAGCACGCGCTCGTTGCGCTCCGCCCGCAAGCGGATCTCGGCCAGCAGGTCGTCGACCTGGCCGGTGACGGGCCGAATGTCGATGACGGGGTCCGTCAGCCCGGTGGGACGGATCACCTGCTCGACGAAGACGCCCTTGGTGCGGTTCAGCTCGTAGGGGCCGGGTGTCGCCGAGACGTAGATCGTCTGGCCGATGCGAGCCTCGAACTCCTCGAAGCTGAGCGGGCGGTTGTCGAGCGCCGACGGCATCCGGAAGCCGTACTCGACGAGCGTGCTCTTTCTCTGTCGGTCGCCGTGGTACATGCCGCGCGTCTGCGGGATCGACTGGTGGCTTTCGTCCACGACCAGCACGCAGTCCTTCGGTAGATAGTCGAGCAGCGTCGGCGGCGGCTCACCCGGCTTCCTTCCCGATAGATGCCGCGAGTAGTTCTCGATGCCGTGGCAGTGGCCCACCTCGCGCAGCATCTCGAGGTCGAACATGGTGCGCTGGTAGAGCCGCTGCGCCTCGAGCAGCTTGCCCTGGCCCTCGAGGTGGGCCTTCCACTCGATCAGCTCCGCCTCGATCGTCCGGAGCGCGCCGTCGAGCCGCGGGCGCGGAGTGACGTAGTGGCTCGAGGGGTAGATCGCGACTTGCGCGAGCCGCGCGATCGTCTTGCCGGTGAGCGGGTCGAACGAGGAGATCGACTCGACCTCGTCGCCGAACAGCTCGATCCGGATCCCGGTCTCTTCGTAGGCGGGCACCAGCTCGATCACGTCGCCGCGCGCGCGGAAGGTGCCGCGGCGCAGGTCGATGTCGTTCCGGTCGTAGCGCGCCTCGACCAGCTTCGCCAGCAGCTCGTGGCGGTCGAGCGTCTGGCCCGAGCGCACGAACAACAGCATCCCGTAGTACGCCTCGGGCGAGCCGAGGCCGTAGATGCACGACACCGACGCCACGATCACGCAGTCGCGCCGCTCGAACAGGCTGCGCGTGGCCGACAGCCGCAGCCGGTCGATCTCGTCGTTGATGGTGGCTTCCTTCTCGATGTACGTGTCGGACTGCGGCACGTAGGCTTCTGGCTGGTAGTAGTCGTAGTACGAGACGAAGTACTCGACCGAGTTCTTCGGGAAGAAAGCCTTGAACTCCTGATAGAGCTGCGCCGCGAGCGTCTTGTTGTGCGCCAGCACCAGCGCCGAGCGGTTGGCCCTCTGCAAGACCGAGGCAATCGTGAACGTCTTGCCGCTGCCGGTGACGCCCAGCAGCACCTGGTCCTTCTCGCCGCGCAACAGGCCGTTGGTCAGCTCCTCGATCGCGGCCGGCTGGTCGCCTTTCGGCTCGAACGCGCTCTCGAGCTCGAACGCACGGTCGAGCAGCGCCGGGGCCAGCCGTTCCTCGAGGAGCTTCTTGCGGACCTCGTCACTCGACCGTCCCAGCGCGCGCGCGGCCTGCGCCAGGGGCTGATCGTCCTCGTCTCCCCTGAGCTCGAGAGCCGCTCCGCCCTCGGGGCTCTTGCGTGACCGGGTTTTGCTGGGCATGACCGATTCTAGGCGGTGGGCGTACAATCTGAGGTCCTTCGGAGCGGCTGAAATGGACCCCGACAAGACGACGCTGATCGACGCCAACACCGATTTCCAGGGCAAGCTGACCGGGAAGGATGTCCACGTGCTTGGACGCTTCCAGGGCGAGATCGAGATCTCGGGCCGCCTGGTGACCGGGCAAGGCTCGCGGGTCGAGGCGCGCGTCAAGGCCGAGGCGGTCGAAATCTCAGGGGAGTTCGTGGGCGATCTGCAGGCACGCAGCCTGGTGCTCACCGAAAAAGCCCGCGTCGACGGCACGGTTCAGGCGGAGAAGCTCGGCGTACGCGAGGGCGCCGTCTTGCAGGCGGCCGTGAACAGCGGCGGCGCGCCGCAGCGGCCGGCCGAGCTGCGACCGACCGCCGCGACCGCCCGCTGAAGGCCGCTTCTTGATCCTGCGCGAGCTGGCTGAGCGGCTCTCGTGCGAGCTGCTCGGCGACGGCAGCCTGGAGATCCTGCGCGTGGCCGGCATCGAGGCCGCGGGGCCCGGCGACATCACCTTCGTTGCGAACCGGAAATACCAGGCGCAGCTCCAGACGACCCGAGCCTCAGCGGTGATCGTGGCGCGCGGGACCGACACGTCGCTGCCGCGGCTCGTCTCGAAGAACCCCTATCTCAGCTACGCCCAGGCGGTCGCCCTGCTCCACCCGCACCCGCAGCCCGAGCCCGGGATCCACCCGAGCGCCAGCGTCGATCCGAGCGCGCGCCTGGGCACCGGGGTTCACGTCGGCGCGTTCGCCGTCCTGGGGAGGCGTGTGGTGGTCGGCGCGCGGAGCGCGATCCATCCCCACGTCGTCCTCTACGACGACGTGGCGCTGGGGACGGACTGCCTGATCCACTCGTCGGTTCAGATCCGCGAGCGCTGCCGGCTCGGCGATCGCGTCGTCGTCCAGAACGGCGCCGTGATCGGCGGCGACGGCTTCGGCTTCGCCAAGGACGAGGCCGGCCGCTATCACAAGATCCCGCAGATCGGCATCGTGGTGATCGAGGACGACGTCGAGATCGGCGCCCTGACCGCGATCGACCGCGCCGCGCTCGGCGAGACACGGATCGCGCGCGGCACCAAGATCGACAACCTGGTGCAGATCGGCCACTCGGTTACGGTCGGCGAGGACACGGTTCTGGTCGGGCAGGTCGGCATCGCCGGCTCGGTCCATGTCGGCAACCGCGTGACGCTCGCCGGGCAGGTCGGCGTCGCCGGCCACCTCACGATCGGCGACGGCGTGATCGCGACCGGGCAGACCGGGATCCCGGGCGACGTGGCGGCGGGCAAGGTCATCTCGGGCTCTCCGGCAATCGACAACCGCGCCTGGCTCAAGTCGAGCGCGGTCTTCGCCAAGCTGCCCGAGCTGCAGCGCCGGATCCGCGAGCTCGAACAGAAGCTCGCCGCCCAAGAACAAGACGCGTAGGCCGGTTCAGCGCGAGCCGGTCTTGGGCTCGTCCTTAGAAAGGGAGAAGTAGCCTTCGCGGTGGCGCACGCGCAGCTCCGGATCGGCGGTCTCCACGCGCAGCTTGCGGAATTTGCCATCGCGCTTCGAGTTGTCAGAGCTAAAACCGATCACGTATTGGGCGCCGAGCTGGGTCTGGATCTTGTCGTAGATGAGCGGCAGGTCGCGAAACGAGGCCGGGCTGAAGATGTCGCCGCCAGTGGTCGTGGCGAGCGCCTGCAGGAACGCCTTGGCCTGGAGCCCGCGCGTCGAGCCGGGCCGAAAGGCCTGGCCGAACGCGATCGAGTACATCGTGACGTTGCTGCTGCGCACCAGCTTCATCACCTCGCCGAGGCTCGTCGCGCTGCGCGAGTCCTCGCCATCGGTGAACAGCACCAGGATCTTGCGTCCGCTGGTGTCTTCGGCGCGCGAGATGTAGACGGCGATCGCGTCGTAGAGGGCCGTCCAGCCACCGCCTTTTTGTGACTGGATCCGATCGAACAGGCCCTGCTGCTGCTCGCTCTGATAGCGCGAGACCTGGATGTCCTGATCGAAGAAGATCATCGTCAGGTCGCGCGCGCGCGGCACCGACTCGATGAAGCGGATCGCGGCCTGCTGCGAGAGCTTCAGCTCCTTGAGCATGCTCTCGCTGGTGTCCATCACCAGGCCCAGGTCCAGCACCAGCGCGCGGCTGGTGGTGGCGTCCGTCTCACGATCCTGGGCGCGCCCGACGAACTCGATCCGCTGCGGTCGTCCGTCCTCGAAGACCTGGAAGTCCTGTGCTTCCAGGTTCGTCACCAGGTTGCCCACCTTGTCGAGCACTGTGATCGTCAGGTTGACGACGCCGGTGTCGGCCGAAAACGTCAGCGGCGGCGGGGTCGGAGTCGGCTGCTGCGGCTTTGGACTGGCGCGCGGCCTGTCGAGTCCCGACGCAGGCCCCGCCAGGAACAGAGCCGACGCGAGGAGCGACCCCAGGGCACGCGTCACGATCCTGCCATCCTATATCGGAGCGCGGGCTAACATGCGCGTTCAAGAAATGCGTGGCGCCCTGGTTTCGGC
>CAZVOI010000357.1:0-9163 GCA_964628275.1 uncultured Acidobacteriota bacterium | reverse complement strand
CTCAGGGCGCCGGCGGCACCACGACCACCACCGTCACGAGCCTGAACGGCTTCGGCTCCGCCGTGGGCTTGAGCGCCTCCGGCTTGCCGAGCGGCGTCACGGCTTCGTTCTTGACCACCCCGGTGACCCCGCCCGCGAACGGCAGCGCGACCTCCACGCTGACGCTCGCGGCCTCCTCCGGCGCGGCGACCGGGACGTTCCCGGTGACCGTCTCGGGCACGTCGGGGTCGACCACGCGTACCGCGACGCTCTCGCTCACGGTCAACCCGGCGGGGGGCGGTGGCGACGTGATAGCCGTCTACGACTCGGTACTGAAAGCGCCAAAGTGCGCAGGGCTGGGCCGGTCTTGCGACTCGGCCACGCTGCTGAGCGGCCGCGCGACGCTAGGTCCCGAGGCCAACCAACCGAACACCATCAACGGCTCGTGTGCCGACGGCGCGTCGGGGGTCTTCCACGCCGACGAGTCGAACGACAGGATCAAGGTGTCGACGGTGGACGGCACGAACCTGGCGGCGGGGAAGACGCTGAGGGTCGACGCGACGGTCTGGGCGTATAGCGATTTCAGCTCGGATCGCCTGGATTTGTACAGCGCGGCCAACGCCAACAGCCCCAGTTGGACGCTGATCGCGACGTTGGCGCCGAGCGTGGGGGGCTCTTCGGTGCTCTCGGCGACCTACACGCTGCCTTCGGGAGCGCTGCAGGCGGTCCGGGCGCGCTTCCGCTACCAGGGCAGCGCGAGCCCGTGCGCCACCGGTTCGTACAACGACCACGACGATCTCGTGTTCGCCGTCGGCACTGGAACGCCGTGAGCTTCGCCTCGACGGCGTGAACGTGGTCAAGGAGTAGAGGAGCGCGCGAATGTCCAGGAGTTGGGTGCGCCCCCTGTTCGGTCTGGCGCTTGGGCTGGCCGTGAGCGGGGCGCTGCCTGCGCGCATCCTGGCCCATGGTCCGATTCATGAGCAGATCGAGGCCGTCACGCGGCAGATCGAGAAGCGCCCCGGAGACGCCGCGTTGTACTTGAAGCGCGGCGAGCTGCGCCGCCTCCACGGCGATTGGGATGCGGCCCTGAGCGACTACACGCGCTCGGCGCAGCTCGATCCAACCTGGAAGCTGGCGGGGTTCTACCGAGGCAGGATGCAGCTCGAGGCCAGGCGGCCCGAACCTGCCAAGCTCGAGCTGGACCGCTTCCTGCTCGAGAGGCCCGATCACGCCGACGCGCTCTTGACCCGCGCCCGGGCCCACGCGCAGCTCGGAGCCGTGCAAGCGGCGGCAGCCGACTTCAAGCGTGCTATCGCGCTGGTCCCAAACCCGGGACCAGAGCCATACGTGGAGCTGGCGCAAGCCCTCGGGAGGGCCGGCCTGGCCGACGAGGCGCTGCGTGGTCTGGATCAAGGAGTCGCAAGGCTCGGCCCCATCGTGGCTCTCGAACTCCCGGCCATCGACCTCGAGCTCGACGCACGGCGCTACGACGCTGCGTTGGCGCGCCTGGATCGTGTCGCCGCTCAGTCGGCTCGCCAGGAGACGTGGCTCGCGCGCCGCGGCGAGATCCTGGTGCGGGCCGGGCGTGCCCGGGAGGCGACCGAGGCGTTTGCCGCCGCCTTGCGCGCCATCGAGTCGCTGCCGCCACAACAACGCAGGGTGCGGGCGCTGGTGGAGCTGGAGGCGAGACTGCGCGCCTCACTGGGGTTGGCCGGAGCGGCTGGGCCGTGATCCCCCAACGCCGCGACCCGCTCGAGGCGCGTGACAAAGGACGGATAATGCCAGCATGAGGCTCAACCGTCGGCTGCACGTTCCGCTCGCCTTCTTGGCGGCGTGCGGGGGTTCTTCCCCGACTGAGTCGTCGTCCACGCCCACCGCTGGCAGTGGGACCGCGACTCTGTACGTGGACCGTCAGATCGGCTCTGCGAGCTGCACCAACTACTCGCCGTCTTCCCGAAACTGCGGCGGCGGTTCGGTGCGCGCTTTCCGTACCTTGGCCGGTGCGGCCGACGCAGCAGTCGCAGGAGATGTGGTCCACGTCCGCGCAGGCACGTACACCGAGCGGCTGATTCCGGGCCGTTCGGGGACGGAGTCGCAGCCGATCACTTTTGCGGCCGCGCCCGGCGAGACCGCGACCGTTCGCGGCGCGAGCGAGCCGGCGATCTTCATCAGGGGCCTGTCCTTCATCGTCATCGAAGGCCTCGTGGTGTCGGATGTCGTGGGTTGGGCGCGGCTCGAGGATTCCAGCAACATTACGCTTCGCAAGAACCGGTTCACCAATGCCACCGCGAGCGGCACTACCGGCGGGGTCAAGCTGGTGCGTAGCAGCGGGAACCGTATCCTCGACAACACGTTGGAGGACGGCAACGACAGCATCGTCATCCAGGAGTCCGATCGCAACTTGATCCAGGGCAACACTCTCACCATCGCGCGCCACGCGCTTCTGAGCCTGCGCTGCGGCAACCAGAACGTCATTCGCGGGAACACGTTCTCGAACCCCGACCAGAAAGCTCTCGAGATCTACGACTGCGAGGGCGTGAGCGACGCCCCATTCAAGCTGGACGCCACCAAGCGCAACCTGGTGGAGCGCAACGTCATCTCGGATACTCACGGTTCGTCCCAGGACTACCGGTATAACGGCATTCAGTACGGGGGCCAGCAGGGCATCGTTCGCAGGAACGTCTTCCGCGACAACGCGGGCGGAGGCGTCAACTTCCAGTACTACCGCGATGAGTCGCTCTACAACAACCGCAACCGCGTCTATCACAACACTTTCTACGGCAACCGCTGCTACGGCCTCGTGGGCGCGAGCGGCAACTCCGGCCAGTTCTTCGACAACCGCGCTCGGAACAACATCCTCTACCGGAACACCGACTGCTCCGGAGGCGGCGGGCAGGTGTCGATCGAGAACGCCTCGCAGGTGATCCTGTCGGACAACGCCATCCTCACCACTGCCCCTGGCTTCGTGGACGAAGGCCGGCGCGATCTGCGGCTGGCGCCGGGAAGCCCGATGATCGATGCCGCTGCATTCCTCACGACGACCACCGCCGCAGGCAGCGGCTCGCAGCTCACCGTGGCCGACGCCAGCTATTTCGTCGACGGTTTCAGTATTCCAGGGGAGGCTGGAGACGAGATCCAACTGGAAGGGCAGACCGAGACCGCCCGGGTGGTCTTGGTGGACCTCGGCGCGAACCGGTTGACGCTCGACCGAGCGCTCACCTGGAGGGCGGGCCAAGGGGTCGCGCTCCGATTCGCGGCCGCGGGGCCGGATCTCGGGGCCTACGAATCAGGCCTGCCTTGATCGCTTCGTCTTCAGACTACCGCCGCATCGCACGTGCGACCGCCTTGCGAATCCCTGTACAATTGGCGCCGCTCAGCGGGCCGAACCCGGCCGGCACCGCGAGCCGGTATCTCATATGAAACCATCCATTCCGCGCATTCTTGTCGTCTTTGGGGTCGTCCTGGCGGCAGGTCCCGGCGCAAGCAGCCAGGCGCCTTCGCCGAAGCCTGCGGGCCCTGCTACCGTCGCGGCCAGCGAGGGAGAGTATCTGATCGGTGCCGGCGACGTTCTTCAATTGTTCGTATGGAAGGAGGCGGCGCTGAGCCGCGACGTCACGGTCCGCCTCGACGGACGGATTACCGTGCCCTTGCTCGGCGACCTGGACGCGGTTGGCAGATCGCCTCAACAACTGGCTAGCGAGATAGCGGCCAAGCTGTCGCGTTACGTGGAGGCGCCTCAGGTCACGGTGGGCATCTCGCAGGCCAACAGCTCCCGCTTCTACGTGATGGGCCAAGTGACGAAGCCTGGCGACTACCCTTTGGCCGGGCAGCTCACGGTGCTGCAAGCGCTGGCGCTGGCTGGGGGGCTCAAGGACTACGCCAAGCCAGACCAGATCATGATCCTGCGCACGGTCCGCGGCTCACAGGCGTTCCTGCCGTTCAACTACAAGAAGCTGGAGGCGGGCAAAGACCCTTCCCAGAATCTCGTGGTGCGCCCAGGGGATACGATCCTGGTCCCGTGACGCAACGGGGTGCGCGCGCGTATTGCGCGTTGCTGTGCAGTTCGTTCGCCTTGGCGATTCCGGTCCGCGCGACGGCCCAGGAGCAGGAGGCCCCCGTCGGCAAGGTCGCGAAGCCCCTGAGAGCGGGCCCATTGACGGGCGTTCCCGCGTGGTCCCTCGACTTCTTGGCCTCACACACCGACGATAGCAACGTCACATTCCAGGCCCCCCCGGGGGCCGTGGGCGACCAACTCGAACGCGTCTCGGCCAATCTCGCCTACACCGCGTCGGCGCGATGGACGGAGTTCACGCTCTCCGGCTTGGGGTCCGGGATCTTCCATCGCGAGGTCACGGAGCTGAACTCGTTCGACTACGGCGGCTCGCTCGCCGTGTCGCACCGCCTGTCACGGCGTACCAACCTCGTCCTGCGCGACGTGATCAGCCGCCGATACACCGGGGACCAGCAGAGCCTCAGCTCCGAAGGCCTGCTGCTGCCGCTCTCCCGGAGCTTGACCAATGGCGCTAGCCTGGGGCTCGAGGCTTCGTTCTCGGCACGCACAACGGGATCGTTGGTCGCTCGTCATGACCTGGCGCAGTTCGACGACCCAAGCCTGTCGGACGGGACGACACTGTCGGCGGAGACCGGTCTTCGGCGCCGTGTCGGCAAGGTGGATTCCGTCTCTGCGCTCTACACGCTCGTGCACAGCACGACGCAGGGCCAGGCCGTCAATATCCACTCCGCGCTCATGGGCTGGACCGGTGCCCGGGGCCGGCATTGGTTGGGTGAACTGAACGCAGGCGCCTCCACGCTGCGGCAGGGCTCCTCGTCAGAACTCTTCATCACACCCGTCGGCGCTGTCGGGCTCATGGGGCGGCTCTCGACCCAGGCGCTCGGCCTGCGCCTTTCCCGCGAGGTGGACCAAGCTTTTGGCTTGGGCCGACAGCGCACGGTCAACCTGGTTAGCGGAGTGTACACCGGCGACTTTGGCCGCCTGAACCTCTTGGCCCAAGCGAGCGGCAGCGTGTCGAAGGATGTCGCTGATTCCTCGTTCCGGCTCGGGAGCCACGCCCTCGCCGCGCAGGCGCGCTGGTCGATTCGTCGCAATTTCGACGTGGCTGCAGTGTACTCGGAGCGGGAAACATCCGAGGGCGAGGCGGGCCCGCCAACTCGATCTCGTGTCTTCTCGGTGGCGATCGGGTATGGGATCGAATGGGGCGCGCGCCGCTCCAAGGCGCCCACAGAGCCTTCGGCGGGCTCTGGCTCCAGCAGCGAACCGCAGTAAGATGGAGCACCGTGGACGAATCGCTCTCTAGCAGCGCAACTGTCGTCGAATACCTCGAGATCCCGCTGAGAAGGCGCAAGCTCGTCGTGATACCCACCGCTCTGGCGCTGGTCGCGGCGGTGGTGGCCACGCTCGTCCTCCCCAAGAGGTACCGGTCGTCGACGCTGATCCTGGTCGAGGCCTCCCGCGCTCCCGACGCGTTCATGACCAAGGCCAACACGGATCAAAGCTCCAAACGGCTCAATACCATCATGCAGGAAGTGCTGAGCCGAACACGCCTGGAGCGCGTGATTCAGGAGCTCGATCCCTATTCAGGCGGCCCCTCGTCCTCGATGGTCGAGCAGATGCGCTCCGATATCTCGATCGACGTCAAGGGGAACGACGCCTTCAACATCACGTTCGGTCACACCGATCCCCGCAAAGCCCAAGCCGTCACGCAGCGCCTGGCAACGCTCTTCATAGAAGAGGGCGCGCAGTCGCGCGAAGATCAGGTCGAGGGCGCCGTCGAGTTTCTCGACACGCAGTTGCTCGATGCCCGCAAGGAGCTCGAGACGAAAGAGGCGGGACTCCGCGCACTCAAAGAGAAGAAGATGGGCTCGTTGCCGGAGCAAACACAAGCGAATCTCGCGACGCTCCAGCGCATGCAGTTGGAACAGCAGTCTCTGGACCTGAATCTGCGCATGGCCAGGGACCGACTGCAATCCCTGGAGAAGAGCCTCGCCGAAAGGCGCCTGACCTCCACGAGCACGCCGTCGAGCTCCGACGCGCCCGCAGAGTTGCTTCAGCTCCAGGCCGAGTTGACGAGCTTGCGCAGCCGCTACACCGAGGAGCATCCTGACGTCCGGGCGGTGGTCGCCCGGATCGCTCGACTCGAAAGACAGCTCGCCCAGCAGCCGTCGAGCTCGGCCGCAGCGGTCGACGCGGCTACGGCGACCACCCGCGCACACCTCGAGCAAGCGCGGATCGAGATCCAGCAGCTCGAAACGAAGCAGGTCGACCTGGGGCAGCAGGTGGTCGGATACCAGGGGCGGGTCGAGCAGGCGCCTCGTACCGAGCAAGAGATCGCTTCGTTGACCCGCGACTATGAAAAGCTGCGCGAGAACTACCAGTTGCTGCTGACGAAGAAGCTCGAGGCCCAGATGGCGGAGCGGCTGGAGAAGCGCTGGAAGGGCGAGCGGTTCAGGATCCTGGATCCAGCGAACCTGCCCGACGTGCCCTACTCTCCGAATCGGGTTGCGTTGCTCGTCGGGGGGCTGCTCGGCGGGCTCGTGATTGGCATTGGGATGGCCGTGGTCGCCGAATTCCTGGATCACTCGGTGAAGTCCGTTCGGGATGTGGAGGCGGTACTGCCCTTCCCCGTGCTGGTGTCCGTGCCGGACTTGGACCAAGTCTTGGCCCTCGCCCCGTCGCCTCGTCACAAGTCGTCTCGTCACAAGAAGATGCAGCAGCCCCGAAACGACCATGAACATGGCCGGGCCGGGCCCGTGCCTCCCGAACCATGACGAACAGCCTGCGCAAACCGGAAGCCGCGGCAACGCAGGAGCCCACAGAGTCGAGCGCGGCTCGGGTCGAGTTGGCGCCAACGCGACCCGATGCGGTCTCGTCCCCGATCATGTGGGAGGAGAGCGTTGTCGTCACGGCGCAGATGTCCAAGGCCACGTCCGCTGCCGTGTCTCCCGGCTCCCCGATCGCCGAGGAGTTTCGTATCCTCGCGTCGAAGGCAAGATCGATCGGCGAGGTCAAGCCATTGAAGGTCCTCGGCATCGTGAGCGCCGGGGGCGGCGAAGGCAAGACGACGGTGGCCCTGGGACTGGCAGCCGCCATGGCGCGCGAGCAGGATCGCAGGGTCCTGCTGATCGAGGCGGATCTGCGGAAGCCGTCGATCGACAACTACCTCGGTTTGGAGCGCCGCCCTGGCCTCTCAGAGTGGCTCGACGCGACGCCCGCGCAAGTGACGGTGAGCCGGGTGGTGTCTCTCGATTTCTTCCTGCTTTCCGCGGGGCGCGTGACCTCCAAAGCGGCGGATTGGCTCGGCTCCGACCGCATGGCGCGCCTGCTCGAGTCGGCTCGGCGCTCGTTCGACTTCGTTGTCGTCGATTGCCCCCCGTTGGCCCCGGTCGCCGATTCCGTCATCCTCCAGGACCTGCTGGATGGGTTCTTTCTGGTGGTGCGCACGCGCCACACGCCTTCGGAGACGATCCTGCGGGCGGTGTCGAACGTGAAACCGGAGCGCATTCACGGGATCGTGGTCAATGGCCATCGCGAGTTGCTGCGCAGCTACTACAGCTACGGCTATCAGTACTACGGCCATGCCGAAGTCGATCTGGCGCCTAGTGCTGCGGAGCCCTCGTCTCCAGTGCAGCGCCCCGAGCCTGAAGCCCGGCCCGCGGCCAAACCGGAAGCGCATGCTCCCCGCGCCCAGGAACCTCCGACCCTGGCCGAAGCCATCGTCACCCACTCCGACATCTCGGTGCTCGAGGCCGCTCCCAGCCGGCCGCTCCACAAGCCGCGTCTCGGTGCGCCAGTATTGGCGGCGCTCGGAATTCTCGCCGTGATCGTCGCCATCGTGGGTTGGGTCTTGGTGATCGGCCCAGGGGCCAACACGTCCGCGCCGCCGCCGACCACTCTGAACCGGAAAATGGCTGCCGCGGAAGCGCGCGTCAGCGAGCTCGAAGAAAGACTGAAGCGCCTCGAGCAGGAGAAACAGGCAGCCGAAGCCAAGGCGGCCGCAGACGCCCAGAAGAGGGTTCAGGGCCAGGCCGCCGCCAGGGGCCAGATGGTCGACCCTGCGGTGCTCCTGAGGGCCCAGGAAGAGGCGCGCCGCAAGGCGCAGGCAGAGCAGGAGAGGCTGCAGCAAGAAGTGCGCGGCCGGCTCGAACAGGAGAGGCGGGTCGAAACTACGCGCCTTGAGGAAGAGAGGCGGCGCGCGGAGTCGCTGGCCGCGGCGGCCGCAACACCCCCGCCGACGCTCGCGCCTGTCACGCAGCCTGTGGTCGCTCCGCCACCCGCGACGACTCCGCCCACCACCGCCCCCGCGGAGCCGGCGCCCAGGCCCGCTACGGCGGTCAGCCTTGGCGCACCTGGCGTAATAGCGCCGGTGCTCGAATCGCAAGTGCCGCTCCAATATCCCTTCGCGGCGCAGCAACTGCGCGCACAAGGAAGCGTCGAGTTGAGCCTGCTGATCGACGAGGGCGGCAACGTCGCCGAGGTCAAGGTCGTGACAGGCGCGCCGAACGCGAGCCTCAACCAGGCCGCGGTCGACAACGTCAAGAGCCGAAGGTATCGACCGGCGACCAGGGACGGCGTGCCGGTCAAGGTCTACATAGTCGTGAAGGTGAACTTCCAGCTGACGCGCTGAGCACGCCACTCCGGCCAGGTCACCTGGTTCCGATCGAAGCCTCGATCCGTGGTCTCTAGGCCGCAGCTTCGGACGCCGTGGCCGCGGGATCGGTCTCGGAACTCGGCTCCACGAGGGCCAGAACTAGCGCTGCCCACAGCATCGCGAGGTCGCCGAGGATCAGCATCAGGCCGGCCGAGCGACCCGCGCCGCTGACGCTGAAGCAGCCGCAGTTTTCGATGTCGATGCCGCGGAGGAGCGCCGCAGCGACGGCCACGACGAAGATGGCGAGTAGCCCGCTTGCCACCAGAGCGCCTTCGCGTCTCCAGATCCCGCTGATCAGAGCGAGTCCGATCACGACTTCGATCCAAGGCAGCGCGACCGCCAGCAGGTTGGGCCAGAACGGGCCGAGCGCCTGGCTCGGGCCGATGATCTGATAGTGGTAGACGATTCGCGCGAAATCGCCCGGCTTCAGGATCTTGTCGATGCTCGCGTACAAGAACACACCGCCCAGCCCTACGGCGATCAACTTGTGGACCAGAGGCGCTCGAAGCAGCTTCATG